>NZ_VKJP01000100.1 GCF_007280575.1 Streptomyces benahoarensis
CCCGCCGCCCCGGGCATGGCCACCCGCACCGGCACCGGGCCCGAGTCCACCCCGACGTCCAAGAACGGCGCCGGGTTCTCCGGCCGTCACGCCCTGGAGTACGCCGGGACCCACACCGCGTCCGGCCGCGGCTACGCGTACAACAAGGTCTTCGCCGTCCACACGCCCGTCACCGCGGACACCACGCTCTCGTACAAGATCTTCCCGGAGATGGCCACGGCCGATCCGGACTACCCGGCCACCCATGTCGCCGTGGATCTCGCCTTCACCGACGGCACGTACCTCAGCGACCTGGGCGCCACCGACCAGTACGGGGCGCCCCTGACGCCGCGCGGCCAGGCCGGCGCCCGGATGCTCTACGTCAACCAGTGGAACGCGCGCACCGCCCGCATCGGCGCGGTCGCCGCCGGGAAGACCGTCGACCGGATCCTCGTCGCGTACGACGCACCGCGCGCACCGCGCAAGGCCCCGGCGTTCCGCGGCTGGATCGACGATCTCACCCTCGGCCGGAAGACCCCCGAGAAGCCACGCTCGCATCTCTCGGACTACGTGAGAACCACCCGCGGCACCCTCTCCAGCGGCAGCTTCTCGCGCGGCAACACCTTCCCGGCGACCGCCGTCCCGAACGGCTTCACCTTCTGGACGCCGGTGACCGACGCGGGCTCGACGGACTGGCTCTACGAGTACGCCCGCAGGAACAACGCCGACAACCTCCCCACCCTCCAGGCGTTCGCCGCCAGCCATGAGCCCAGCCCCTGGATGGGCGACCGGCAGACGTTCCAGGTCATGCCGTCCACCGCGGCGGGCATCCCGGACGCCTCGCGCACCGCCCGCGCGCTGCCGTTCCACCACGAGAACGAGACGGCCCGGCCGCACTACTACGGCGTGACGTTCGACAACGGCCTCAAGGCGGAGATCGCCCCCACCGACCACGCCGCCCAGATGCGCTTCACCTTCCCCGGCGACGACGCGAACCTGATCTTCGACAACGTCAACAACAAGGGCGGCCTCACGCTCGACGTGAAGCACGGAACCGTCAGCGGCTACTCCGACGTCAAGAGCGGCCTGTCCACCGGCGCCACCCGCCTCTTCGTCCACGGCACCTTCGACGCGCCCGTCACCACGGGCGGACGGCTCGACGGGGGCGGCGGCAAGGACGTCACCGGCTATCTGCGCTTCGCTCCCGGCAAGGACCGGACGGTGACGCTGCGGCTCGCCACCTCCCTGATCGGCACCGACCAGGCGAAGGCCAACCTCGACCGGGAGATCCCCGCCGGGACGCCGTTCGCCACCACCGAGCGCCGCGCGCAGGCACAGTGGGACGACCTGCTGGGCCGCGTCGAGGTCGAGGGCGCGACCGGCGACCAGCTGACCACCCTCTACTCCAACCTCTACCGGCTCTACCTCTACCCCAACTCCGGTGCGGAGCAGGTCGGTTCGCGCACCCGCTACGCCAGCCCGTTCTCCCCGCCGGTCGGTGAGTCCACCCCGACCCGCACCGGCGCGAAGATCGTCGACGGCTCGGTCCATGTCAACAACGGCTTCTGGGACACCTACCGCACCGCCTGGCCCGCCTACGCGCTGCTCACCCCCGGCCGGGCCGGAAAGCTGGTCGACGGCTTCGTCCAGCAGTACAAGGACGGCGGCTGGACCTCGCGGTGGTCATCCCCCGGCTACGCGGACCTGATGACGGGGACCAGCTCGGACGTGGCGTTCGCCGACGCGTACGTCAAGGGCGTGCGCTTCGACGCGGAGGCCGCGTACGAGGCGGCGGTGAAGAACGCCACCGTGGCACCGCCGCAGTCCGGCGTGGGCCGCAAGGGCATGACCACCTCACCGTTCCTCGGCTACACCGCCACCGACACCCGCGAGGGCCTGTCCTGGGCACTGGAGGGCTATCTCAACGACTTCGGCATCGCCCGCATGGGACAGGCCCTGTACGCCAGGACCCACCAGGCCCGCTACAAGGAGGAATCCGACTACTTCCTGGGCCGGGCCCGGAACTACGTCCGCCTCTTCGACGCCCAGGTCGGCTTCTTCCAGGGCCGCGACGCGGAGGGCTCCTGGCGGTTGCCGCCGGAGAAGTTCGACCCGCGCGTCTGGGGCCACGACTACACCGAGACCAACGCCTGGACATACGCCTTCCCCGCGCCGCAGGACACCCGGGGCCTGGCCAACCTCTACGGCGGCCGGCCCGGCCTCGCGAAGAAGCTCGACGCGTACTTCGCGACGCCCGAGACGGGGGCCAAGGAGTTCGCCGGTTCCTACGGCGACGTCATCCACGAGATGACCGAGGCCCGCGACACCCGCATGGGCATGTACGGGCACAGCAACCAGCCCTCGCACCACATCGCCTACCTCTACGACGCGGCCGGTCAGCCCTGGAAGACGCAGGCGAAGGTCCGCGAGGTGCTGTCGCGGCTCTACGTCGGCAGCGACATCGGCCAGGGGTACCCGGGCGACGAGGACAACGGCGAGATGTCCGCGTGGTATCTCTTCGGCGCCCTCGGCTTCTCTCCGCTGGTGATGGGCCAGGGCGAGTACGCGGTGGGCTCCCCGCTGTTCACCAAGGCCACCGTGCATCTGGAGAACGGCCGCGATCTGGTGGTCAACGCACCGCGCAACAGCGCCCGGAACGTCTACGTCCAGGGCCTGCGGGTCAACGGCAAGCCCTGGACGTCCACCGCGCTGCCGCACGCCCTGCTGGCCCGCGGCGCCACCCTGGACTTCACGATGGGCGACCGCCCCTCGTCCTGGGGCACCGGGAAGAACGCCGCGCCGACCTCCCTCACCCACGACGACCGGGTGCCCGCCCCGCCCGCGGATGTGACCGACCCGGCCGACGGCCCGCTCTTCGACAACACCTCCGCCACCACGGCACCGTTCACCCCCACCCGCGTCGACCTCCCCCAGGCCACCCGGGTCACCTCGTACACCCTCACCTCGGCCGACCGCACCACGGCCCCCAAGGGCTGGACCCTGGAGGGCTCCCCCGACGCCATCCACTGGCGCCCCCTCGACCACCGCACCGCCGAGCCCTTCCGCTGGGACCACCAGACGCGGGCCTTCACGGTGCAGGCTCCGGCCGCGTACCGGCATTACCGGTTGGTGCCGGAAGGCGGGGGGACGTTGGCGGAGGTGGAGTTGCTGAGCTGACGTACCTCCCGGCAGGCAGAAGGGCCGCACCCCCTGATCGAGCGGGGTGCGGCCCTTCGGGCGTTCCGGCCGTCAGGCGGCCGGGTTGTCCCAGGTCAGCTGTTGATCAGCGACCGCAGGACGTACTGCAGGATGCCGCCGTTGCGGTAGTAGTCCGCCTCGCCGGGGGTGTCGATGCGGACGACCGCGTCGAACTCCACGCCGGAGTCGGTGGTGACCTTGACGGTGCGCGGGATGGTGCCGTCGTTCAGTTCGGTGACGCCGGTGACCGAGAAGGCCTCCTCGCCGCTCAGGCCCAGCGACTCGGCGGACGCGCCCTCGGGGAACTGCAGCGGCAGGACGCCCATGCCGATGAGGTTCGAGCGGTGGATGCGCTCGTACGACTCGGCGATGACGGCCTTGACGCCGAGGAGCGCGGTGCCCTTGGCGGCCCAGTCGCGGGACGAGCCGGAGCCGTACTCCTTGCCGGCCAGGATGACCAGCGGGGTACCGGCGGCCTGGTAGTTCTGCGACGCGTCGTAGATGAACGAGACCGGCGCGTCCGCCTGGGTGAAGTCGCGGGTGAAGCCGCCCTCGGTGCCCGGCGCGATCTGGTTGCGCAGGCGGATGTTGGCGAACGTGCCACGGATCATGATCTCGTGGTTGCCGCGGCGCGAGCCGTAGCTGTTGAAGTCGCGGCGCTCCACACCGTGCTCGGTGAGGTACTTACCGGCCGGGGTGTCGGCCTTGATGGCACCGGCCGGGGAGATGTGGTCGGTGGTGACCGAGTCGCCCAGCTTGGCCAGCACGCGGGCGCCCGCGATGTCGTTGACCGGCGACGGCTCCATCGCCATGCCCTCGAAGTACGGGGGCTTACGGACGTAGGTCGACTCGCCGTCCCACTCGAAGGTGTTGCCGGTCGGGATCGGCAGGGCCTGCCACTGGGCGTCGCCCGCGAAGACGTCCGCGTAGGACTTGTTGAACATGTCCTCGCCGATGGCGTTCGCCACGACCTCGTTGACCTCGGCCTCGGACGGCCAGATGTCCTTGAGGAAGACCGGCTTGCCGTCCTGGTCGGTGCCGAGCGCCTCCTCGGTGATGTTGATCTTCATCGAACCGGCCAGGGCGTACGCGACGACCAGCGGCGGGGACGCCAGGTAGTTCATCTTGACGTCGGGGTTGATCCGGCCCTCGAAGTTCCGGTTGCCGGAGAGGACCGAGGTGACCGCGAGGTCGTGGTCGTTGACGGCCTTGGAGACCTCCTCCGGCAGCGGGCCGGAGTTGCCGATGCAGGTGGTGCAGCCGTAGCCGACGAGGTTGAAGCCGACCTTGTCGAGGTACGGCGTCAGACCGGCCTTGTCGAAGTAGTCGGTGACGACCTTCGAGCCCGGGGCGAGGGTGGTCTTGACCCACGGCTTGCGGGTCAGGCCCTTCTCCACGGCCTTCTTCGCGACGAGCGCGGCGGCGACCATGACGTACGGGTTCGAGGTGTTGGTGCAGGAGGTGATGGCCGCGACCGTCACCGCACCGTGGTCGAGGGTGTAGGTCGTGCCGTCAGGGGCGGTGACCTGGACCGGGTTGGACGGCGCGCCGTTGGGGTGGACGGCCGGGGAGTCGGAGGCCGGGAAGGACTCCTCGCCCGCCTCGTCGGCGGTGGCGACGTAGTTGCGGACGTCCAGCTTGAACTGCTCGGCGGCGTTCGCGAGAACGATGCGGTCCTGCGGACGCTTCGGACCGGCGATCGACGGGACGACCGTCGAGAGGTCCAGCTCCAGCTTCTCGGAGAAGTCGGGCTCGGCGGCCGGGTCGAGCCAGAGGCCCTGCTCCTTGGCGTACGCCTCGACGAGCGCGACCTGCTGGGCGTCACGGCCGGTCAGACGCAGGTAGTTCAGGGTCTCGTCGTCGATCGGGAAGATCGCGGCGGTGGAGCCGAACTCCGGCGACATGTTGCCGATGGTGGCGCGGTTGGCGAGCGAGGTGGCGGCGACGCCCTCACCGTAGAACTCGACGAACTTGCCGACGACACCGTGCTTGCGGAGCATCTCGGTGATGGTCAGCACGAGGTCGGTGGCGGTGGTACCGGCCGGCAGCTCACCGGTCAGCTTGAAGCCGACGACGCGCGGGATGAGCATCGAGACGGGCTGGCCGAGCATCGCGGCCTCGGCCTCGATACCGCCGACGCCCCAGCCGAGGACGCCGAGGCCGTTGACCATGGTGGTGTGCGAGTCGGTGCCGACCAGGGTGTCGGGGTACGCCTGGCCACCCCGGACCATGACCGTACGGGCCAGCTTCTCGATGTTGACCTGGTGGACGATGCCGGTGCCCGGGGGGACGACCTTGAACTCGTCGAACGCGGTCTGGCCCCAGCGCAGGAACTGGTAGCGCTCGCGGTTGCGGCCGTACTCCAGCTCGACGTTCTGGGCGAAGGCGTCGCTGGTGCCGAACTTGTCGGCGATGACGGAGTGGTCGATGACCAGCTCGGCCGGGGCGAGCGGGTTGATCTTCGCCGGGTCGCCGCCGAGCTCCTTGACGGCCTCACGCATGGTGGCGAGGTCGACGACGCAGGGGACACCGGTGAAGTCCTGCATGATCACGCGGGCCGGCGTGAACTGGATCTCCTGGCTGGGCTGGGCCTGGGAGTCCCATCCGCCCAGCGCCCGGATGTGGTCGGCGGTGATGTTCGCGCCGTCCTCGGTGCGGAGCAGGTTCTCCAGCAGCACCTTCAGGCTGTAGGGCAGACGGGCGGAGCCCTCCACCTTGTCCAGCCGGAAGATCTCGTACGACTCGTCGCCCACCTGCAGCGTGCTGCGGGCGTCGAAGCTGTTCGCCGACACGACAGTCTCCTTCATGCATGAATTCGCGCGTACCACCGCATCCTGCCGTCGCAGGTCCGCACCGATCCGGTAAGGTGAGCCTTAGTTAGGCGCGCCTTACTGGCGCGGCGACGGTACGCCTTGGGGCAGATATCTCGATGTCGAGATAACTCTAGTACATCGCCGCGGTCCGGTCATGCCCCGGCGGGCCCGATACCGCATCGCGCGTTCCGCCGCGAGCACGAACGTAGGCCCGGGGCCGGGCATCCGCGCGCACACGGGGCCGTTCGGGTCGGGGCACGGAGCCGGTGAGTTCGCGCGCGTCACCGCGGTCGGCGGGACGGGGGCACGGTGCGGGCGGTAGGTTCGGGCCGCTGCCCGGCCGGGTGCCGCGCCCGCGGTCCTCCGGGGCCCGGGCCGGGAACGGGGGACCCATGGCCGTCGAACGGATCGATCCGCCGCGCACCGGCGGTGAGCGGGAGACGCTCCGCGCGTACCTGGACTTCCACCGCGCCACGCTCGTCATGAAGTGCGACGGCCTGACGGACGAGCAGCTGCGCCGCCGGGCCAGTCCGCCCTCGACGCTCTCGCTGCTCGGGCTGGTGCGGCACCTGGCCGAGGTGGAGCGGGCGTGGTTCCGGCGGGTGGTGGGCGGCGAGGACGTCCCGCTGGCCTGGTCGCCGGAGGGCGACTACCAGGCGGCGTACGACGCGCGGGGCTGCGCGCGGGCGGAGGCGTTCGCCGCGTGGGAGGCGGAGGTGGCGCACGCCCGCCGCATCGAGGCGGCCGCCCCGTCCCTCGACACCGCGTACCACGCGGCCCGGTGGGGCGAGGAGGTGTCACTGCGGACAGTGATGCTGCATCTGATCCACGAGTACGCGCGGCACAACGGGCACGCCGACTTCCTGCGCGAGGCCGTGGACGGGACGACCGGGGCCTGACCCCGGCCGCCCCCGCCGCCGTACGGGCAGGTCAGCGCGGAGCCAGCCCCTGACGCACCACGCCCACGATCTCATCGTCGCTCAGACCGAGCCGCCGGGCCTCGGCGATGAGGCGGTCGGCCGCCTCGCCTAGGCGGGCGCGGGCCGGGGACGCGACGCCGGTGACCACCGCGCCGCGGCCGCGCCGGAGTTCGATCAGGCCCTCCTCCTTGAGGCGCTGGTAGCCGCGGAGGACGGTGTGGACGTTGACGCCGAGCGAGGCGGCCAGCTCCCGCCCGGCGGGCAGGCGCTCGCCCGCGCGGACCGAGCCGTCGGCGATGGCGCCGCGGACCGCGGCGGCGATCTGGTCACCGAGCGGCACGGTGGAACGGGGGTCGACCCGGAACAGCACTCAGTCACCTCGGTCCGGACGGGCGCGGTCGAGCAGGGTGTTCAGCAGCGCGGCGGCGGTCGCCGCGTCGTCGACCGTCACCACGAATTCGCGGCCGCCGCGCAGCCGCAGGGCGATCCCCTCACCCGATCGGAGCACCAGCCCGCTGCCGTGTGCGCGAACGCGGTAGCCCCAGCCGCCGAACTCGGCGAACGGGTCGATATTTCTGCAGGTGGCCTCGGTGACCCGGTCGAGGGGGATGCGGCGGAAAGCGTACGGCAGCAGCGCGGGCGCGAGCGCCAGCCCGCGCCGGTCGACGGTCACCCGCACCGAGGCGAGCACACCGGTCAGCGCGCCCGCGGCGCACAGCGCGACACCGGCGAACGGCCCGGCCACGAAGGCGAGATACAGCCCGGCGCAGCAGGTGACCAGGCCGACGGCGGCGAGCAGCGGGGAGCCCGTCGTACGGGTCCACCCGGCGCGCTCCCCCGCCGCGAGCGCCAGCCGCGGCGCGCCCTGCGGACCCGTCGGCTCCGGGCGCGGCCGCGGGCCCCCGAGCCACAGCCCGACGGCGCCCGCGAGCAGCCCGGCGGCGATCGCCACGAGCACCTGCCACAGCGGCATCCGGGCCGCGTGCGCCTGACCGGCACCGGCGTTGGCCAGCAACGTCAGGCAGGTCGGGACGGCGAGGGTGGCGGCCAGGAACCAGCCCGTGGCGAGCACCCAGGGCGCGGCCGGTGCCAGCCGCCGGACCCGGGCGAGGACGGCGCCGCCGGCCCCGAGGGCGAGCAGCACCAGGACCACTCCGGTGACGAAGCCACGGGCCGAGGTGAAGCCGTCGGCGGTGCCGTCGGCACCGAAATGGGTGGCGAGCGGATCGGGCAACCGGTCGGCAGTCTTGTGGTGGACGCCGACGACGACGGCGACCGCGACCGCGACCAGAAAGGGGAACGCGGCGATCGCGACCCGCAGGGTGTCGGTCGGGGGACGGGTGAAGGGAGTGGCAGGTTTCATGTCAGCCTCCAGTTATTCGCATAGTAGTAGAACAACTAGCGAAAATGAACACATCTCATATCTGAGATACGGTCATGTCATGGCAGACGACTACCTCGAACGTATCGGCAGGCTGATCCGTGACGCCCGGCAGCACCGTGGGTGGACACAGACGCAGCTCGCCGACGCTCTCGGCACCAGCCAGAGCGCGGTCAACCGCATCGAACGCGGCAACCAGAACATCAGCCTTGAGATGATCGCCCGGATCGGCGAGGCCCTCGACAGCGAAATCGTCTCGCTCGGCTTCCCCGGACCGATGCACCTGCGCGTGGTCGGCGGCCGCCGGCTCTCCGGCTCCATCGCGGTGAAGACCAGCAAGAACGCCTGCGTCGCACTGCTCTGCGCCTCGCTCCTCAACGCGGGCCGCACCACCCTGCGCCGGGTCGCCCGGATCGAGGAGGTCTACCGCATCCTCGAAGTCCTGGGCAGCATCGGCGTACGCACCCGCTGGATCAACGACGGCAACGACCTGGAGATCGTGCCGCCCGCCGAACTGAACCTCGCCGCGATGGACACCGAGGCGGCCCGCCGCACCCGCAGCGTCATCATGTTCCTCGGCCCGCTGCTGCACCGCATGGACCACTTCCGGCTGCCGTACGCGGGCGGTTGCGATCTCGGCACCCGTACGGTCACCCCGCACATGACGGCGCTGCGCCACTTCGGGCTGGAGATCACCGCGACCGACGGCGTCTACCTCGCCGAGGTCGACCGCACCGTCACCCCGCGCCGCGCGATCGTCCTGACCGAACGCGGCGACACCGTCACCGAGAACGCGCTGCTGGCCGCCGCCCGCCACGACGGCACCACCGTCATCCGCAACGCCTCCTCCAACTACATGGTCCAGGATCTCTGCTTCTTCCTGGAGGAGTTGGGCGTACGGGTCGAGGGCGTCGGCACCACCACCCTCACCGTGCACGGCGTCGCCCACATCGACCGCACCGTCGACTACGCACCCTCCGAGGACCCGGTCGAGGCGATGAGCCTGCTGGCCGCCGCCGTCGTCACCGAGTCCGAACTCACCATCCGGCGCGTGCCGGTGGAGTTCCTGGAGATCGAACTGGCGGTCCTGGAGGAGATGGGCCTCGACCACGAACGCAGCGCCGAGTACCCCGCCGACAACGGCCGCACCCGGCTGATCGACCTGACGGTCCGCCCCTCCAAGCTCCAGGCACCGCTGGACAAGATCCACCCGATGCCGTTCCCCGGCCTCAACATCGACAACGTCCCGTTCTTCGCGGCCATCGCCGCCGCCGCACAGGGCCAGACCCTGATCCACGACTGGGTCTACGACAACCGCGCCATCTACCTCACCGACCTCAACCGCCTCGGCGCCCAGGTGAAGTTGCTCGACCCGCACCGCGTCCTGGTCGACGGCTCCACCCGCTGGCGCTCGGCCGAGATGATGTGCCCCCCGGCCCTGCGCCCCGCCGTCGTCGTCCTCCTCGCCATGATGGCCGCCGAGGGCACGTCCGTCCTGCGCAACGTCTACGTCATCAACCGCGGCTACGAGGACCTGGCCGAACGCCTCAACTCGATCGGGGCGCAGATCGAGACGTTTCGGGATATCTGAGCGACGCCGTCCCGGGGCCGCCCTCAGCACATCGGGCCCTCCCTCAGCACGTACCGCCGCGCCCCCGCATCCCGTCACCCCGTGGACGCGGGGGCGTCACCCGTCCCGAAACATGTTCGCTCCCCCCTGGCTTGATCCCGTCCAAAGCTCCCGAACGGGTCAATCACCCCCTCAACTTCCTTGTGCCGTACCGGACCACGGTTAACTGATCTTGAAAAGTGGTGACGGTGCCGGGGCGCGGGGGAAACCGGTCACGGTGAGGGAGATTTTCGGTGGGCAGAAAACTGCGGGACCTGCGGGGCCGGTTGCGGTACTGGTTCGACGGGACGATGGACCGGGGTACCCCCGCGCTGATCGGCTGGCTGGGGCTTGCCTCGGTGATGTTGATCGCCGCGGTGACCGTGTTGGTGGTGCTCTTCACCAACGAGGACACGGAGAAGAACGGCGGCTGGCCGGGTGTGGTCTGGATGAGTGTGCTGCGCACGCTCGATCCCGGCACGATGGGCGGGGACACCGGCGGTCCGGTCTTTCTCGGGCTGATGCTGATCGTGACGATCGGCGGGATCTTCATCGTCAGCGCCCTGATCGGTGTGCTGACGACCGGACTTGAGGCCCGGATCGAGGAACTGCGGCGCGGTAAGTCGCGGTTGGTCGAGCGCGGGCACACCGTGGTGCTGGGCTGGTCGGAGCAGGTGTTCACGGTGCTCGCGGAGCTGGTGGAGGCCAATCAGAGCGAGCGGCGTTCGTGTGTGGTGATCCTCGCCGACCGGGACAAGGTCAAGATGGAGGAGGAGATCCGCCGCCGGATCCCCGAGACCGGCCGTACGCGGGTGATCTGCCGCTCCGGCAGCCCGTTGCAGCGGCAGGACCTGGAGCTGGTGAGCCTGGACGCGGCCAAGTCCGTCATGGTGCTGCCGCCTGTCGGGGACGACAGCGACACCGAGGTCATCAAGGTGCTGCTACTCCTCAACAGCCGGGTCTGGAAGGGCGAGCGGCCCAACATCGTGGCGGCGGTGCAGAGTTCGCCGAACCTGGCGGCTGCGCGGCTCGCGGCCGGGGAGACCGCGCTCGTCATCGACGCCGACGACATCGCCGTACGGCTGATCGTGCAGTCGCACCGGCAGTCCGGCCTGTCGGCCGTCTTCAACGAACTGCTCAGCTTTGTGGGCAATGAGATCTATCCCTGTCCCGCGGGGACCCTGGCCGGTGGCACGTACGGGGAGGCGCTCAACGGGTTCGACCTCGGCGTGCCCGTCGGGCTGCGCCGGGAGAGCGGGGAGGTGCAGGTCAACCCGCCGATGGACGCGGTGATTTCGGACGGGGACGAGATTTTGGTGATCGCGGAGGACGATCTGCTGATCCGGCGGGCGCAGACCCGGCCGGACATCGTCGAGCAGGCGATGACCTCGGGGGCCGGCGGGCAGTCGGAGCCCGATCACACGCTCGTCATCGGCTGGAACTCCCGCGCGGCGAAGATCATCACGTTGCTGGACCGGCTGGTGGAGCCGGGTTCGCTGATCGACGTCGCGGCACCGTGTGAGCCCGCGGCCCTGCCCCGGGAGGGTCTGGACAACCTCACCGTCGGCTTTCTGCGCTGCGAGCCGACGCACCGGCCGTCGCTGGAGGCGCTGGGCCTGGACCGCTACCGCCACATCATCGTGCTGACCGACGACGACATCGGCTCCGGCCGGGCCGACGACCGCACGCTGGTGACGCTGCTGCACCTGCGGGACATCGCCACCCGCACCGGCACCCCGTACTCGATCGTCACGGAGATGAACAGCGACGCCAACCGCGAGATCGCGCAGGTCACCAAGGCGGACGACTTCATCGTCAGCACCAAGATCATCAGCCTGTTGCTGACCCAGCTCGTCGAGGACCGGCATCTGTACGCCGTCTTCAGTGATCTCTTCGATCCCGAGGGATCGGAGATCTACCTGAAGCCGGCCAGTGGCTATCTCGCCCCGGACACCCCGGCCAACTTCGCGACGGTCATCGAGGCGGCCCGGCAGCGCGGGGAGACCGCCATCGGCTACCGCCGCGCCAACGAGAGCGACACCCCGCCCGGGTACGGGGTCGTCCTCAACCCGCCCAAGACCGCGCCGCTTTCGCTGCGCGCGGACGACGCGATCGTGGTGCTCGCCGAGAACGGCCGGGTGACCGCTCAGGTGCCCGCGGCCCGTACGGAGCCGGGCCGGGAGGGCGTCGGGACGAAGGCGTCCCGGGGTTGAGACCGGCCCTTTCCGCAGCGGCCCTGCCCCCAACCACCCTTGGGAGCAGGGCCGTTCGCCGTCACCCACTCGGGTGACCGGAGGCCCGGCGCCGGACGCGGCGGGCGTCCGGCCACGATCATGTGGAGGTGACTCCTGTGAATACTCCGGGCCGGCACCGGCCCCGCACCCTTGTCGTCGCCGGACTCGGCGCCCTCGCCCTGGTGGCCACCCTGTCCGCCGGGCCTGTCGCCCACGCCGGCCCGCCCTCCGCGGACGGCGGCCGGGCCGCGGTTCCCGCCGTCCGTCCAGTGACCGCGGCGGAGCGGTCCACAGACGCCCATCTGGCCTCCATCCGCCACGCCCCGGGTGCGCTGCGCGCCTTCTTCCGCCAGCTGCCCAAGGGCGGTGACCTGCACAATCACCTGTCCGGCGCGGTCACGCCCGAGTACCTCATCGGGCAGGCGGCCGAGGACGGGCTGTGCGTCGAGACCGCCACGATGACCGCCGTCCGCCCGCCGTGCGGGCCCGGCGCCCGGCCCGCCGCCGACGCCCGCCGCGACCGCGCGTTCCACGACGCGCTCGTCCGCGCCTGGTCGATGCAGGACTTCCCCGCCGACGGCAACGGCCACGACCACTTCTTCGACGCCTTCGGCAAGTTCGGCGAGGTGACGTGGCGCCATCGGGGCAAGCAGCTCGCCCAGGTCGCGGGCGCCGCCGCCGCACAGCACCAGTTCTCCGTGGAGACGATGGTCACGCCCGCGTCGGACGGGGCGAAGAAGCTGGCCGACGCGGTCGGCTGGGACGACGACCTCGCCGCGCTCCACGCCAAGCTGGTGGCCGGCGGCAGGCTCGACGGCGTCGTCGCGGAGGCGCGCCGGGAGGCGGACGCCACGGACGCCGAGTTCCGTGCCACCGCCCGCTGTGGCACCGCCCGTGCCGAGCCCGCATGCCGCCTGCCCGTCCGCTGGATCTCCCAGGTGTCCCGGGGCAGCGCGCCGGAACGGGTCTTCACGCAGCTGGCCCTCGGGCTGCGGCTGGCCGAGCGCGACCAGCGCTTCGTCGCGGTCAACCTCGTCCAGCCGGAGGACGGGGAGCGGGCGCTGCGCGACTACCGGCTCCAGATGCGCATGGTGCGGTATCTGCGCGGGATCTACCCCAAGGCCCATGTGACGCTGCACGCGGGCGAGTTGTGGCCCGGCCTGGTCAAGCCGCAGGAGCTGAAATTCCACATCCAGGAGGCGGTCGACGTCGCCCACGCCGACCGCATCGGCCACGGCGT
This sequence comes from Streptomyces benahoarensis, assembly GCF_007280575.1. Classification (GTDB taxonomy): domain Bacteria; phylum Actinomycetota; class Actinomycetes; order Streptomycetales; family Streptomycetaceae; genus Streptomyces; species Streptomyces benahoarensis. Next base: position 13,375 of record NZ_VKJP01000100.1, read on the forward strand.
GGACCTCGTCCACGAGGACGGCTGGCAGCGCACCGCCCGCACCATGGCCGCCCGGGAGATCCCCGTGGAGGTCCCCTTCACCAGCAACGCCCAGATCCTCGGCGTCCGCGGCGCCGCCCATCCCTTTGCGACGTACCGCGCCTTCGGCGTGCCCGTCGTGCTGGCCACCGACGATCCGGGCATCAGCCGTACCGACATCAGCCACGAGTACGCGTACGCCGCCCGGACCTACGGTCTGTCGTACCCGGAGTTGAAGGACCTCGCCCGCGCGTCCCTGGAGTACGGCTTCCTGCCGGGGGCCGATCTGTGGCGGGGCAACCCCACCCGTGACGGCTACCGCACGGTCGGCGCCTGCCGCGGGGTGCGCCCTGGCAGTCCGGTGCCGGGGCCTGAGTGCCGCCGGCTGCTCGACGCCAGTCCGAAGGCGGCCGCGGAGTGGCGTCAGGAGGGCGCCTTCCAGCGCTTCGAGCGGACCTTCGGCCGCTGATCCCCGCCCCGCAGGCGGCCGTCGGTTCCGGACCGGCGGCCGCCTTCGCGTTGCCGGTCCGGGGGGGTGAGCGGCGTTCGCGCGCGGGGGGGCCGGGAATCCGGGGTGATGCCCGCTGCGCCGGTGGGGCGAGCGCGGGGCAGATGCGGACGTTTCACCGGATCCCCGACTCGCCACTTGCGCCTTTAGGTTTGCCTAACCTAATGTCACGACGCGTGTTGACGACCAAACCCCCAGCTACCGGGGACCGTTCGGCGTCCGCGCGGGCCCTACCGGCTCTGCTGCGGCGCCTGCCATGGGCTGCCGCCGGGCTCGCCGCGCTGGCGCTCTGCGCCGCCCTCAGCCTCGCCTGGGGCACCCGCTCCGTACCGCTGTCCACCGTGCTGGACGCCCTGACCGGCACCGCCCACGGCCGCGACGCGCTGGTGGTCACCGGACTGCGGCTGCCGCGCACCCTGGTGGGGCTCGCGGTCGGCGCGGCGCTCGGCGTCGCCGGGGCCGTCGTCCAGGGCATCACCCGCAACCCGCTGGCCTCGCCCACCACCCTCGGCATCAACGCCGGTGCGGGCTTCGCCGTCGTCACCGCCATCTACGCGCTCCATCTGACCCGGCCGGGCCAGTACGTGTGGTTCGCGTTCGCGGGCGCCGCGGCCGCCGCGCTCTTCGCCCAGGCGCTGGCCCGGCGCGCCGGGGACCTCGACCCCGTACGGCTCGCGCTGGGCGGCACCGTGCTCCAACTGGTGCTGCTGTCCTGGACGTCGACGGTGATGCTGGCGAGCCGCCGCACCCTCGACGAGGCGCGGTTCTGGCTGGCCGGATCGCTCGCGGAGCGGCCGCTGTCGGTGCTGCTGCCGGTGCTGCCCACGCTGGTGATCGGCCTGGTCGTCGCCTTGGCGATCGCCCCGGCGCTCAACGCGCTGGCGCTGGGCGACGATTGCGCGCAAGCGCTGGGCGTGCCGGTGGCGAAGATCCGGCTGGCCGGTGGGCTCGCGGTGGTGCTGCTGGCGGGCTCCGCCGTCGCCGTGGTCGGGCCGATCGCCTTCATCGGGCTGGCCGCGCCGCATCTGGTGCGGCAGCTGTTCGGCTCCGACCACCGGATGCTGGTGCCCGGCTGTCTGGTCGCCGGGCCGTTGCTGCTGCTGACCGCGGACATCCTCGGGCGCGTGGTGATCCGCCCCTCCGAACTCCAGGTCGGCATCGTCAGCGCCTTCCTGGGCGCACCGCTGCTCGCCCTGCTGGCCCGGAAGGCGGCGCGGTGACCGACGTACGAGATCTTCCGCGGGCGCCGGGGCGCCCGGCGGCCCGGCGGGTGCACGGGCCGCGGCGCACCCTGCTGCTCCTCGCCCTCGCCGCGGTGGCGCTGCTCGCGCTGATCGTCACGTCCGTGGCGGTCGGCGAGATCCCGCTGGGGCCGGTGGTGGCGCTCAAGGGGCTGCTCGGTCTGGGCGAGCGGGCCGATGTGGTCGTGGTGCAGCAGTTCCGGGCGCCGCGGATGGCCGCGGCGGTCGTCGCCGGGCTCGGTCTGGCGGTGGCCGGGGCGCTGCTCCAGCGGCTGTTCCGCAACCCGCTGGCCTCGCCGGACGTGATGGGCGTGACCGGCGGGGCGTCCTTCGGGGCGGTCGCGATGCTGGCCGCCGGGGCGCCGCAGGCCCTGATCCCGCCCGCCGCGCTCGGCGGCGGAGTGCTGGCCGCCGTGCTGCTGGGCGCGTTCGCCTGGCGGTCGGGCGCCGGGGTGACCCGGCTGGTGCTGGTGGGCCTCGCGGTCCAGGCGGGCCTGTCGGCCGCGGTGAACTTCATGGTGGTCCGCTTCCCCACCGAGCTGGCCGGGTCCGCGCTCCAGTGGACCACCGGCTCGGTCTACGGCCGGACCTGGGCCGAGGTCGGCGCCGCCGGGGGCGCGGTGGCCCTCGCGCTGGCCGTGGCGTTCGCGCAGCACCGGCGGCTGGCCGTGCTGGACCTCGGCGACGACTCGGCCGGTGCGCTGGGCCTTGGGACCTCCGCCGCCCGGCTGCAGATCCTGGTCACCGCCATCGCGCTGGCGTCGCTGGCGGCGGCGCTGACCGGCCCGGTGGCGTTCGTCGCGCTGGCCGTGCCGCACCTGGTGCGGTTCCTGGCCGGGCCGCCGACCGCCGCGACGCTCGCCCTCACCGGCCTGGCCGGCGCCGTTCTGCTGCTCGCCTCCGATCTGGTGGCGCAGTACCTGCTGCCGGTCAGCGGGCTGCCGGTCGGGGTGGTCACCGCCACCCTGGGGGCGCCCTGGCTGCTGGTGTTGATGATCCGTCAGAGCAGTTCCGTCCACAGGAGTGCCCGATGACCGCCGACCGGCTCGCCACCCACGGCCTCGATCTGCGCTACGGCGACCGGCTGGTCGTCGGCGGCCTCGACCTGGAGCTGCCGGGCGGCGCCGTCACCGCCGTCGTCGGGCCCAACGCCTGCGGCAAGTCGACCCTGTTGCGCGGTCTGACCCGGCTGCTCGCCCCGGCCGCCGGGACCGTCACCCTGGACGGCGCCGACATCCACCGGATGTCCGCGAAGGCGCTGGCGCTGCGCATGGGGCTGCTGCCGCAACAGCCCGTCACGCCCGAGGCGATCACCGTCGAGGCGCTGGTCCGGCTCGGCCGCTATCCGCATCAGAAACTGCTCAGTCCCTGGTCGGCGGCGGATCAGGCGGCGGTGGACGCGGCGCTGGCCCGCACCGGCACCGACGTCCTGCGCGACCAGCCCGTCGACCGGCTCTCCGGCGGGCAGCGCCAGCGCGCCTGGATCGCGCTGGCGCTCGCCCAGGACACCGATCTGCTGCTGCTCGACGAGCCGACCACCTTCCTGGACCTGCGCCATCAGCTCGACGTCCTCGACCTCGTCGCCGAACTGCACACCGAGGCCGGGCGGACCGTGGTGATGGTGCTGCACGACCTCGGCCAGGCCGCCCGCTACGCCGACCACCTCGTCGTCCTCAAGGACGGACGCCTCGCCGCGTCCGGCGCCCCCGCCGACGTACTGGACGCGGAGCTGGTCCGGTCGGTGTTCGGCGTGGAGTGCCGGGTGATCCCCGACCCGGAGACCGGCACTCCGCTGGTCGTCCCCCTGGGCCGGGCCGCCCGGCGCTGCGCTGTGACCGCCTGAACCACCCCCGTATCCCGTACACCGCCGACCGAGGAAGACATCACTCATGGTCAACAGATCCGTACCGCGCGGCCGTCGCCGGTTCGTCGCCGCGCTGCTCGCCACCGTCCTGGGCACCGTCTCGCTCGCCGCGTGCGGCGGCGGCGCCACCGACGAGGGGGCGAAGGACACCGCGGGCGGCGCCTTCCCCCGTACCGTCAAGACCGCGATGGGGGACGTGACGATCCCGTCGAAGCCGAAGCGGGTCGTGGTGCTGGACACCGGTGAGCTGGACGACGTCACGATGCTCGGCGTCGACCCGGTCGGCGCGGTCTCACCGCACATGAAGACCGAGGGCGGCTTCCCCGCGTACCTCAGGTCCAAGATCGGCGGCGTCACCGACGTCGGGCCGCTGCTGGAGCCCAACCTGGAGAAGATCGCGAGCCTGCGGCCCGATCTGATCCTGTCGTCGAAGGTCCGCCACGAGAAGGTCTACGACAAGCTGAAGGCGCTCGCCCCGACCGTCTTCACCGAGACGACCGGCGGCCCCTGGAAGGCCAACCTCACGGTCCACGCCCGCGCGCTGGGCCTGGAGAAGAAGGCCGACGCGGCGATGGCGAGCTACCAGGAGCGCGCCCACCACCTGGGCGAGGCCATCCGGAAGAAGAACCACGGCACCATGCCGACCGCCTCCGTGGTCCGCTTCATCGCCGGGCCGACCCGCCTCTACCAGCGGTCGTCGTTCAGCGGTGTGGTCCTCGACGACATCGGGCTGAAGCGGCCCGCGTCGCAGCGCTCCACCGACCCGGCGAAGACGATGGCCGACGTCGGTCCGGAGGAGATCGACCGGGCCGACGCCGACCTGGTGTTCGTCACCGTCGCGGACGTGCCGGAGAAGACCCAGCGCAAGGACGTCACCTCCAACCCGGTCTGGAAGAGCCTGCCCGCCGTGAAGCACCACAAGGTCTTCGAGGTCCCGGACGAGACCTGGATGTCCGGCATCGGCATCCAGGCGGCCGCGCACATGCTCGCCGACGTGGCGAAGGCCGCGGGCGTGCCGCTGCCCCCGAAGTGACCGCCGGGGCGGGCGGTCCACGTCCCCGGACCGCCCGCCCCGTACCCCTC
>NZ_VKJP01000101.1 GCF_007280575.1 Streptomyces benahoarensis
GGAGGGAAGGGGCTCCCGGTGCGGCAGGGGCGCGTCGGACCGGACCGGCGGAGCGCGCCCGGGCCGGTCGGGCGCTGTCCCGGCGTCCGTTTCGGCCGTCTCCGGGTGGGCCGGTGTCCCTACGGCTGTCCCCGGGTGGGCCGGTGTCCGTACGGCCGCCCCTGGGCCGACCGGTGCCGGTGGTGCCCCGGGTGGCCCGGTGTCCGTGGGAGGTGCCCGGGTGGCCCGAGGGCGGACGTTACGGGGCGGTGCCCCGGCGGATGCGGGTGGCGAGCCACAGGTCGAAGCGGTCGTCCGGGTCGTCGAGGCGGCGTCCGGTGAGGTCCATGGCCTTGTCGAGGCGGTTGCGCACGGTGTGCCGGTGGACGCCGAGGCGGCGGCTGGTGGCGTCCCAGGCGCCGCCGGTCTCCAGCCACGCGGTGAGGGTCGCCACCAGTTCGGCGCCGTGGTCGGCGAGGTCGAGCGGGCCCAGCACGGTGTCGGCGTAGCCGAGCAGCGTCGGCCGGTCGCCGAGGTCCAGCAGCAGGCGGCTGGTTCCGGAGCCGCGGGCCTCGGCCGGTTCGCCGGTGGCCCGGCTGACGCCGAGCAGCCCGGTGGCCTGACGCAGCGACACCCGGGCGGAGACGGGCACGGTGGCCGGCCCGATACCGGCCGGGCGGCCCGGCGCGAACCGCCCCAGCACCTCCCGGACATCGCACTCCTCCCCGGCCACCGCCTCGACCACCCCGCCGAGGACCCGGACCAGGCCGCCGGGCAGGGCCAGCGCCAGATCGGCGGCGAGGTCCTGGGCGGCCGCCGCCCGCGCCGCCTCGTCCGGCCCGCCGGGCGCCTCGACGGCGATGCCCCGTACCCGCCCGGCCGTCAGGCCCGCCGAGGCCAGCAGGGCATCGGCGCGTTCGGCGGTCGGCCCGTCGTCGGCGAGGATTTCGGACAGTAGCGCCGAGCGGCGGCGGCGCTCCGGCTCGTCCCGCAGATGGCGGCGCTCCAGCTCCAGGGAGAGCAGGGAGACGAGGCCGGGCACGACGGCGCGGGCGGCGCCGTCCGGGCGGCCGGTGAGCAGCAGCAGTCCGCGCAGCCGCCGGGCGCCGAGCGGCTGCACCTCCAGGTGGCGCCCGTCCGCCGCGCTGGTGGCGCTGGTGCGCAGCCCCTGGGTGGCGACCCGGTCGATGAGGTCGCGTGCCGCGTCCGGGGGCGGCGCGTCGTCCCCGGGGCCCGCGCCGGTCGCCAGGGGGCGGCCCAACGGGTCGAGGACGGCGGCGCCCACCCCGGTGGCGGCGGTCCACTCCCGCAGCACGGTCGGCAGCCCGCCGCCGACCGCCGCGGCGGTCAGCCGCCGTTGGGTGGCGAAGGACCGGTGCAGCGCCGCGCGCCGTTCCTCGGCCCGGGCCGCGAAGACCGCCTTGGTGACGGCGATGAACGGCACCTCGTCCGGGACGGTCAGCAGCGGCAGCCCGGCCTCCCGCGCGGCGTCGATCAGCGGCCGGGGCGCCTCCTGGTAGCGCAGGTCGTGCCCGAGGCCGAGCGCCAGGCACGCGGCGCCGCCCCCGGCGACGTCACGGACGTACTCCCGGCAGCCGTCCACGTCGTCCGGCAGCAGCAGCCCGATGGTCATCAGCAACTCGCCGCCCTGCAGCCATTTACCGGGCCGTAGCAGGTCGGAGACGGTCGCCGCCTCGATGGCACGGTCCCGCAGCGGCGGCGGGACGTCGTAGCCGGGGGACAGCGCGAGGTCCGTCCGGGCCAGCAGGTCGGCGATACGCAGGGGCATGGTGACAGTCTCCGTCACCGGTGACGCCGGGGGCGCGCGGGCATCCGCGCGCGCCGCCGCCCGCCGGGTCGCGCTCCCGGCGCGCCGGTCGTCGCGCGCGCCGTCGCCCGGCCCGTGCGCTGTACCGGCTCGCTCCAGGGTGCCCGTCGGGGCCCGTACCGGGGCGAGCCCGACAACCCCGTACGCATGCCTGTGCCGGGGCCGCGATCTGGTACGACGTCAGGGACGCGCCCCGGGCGGCCGGAACGGCCACCTCGCCTGGACAGCGGGTCACCCGCCCCGCAGAATCACCGCATGACTTCGCTCGACTTCCCCGCCCGACCGGCGCGCCCGTCGGACGCGGACCGGGAACGTGCGCTGCATCTGTTGCGCGAGGGTGCCGCGGAGGGACGACTGTCGCAGGACACCTTTCTGCGTCGGCTGGAGCTGGTTCTCACCGCGCAGCAGCACTCCGAACTCTCCCTGGCCACTGCCGACCTGGAGACCCGCGGCCGGGTGCAGGGCGCGCTGTTGCGGGCGGTGGGCCGGGTGTCGGCGTTCCACCTGCGGATCCGCCGCGCATGGCGCACGGAGCGGCTGCCGAAGCTGATGCTCCCGGTGCCCGGGCCGATCCCGCTGAGCATAGGGCGGGCGCCCGGCGCCGGGCTGCGCCTCAACCATGAGACGGTCTCCCGCACCCACGCCGAACTCCGCAGCGAGGGCAGCGGCTGGATGCTGCGCGACCTCGGTTCGACCAACGGCACCTGTGTCAACGGCCTCCGGGTGGTCGGCGAGGTCCCGGTGGGCCCCGGCGACCACATCAGTTTCGGCACCATGGACTACGTCCTGACGGAGCGCTGACCGCCGCACCCGGGGCGCCACCGGCGGGAGCGGCCGACGGCGTGACGCGGGGCGTGGGCCCGTCCGCCGCGCGCTCCGGGCGGGGGCCTCGGAGGGCCGCCACGCGGGGCGCGCGCGAGGGACCGTGCGCGTCGGCTCACTCCGTCGTCAACAGCGCCACCGGCGCCCCGTCCAACAGCTCGTCGAGGCGCACCGCCGTACCGCCCGCCCATGTGCGGCCGGTCAGCGCCTCCCGCCACCGCCCCGCGTCCGGCAGCCGCAGCGTGGTCCCCCGCCAGCCGCCGGACCGCGCCAGGCGCAGCGACAGCCGGGTCACGACGGAGACCGCCGCCCCACCGCGGCAGAAGGCGACGCAGTGCCCGGCTGCGGGCCCCATGGCGCGCAGCGGCGTGTACGAGCCGTCCGCGCCGAACGCGCGCGGGCGGGCGCGCCGCAGCCGTAGCGCCGCGGCGGTCAGCCGCAGCTTCTCGGCGGACAGATCGGACGGGGCGCCGCCGTCGTCCAGCCGGGCGAGGAGGGCGGGCAGCGGCCGGGCCGGGCGGCGGTTGTCCGGGTCCACCAGGGCGGCGTACTCCCGCTCGGTGTCCTGGTAGAGGTCCGGGACGCCGGGCATCGTCAGGTGCAGCAGGGCCGCGCCGAGCACATTGGCGCGGAGGAACGGCGTCAGTTCGTCCTCCAGTTTCCGCAGCACCGCGGCGGCCGGGCCGCCCGGCCCGGAGCGCACGAACCGCGCGACGGCGTCCTCGTAGCCGGTGTCCGGATCGGTCCACGAGGTGCGCAGCCCCGCCTCCCGTACGGACTTGAGGACCGCGGCCGTCAGCCGCTCGGCCTTCGACGATTCCCCGGCGGGCGGTGAGCCCAGCCCGAAGGCGCTCTGCCAGCCGAGCCACGCCACCAGCGGATCCGGCGCCTCCGGGCCACCCGGAGGGCCGTCGTCCGCCTCGCCCGGGGGAGCGGCTTCCGGCTCGCCCAGGGGATGGCCTTCCAGCTCACCCGAGGGGCCGCCCTCCGGCCCGCCCCGGGGCCACGCGCCCGCCTCGTGCAGGGCGTCGCGCCACCGGTCGGGGCACTCCGACAGCACCGCGATCCGCGCCCGGACATCGGCGCTGCGCTTGGTGTCGTGGGTGGTGAGCACCGTCGACGTCTCCGGCCACTCCGCCTGGAGGTGCGCGCAGTACGCGTGGAACACCTCCGGATCCAGCGCGGGCCGTCCGGGGTCGCCGCCCACCTCGCAGGCGGACAGGAGCGCCGGATGGCGGTAGCCGGCGGTGTCCTCCACGGACTTGGCGTACAGGGCGGATGCGGTCTGTGCGAACCGCGCGGCGAACGCGGCCACCTCGCCCCGGAGCGCTTCGCCCCCGGGAGCCGGGTCCGGGGCGCCCGGGGTCTCGGCGCACGCCCCCTCGGCCTCCCCGGGCGCGCCCCCGGTACCGGCCAACTCCCGGTCCGCGCCCTCCCGTTCCGTCCCGCCCAGGGCCAGCGTCCGGATCAGCTCCACCGACAGGGCCTCCGCCGCGACGGGGAACGCGTCGCGGGCGCCCCGGGCCGCCGCGTCCAGCAGGGCCGCGTCCCGGGCGGCACCGGACGCCCGCGCCGGGTACGGGCGGTACACCGGCAGCCGCACCAGCAGCTCCCGGATCGCCCGGCGCAGCGCCCAGGGCGCGTGGTCGCCGCCGTCCGCCGCGGCGATCCGCCCGGCCGCCCGCACCAGCCGCTCCACCTCCGCCGCCAGCCCGTGCGTCAGCACCTCGTACGCGGCCCGGCGCACCGTCGCCGCCCAGTCGCCGCCCCGGTCCGGGGGCGGGGCGGCATGGTCGCGGTAGTGCGCGCGCAGTCTGCGCGCCCCCTCGGGGCAGACGAAGAGGGCGTCGAGGTGGCGCAGTGCGTCGTAGCCGGTGGTCCCGGTGCAGGTCCAGTCGCGGGGCAGCCGTTCCCCGCCGGTGAGGATCTTCTCCACGACCGTGCGGCAGCCGCCCGTGGCGGTGTGCAGCCGCTCCAGATAGGCGGCCGGATCGGCGAGCCCGTCCGGATGATCGACCCGCAGGCCGTCGAGGACGCCCTCCCGCACCAGCCGCAACACCGTGCGGTGCGTCGCCTCGAACACCTCCGGGTCCTCGACCCGCACCCCGATCAGCTCGGAAACGGTGAAGAAACGGCGGTAGTTCAGCTCGGTGCGGGCCAGCCGCCACCAGGCGAGGCGGTACCACTGGGCGTCCAGGAGGCGCGGCAGCGGCAGGTCCTCCGTCCCCGGGCGCAGCGGGAAGGCGTGCCGCCCGTAGCGCAGGGTGCCGTCGGTGACGCGCAGGCGCGGCAGTTCGTCGCCGAGCCGTCCGGCGAGCACCGGCAGCAGCAGGCGTCCGCCGTGCCCGGCGTCCCAGTCGATGTCGAACCAGCGCGCCCAGGGGGAGCCGGGCCCGTCCCGCAGCACCCGCCACAGCGGCCCGTTGAGGGACATCGGGGCGGGGACGGCCATGTGGTTCGGCACGAGGTCGACGATCAGGCCGAGGCCGTGCGCCCGTGCGGTGGCGGCCAGGGCCCGCAGCCCGTCCTCACCGCCGAGTTCGGCGCGTACGGCCGTGTGGTCCACCACGTCGTAGCCGTGCGCCGAGCCGGGGACCGCCTCCAGCACCGGCGACAGATGGAGGTGCGAGACGCCCAGCCGGGCCAGGTACGGGACGGCCCGCCCGGCGGCGGCGAACGGGAAGTCCGGCTGGAGCTGGAGCCGGTAGGTGGCGGTCGGCGGGGGAGCGGGCGGCTGCGTCATGGGAGCAGCCGTACCCGGCGCACCGGCCCGCCCGCGCGCCCCCGTGCGCGATCCCCTCTCCGGACGCGCCGAACGGGTGGCCCCCGCCCCCGACCGGCCGAGCGGAGCGAGGGCTCGGGGCCGCAGGGGGCGACGTTCCGCTGGGGGCGCCCCAGGGCGGCGCGCCCCCGGCCCCACACACGACGGCCCCGCGCCACCGGCCGCCCGGGGCGACGTTCCGCCCGGGGCGGCGCGCACCGGCCCCGGGCGAGACGGTCCGGTCTACGCAGGCCCCACCGGCTCCCAGGACTCCGTAGGCCGCTGCAACACCACCAGGCTCCGCCCCGTCAGCATCAGGCGGTCACCGGCCTTCACCACGGCCCCGTCGCCGTCCGCGCCGTCCGCCGCGGGGGGCCGCGCGGTGTCGACCACGACCTGCCACCGCCGCCCGTGGCGCGGCGGAACGGTGAACTCCTGCTCCTCGGGGTGCGCGTGGAACAACAGCAGGAACGAGTCGTCCGCGATCGGCTCGCCCCGGGGGCCCGGTTCCGAGATCGCCCGGCCGTTGAGGAAAACCATCAGGGACCTTGCCTGAGCCGACTCCCAGTCGTCCGGCCCCATCTCCGTCCCGTCGACGGTGAACCACGCGATGTCCGACAGCGCGTCCTCGGCCCCCGGAACCGGCCGCCCCTGGAGGAACCGCCGCCGACGGAACACCGGATGCTCGCGCCGCAGCCGCACCAGTCGCCGGACGAACGCCAGCAGCTCCCGTTCCCCGGTGTCCTCCGGCGCCGGCCAGCGCACCCAGGAGACCTCGTTGTCCTGGCAGTACGCGTTGTTGTTGCCGCGCTGGCTGCGGCCGAACTCGTCGCCGTGGGAGAGCATCGGCACGCCCTGGGACAGCATCAGGGTGGCGACGACGTTCCGCATCTGGCGCGCCCGCAGCGCCCGGATGCCGGGGTCGTCCGTCGGGCCCTCGGTGCCGCAGTTCCACGACCGGTTGAAGCGCTCCCCGTCGCGGTTCTCCTCGCCGTTGGCCTCGTTGTGCTTCTCGTCGTACGCCACCAGATCGTGCAGGGTGAAGCCGTCGTGGCAGGTCACGAAGTTCACTGAGGCGATCGGGCGGCGCCCGTCGCCCTGGTAGAGGTCCGAGGAGCCGGTCAGCCGGGAGGCGAACTCCGCCAGTGTGCGCGGCTCGCCCCGCCACAGGTCGCGCACCGTGTCGCGGTACTTGCCGTTCCACTCCGTCCACAGCGGCGGGAAGTTGCCCACCTGGTAGCCGCCCTCGCCGAGGTCCCAGGGCTCCGCGATCAGTTTGACCTGGCTGACCACCGGGTCCTGGTGCACCAGGTCGAAGAAGGACGACAGCCGGTCCACCTCGTGGAACTGCCGCGCCAGCGTCGCCGCCAGATCGAACCGGAAGCCGTCGACGTGCATCTCCTGCACCCAGTAGCGCAGCGAGTCCATCACCAGCTGCAGGACGTGCGGACTGCGCATCAGCAGGGAGTTCCCGGTGCCGGTGGTGTCCGTGTAGTGCCGCCGGTCCTCCGCGAGCCGGTAGTACGAGGCGTTGTCGAGCCCCCGGAAGGAGAGCGTGGGGCCCAGGTGGTTGCCCTCGGCGGTGTGGTTGTAGACGACGTCGAGGATCACCTCGATGCCCGCGCGGTGCAGCGCCCGCACCGCCGACTTGAACTCCAGCACCTGCTGCCCCCGGTCGCCCCAGGACGCGTAGGCGTTGTGCGGGGCGAAGAACCCGATGGTGTTGTAGCCCCAGTAGTTGGTGAGCCCGGCGTCCACCAGCCGGTGGTCCTGGACGAACTGGTGCACCGGCATCAGCTCCAGCGCGGTCACCCCCAGCCGCGTCAGATGCTCGATGACCGCCGGGTGCGCCAGCGCCGCGTAGGTGCCGCGCAGCTCCTCGGGGAGGCCGGGGTGGCGCATGGTGAGGCCCTTGACGTGCGCCTCGTAGAGCACCGTCTCGTGGTACGCGGTGCGCGGCGGCCGGTCGTCGCCCCAGTCGAAGTACGGGCTGACCACGACCGATGCCATGGTGTGCGGCGCCGAGTCCAGGTCGTTGCGGGACTCCGGGCGGCCGAAGTGGTAGCCGTAGACGGCCTCGTTCCAGTCGATGCGACCGCTCAGAGCGCGCGCGTAGGGGTCCAGGAGCAGTTTCGCGGGGTTGCAGCGGTGGCCGCGCGCCGGGTCGTGGGGGCCGTGCACCCGGAAGCCGTAGCGCTGGCCCGGCATCACCCCGGGGAGGTAGGCGTGGCGGACGAACGCGTCGGTCTCGCGCAGTTCGACGGTGGTGTGTGAGCCGTCGTCGTGCAGCAGGCACAGTTCGATGCGCCGGGCGGCTTCGGAGAAGACCGCGAAGTTGGTTCCGGCGCCGTCGTAGGTGGCGCCCAGTGGATACGTCTGTCCCGGCCAGACCTGCATGCGTCGGCTTCCACCTTCTCGTCGGGGGCTGCGGTGACTCCATGGCACGCGTCCGCGGACCGCCTCGGATCCTTCCCCGACCCACCCCACACACCTGGCATACCGCTTGATATTCCCCGGAAAGCGGGCAATTTCGAGCCTAGTGGGACCTTACTGTCGTGTCGTCGGCGCCCACGGCGGCCGGTGGCCATCTCCCGTACGTCAGATGCGGTAACGGATAGCTCATCCAGACGGAGTCCACCAGTAGAGGCCCGGCCAGTCACCCGGCGTCCCGGCGTTCGATGCCCGCGCGCCCCGGCGGGACCGCGCGCCGTCACGCGCCCCTGCACCGGTCGTTCCGGACGCCGTGCCGAGGGCGCGGACCTGTGGCGGACGGGACCCTTCGCGGTGTCCGGGCGGGCGGCTCCCGCGCGGCGCCGGGCCTGCGCCCCGGGGCCGCACAAGGGCCGCCCGGGGGCGACGCGGCTAGGAAACCGCTCACGTCCGCGCCGCATTTCGGGGCGCAACCGCCACGTCTGACATGGGGAGTTGACGGACCGGTCGACCCATCCTGCTGCACCGTTCCCCGCTCCGCAGTAGTCTGCCTTGATCGTTGACACGGAGGTTCGGAAGGCGGTGGCAGGTGAGCGGCGGGCTGGAGTTGCCCCCTGGTGACGAGGGTCACGAGGGCCACGAGGGCGGCTCCGTCGACGCGCCGCCCGGCGCGGTGTCCCTGGCGCGGCCACTGGAGATCGGCGCGGAACTCGACTGGGGCGCCGACGCCTGGAGCGAGGTGCGCACCCGCGCCCGCCGGGCCGGTCGCGCCTACATCTGGCTGAATCTCGTCGAGCAGCGGCTCCGTGCCGTGGTCTCCGCGGTGCTGCGCCCCATCTACGAGCCGGTGCACGGCGACGAATGGGTGATCGCCGCCGCCGGACCGGCCGGACAGGAATGGGTCCAGCGCGCGGTGGCCGTCCGGGAGGTCAGCCGCCGCAAGGGCTACCTCCTCGACCCCGCCGACGACAACATCGTCAGCTTTCTGACCCTCCCGCAGCTGCGGGAGCTGATGGTCCAGCACTGGCCCTGCTTCGAGCCGTACTTCGACGACCGCCGGGACGTCGAGCTGGGCCTCGACGAGCTGGAGGTGGCCCGCAACATCGTCTCCCGCAACCGCGCCCTGTCGGAGACCGTCCTCGCCCAGGCGGAGCGCGCCTCCGCCCGGCTGCTGGACCTCCTGGGGTCCGGCAGCGGCACCCGTACCTCCGGGCGGCTGCCCATCGATGCCGTCGAGGACCTGGTGGGCGACCGCTACGCCGACGTCGTCGGGGTCCACGCCGACCGGGTGCGGCTCCAGCGGCAACTGCCCGCCGAGGACCTGTTCGGCGGCGCCCGCCGCCTCGATGCGGTGGGCATCGGGCTCAACCTCCTCGTACAGAACTACTCCGGCCGCCGCCTGGTCCACCTCGCCGAGGCGGGCTGCCGGATCCGGCTGCTCTTCCTCAACCCCGCGAGCAGCGCGGTCCGCCGCCGCGAGCGCGAGATCGGGCTCAAGAAGGGCGAGATGAGCCGGTCCATCGAGATGAACATCCTGCACATGCGGCGGGTGCGGGCACGGCTGCGCGACCCGGGGGCGTTCGAGATCCAGGTCTTCGACGAGACGCCGCGGTTCACCGCGTACCTCGTCGACGGCGACGGGTCCGACGGGCTGGCCGTCGTCCAGAGCTATCTGCGCCGCAGCCGAGGCATGGAGTCGCCGGTGCTGGTGCTGCGCGGCGGCGGACGGGACGTGGTTCGCCAGAGTGGCGGCGGCCGGGAGGGCGAGGCCGGGCTCTTCGAGACGTACCGCGAGGAGTTCGAGAGCGAGTGGGCGGACTCCCGGCCGGTGTCCTGACGTCGGGCGGGGCCGGGGCGGGCGTGGTCCGTCGTGCCTGGTCCGCCGCGTGCGGACCGGCACGGCTTCCGCCGCCCCGCCGTCCGCTTTGTCCTATCTGCTCGCGGCTGCCGGTCGCGTTGTCAGTGGTGCGTGCGAGAGTGGCGGAGCAACGGGGGACGCACCACCGAAGGAGGCCCCGCCATGAGCTGGCATCAGGACCTGTTGGCCGGTTTCGACCTGGAGACCACGGGCACCGACATCGAGCGGGACCGCATCGTGACCGCCGCGCTGATCCGCCTGGACGGCGACGGCACGACCGTGGTCCGGCAGACGTGGCTGATCGACCCGGGCATCCCGGTGCCCGAGGAAGCCGCCGCGATCCACGGCATGTCCACCGCCTACGTCCGTGAGCACGGCGCCCCGGCGAAGACCGCTGTGGAGGAGATCACCGAGGCCCTGGCCGAGGCCCTGCGCGCCGGGATACCCCTGGTGGTGATGAACGCCCGGTACGACCTCTCCCTCCTCGACAGGGAGTGCCGCCGCCACGGTGTGCGGTCCCTGACCGAGCGCCTGGGCCGCGCCCCTTCCCCGGTCATCGACCCACTGGTGCTGGACCGCCACGTCGACCGGTACCGCAAGGGCAAGCGCGCCCTCCAGGCCCTCTGCGCCCACTACGGCGTCCCGCTCGACGGCGCCCATGAGGCGGGCGCCGACGCCGTCGCGGCGGCCGGTGTCGCCCGGCGGATAGGCGAGCGGTATCCGGTCGTCGCCCTGCCGTCCCCGGAGGCGCTGCACACGCTCCAGGAGGGCGCGGCCGCGGAGCAGGCCACCGACTTCCAGGCGTATCTGCGGCGTTCGGGCAAGCCGGAGGCGTACGTCGAGGGCGCCTGGCCGCTCATCCCGCACCAGGCGCCGCACGACTGACCCGCCCGCCGTCCCGGCGCACCGTCAGAACGGATACCACCGCACGGTCGTGTCCTTCTCGCGCAGCGAGGCGATGCGCCGGGCGAACTCCGTACGGGCCGCCGGATTGCCCGGTGCGTGCTGGGAGACCCAGGCGCAGCTTGCGGTCTCCCGGGAGCCGCGCAGCACCGCACAGCCCTCCCAGTCCCGTACGTCCCAGCCGTAGACGGAGACGAAGGTGTCGTACGCCTCGGCGGGCAGTCCGTAGCGGTCGCGGCTGAGGGCCAGCACCACGAGGTCGTGCTCGCGCAGATCGGAGGAGAAGGTCTCCAGGTCGACCAGGACCGGACCGTCGGGCCCGACATGGACGTTGCGGAGCAGCGCGTCCCCGTGGATGGGGCCGCGCGGCAGATGCGGCTCCAGCGCCGTCGCGGCGAGGGCGAAGGCGTCCCGGCGGCCGCGCAGATACTCCGCGTCCTGCGGGGAGACGGCGTCCCCGGCCAGCCGCAGCCACCGCTCGACGCCGCCCAGCAGGTCGCGCCGCGGGAGGGCGAAGGGCGGCTCCGGCAGGGCGTGCACCAGCCGCAGCAGCGCGGCGAGGTCGCCGGGTTCGGCGGGGCGGACGGTGTCCGGCAGCCGCTCCCAGTACGTCACGGGATGACCGTCGGCGAGCTGCGCCTCCGGCTCGGCGGCGCGTACGGCGGGGATGCCCGCGTCCGCCAGCCAGCGGGCCACAATCAGCTCCCGTTCGGCGCGTTCGAGGAGTTCGGCGCTGCGGCCGACCCGGATGACCGGTCCGCGCTCGCCGAGCGCGAAGACGGCGTTCTCGCCGAGCGAGAGCAGCCGGGCGTCGGCAGCGGCGTCGGGCCGCCCGGCGGCCGTCAGCGCGGCGCGGGCGCGTGCCTCGGTGAAGGCGCCGGGGCGCGGTTCGTTCATGGTGATTCCTCCTGCCGGGCGTGACGTGCCCAGTTTCGCAGGCGCCTGTACCGGGGTGGGTGGGTGGACCCGGGGACGGCGGTGCGCGGGCCCGGCGCGGAGGCGGGCGGACCTGGGGGCGGAGGCGGCGGCCCGCCGACGGGCCCCGGCCTCACGCACGAGGGACGGCCCGGCCACCCGTACTGGCCGGCGCTCTCCGAGAGACGATCCGCCCGCGCCTTCGTCGACGAACCGAGGCCGATGAACACCGGGCTGACGCGACGGCGCCTGACGCCCACTCGGTCATCCGCCCCGTCAGCTCCTGAGCGCGCGAGCCCTGTACGCCAACAGGCCCTCGGTAGCGGTCAATCCACCGTCTGTAACCGCAGATTGCCGAAATGTAAACGGCATTGAGGCTCGAATGTTCAACTACCCGCTTCTTTTGGTGTATTTGTGGCCGATTTTGTCTTTATGCAGGGTTGTTGTTTATCTCACAAGGGGCGGCTGGCCTTGAATTGAACTCGTCAATCCGACAGGGTTTCGATCCAGTCCGGTGCAGGACTTCCTGTCGAACCGGGCCATTGCGCAACGCTTTCCCCCCACACCACGAACGAGGAGAACCCTCGCTATGGCTCACAAGCGTTCCAGCAAGAAGCGGCTCGTCACGGCCATCACCGCCGCCGTAGCCGCCACTGGTATCGCCGCAGTCACCGCGGTCACCGCTGGTGCCACCCCCGCCGAAGGCAAGATTTACGGTGCCGAGGCGAAGGGTGCCGTCAACGGCAGCTACATCGTCATGCTGAAGAAGTCGGTCAGCGGCGCCGCGGTGTCCGCCACCGCCCACAACGACCTCGCCTCGAAGTACGGCGGCAAGGTCAAGCGGAACTACAGCGCCGCCCTCAACGGGTTCTCGGCCACCGGTCTGAGCGCCGACGACGCCAAGCGCCTCGCCGCCGACCCGGCCGTCGACAAGGTCGTACAGAACAAGAAGTTCCACATCGACGCCACCCAGGACAACCCGCCGTCGTGGGGCCTGGACCGCATCGACCAGGCGGACACCCAGGGCGACAAGAAGTACACCTACCCCGACTCCGCGGGTGAGGGCGCCACCGCCTACGTCATCGACACCGGCGTGCGCATCTCGCACAAGGACTTCGGTGGCCGTGCGTCCTACGGCTTCGACGCGGTCGACGGCGACAACGATGCCAACGACGGCAACGGCCACGGCACGCACGTCGCGGGCACCATCGCCGGTACCGACCACGGTGTCGCCAAGAAGGCCAAGATCGTCGCCGTCCGCGTGCTGGACGACCAGGGCTCCGGCACCACCGAGCAGGTCGTCGCCGGTATCGACTGGGTGACCAAGAACCACAAGGGCCCGTCGGTCGCCAACATGTCGCTCGGCGGCGGCGCGGACGAGGCGCTCGACGCGGCCGTCAAGAAGGCCATCGCCTCCGGCGTGACCTTCGCCGTCGCGGCGGGCAACGAGTCGGCCGACGCCTCGCAGGGCTCCCCGGCGCGGGTGAAGGAGGCCATCACGGTCGCCTCCAGCACCAACAAGGACGAGCAGTCGGACTTCTCCAACTACGGCAGCATCGTCGACCTCTACGCCCCCGGCTCCGACATCACCTCGGACTGGAACACCGACGACAACGCCACCAACACCATCTCCGGCACCTCCATGGCCACCCCCCACGTCGTGGGCGCGGCCGCGGTCTACCTCGGCGCCCACCCGGACGCCAAGCCGGACGAGGTCGCCAAGGCCCTCACGGACGGCGCCACGCCGGACAAGATCTCGAACCCGAGCGAGGGCACGCCCAACAAGCTGCTGAAGGTCGTCGAGTAACCGACTTCCCCCCTCAGCACCACACACCGGCCGTCGCGCTCGCCCCCACGGGGCGCGGCGGCCGGCGTCGTTGCGTCGAAGTGCCGTGCCGAACCGGTGAGTTATCCACAGGAGGGCGCCTCCGGAACCGTGGGACGCGTCCCCTCGCTACCGTCGGTGACATGCACGGAGGACTGCCGTTCATCGGCATCAGCACACTCGTCTACGGCCTGATCGGGCTGCTCACGCTCGTGGCCGGCGCACTTCGCACCGCAGGGGGAGTTCGGCATGCACACCATCACCGTCATCGTTCCCGCACACAACGAGGAGGAGGGGCTGCCCGCCACGCTGGAGTCGCTGGCGCGGCAGACGGTGCCACCTGACCGCGTCCTCGTCGTCGACGACGCCTCCACCGACCGCACGGGCGAGGTGGCCGCCGCACACGGCGCCACCGTGCTGCGCCCGCCGCGGAACCTCGGCAGCAAGGCCCGGGCGCAGAACCACGCGCTGCCGCACTGCACCACCGACCTCGTCCTCGCCGTCGACGCGGACACCGTCCTCGCGCCCGACTACATCGAGACGGTACTGCCGGTCTTCGACGACCCGGCCGTCACCGTCGCCGCCGGGACGGTACGCACCCGCCACACCCGCACCATCTGGGAGCGCGGCCGCTCCACCGAGTACCTCTTCGGTTTTCACTGGTGCGGGGATCGGGGTGGATGGGCGACTGCAGCGGGCTGACCAGCATCTATGCAGGTCAGGGCTTGTATGGAGTGGATTGGGGCGTGTGCATGTGTCTCCGCCTGTCGGCACCTCTGGCTGGGTGGATGCTGACTCAATGCTGACTTTTCTGACTGACTGTCAGGAAATCTGTTCGTGGTGGGGCCGGGCTCGGGGCTGAGCTGGTTGAACTGCTGGTGGGCGGGTTGGCGCCATCCCCCTGCCGCTGGACACCCTCCCGCCCGAGGACTCGGCCCGCCTGTTCACCCGCCTGGCCTACCGCCCCCACACCACCAAGGCCGAGACCGAGGCCGTCGCCACCCTCGTGGAGCTGTGCGGCTACCTGCCGCTGGCCACCGCCCTGCTTGCCGGCCGTCTCGCACACCATCCTCATTGGCCTCTGGCCGAGTTCGCCGCCACCCGCGATCGGCTGGGCGAACTCGCAACCAGCAACCGTGCCGTGGCGGCCTTCGACACCTCCTACCACGGCCTGCCACCGGAGCAGCGGCGCATCTTCCGCTGCCTGGGCCTGCACCCGGGCACCGATACCGACGCCTACGCCGCCGCCGCCCTCGCGGGCATCCCCCTGTCCCAGGCCCGCCGCGAGCTGGAAGCCCTCTACGAGAACCACCTCATCGACTCGCCCTCAACCGGCCGCTACCGCCTGCACGACCTCATCCGTACCTACGCCCGCACCCTCGCCGAACAGGACCCGGCAGGCGGCTGCGACGCCGGCATCGGCCGCCTGCTGGAGTACTACCAGCACACCACCCAGAGCGCCGACCGCCACTTCGCCAACGCCCCCGGTCCCACTCCCCGGACCGTCGGTGCTGCCCCGGCCGCCGCACCTGACCTGCCCACCCATCGGCAGGCGCTCGCGTGGATGCACACCGAACGCGCCAACCTCATCGCCTGCATCCACCACACCACCGCCACCGCACATCACTCTCACGCCACCCGCCTCACCGCCGCACTGGCGTCTTTCCTGCGCCTGCAAGGCCCCTGGGACGAGGCCACCGCCCTCCACCAGAGCGCCGCCACCGCCGCACGCCACACTCATGACCGTCACGGCGAAGCAGGCGCTCTGTGGGCCTTGAGCTTGCTGCGGTATTTGAGGGGGAACTGTACGGCGGCAGCTGAACTGGGCCAGCAGGCATTGGACCTCTACCGCACCATCGGCCACCGCGACGGCGAAGCCTACGCTCTGTGGGCCCTGGGCCGGACACGGGCCATAACTGGGGACTACGCGGCCGCGGTTGACCTGATCCAGCAGGCGCTGGACGTCTCCCGCACCTTCGGCTCCCGGATCGGCGAACTCGCCGCTCTGGAGGAACTGGCCTGGCTGCGGGCCGTAACCGGGGAGTTTGCGGTGGCGGTTGACCTGGGCCAGCAGGCACTGGGCCTCTCCCGCACCCACGACGGCCGCTCGCCCTACTCGGACTCACGTGACCACAAACCGGACGTCAATCGACTACGCCGAAGCCCTGGCTCAACGTCAGTGACGGGTGCCTCGCCGGCACCGGCCTCACCCTCGAACCACCTGACCGACAACACCAGTTAAAGATCAGTAGCGTGCCATGAGCGGTCGCTGGTAGAGTCCCGGGCGCGATGATCACAAGGACTGCAATGACCAGGCAGTTCCAGGAAGTTGGGGGAATGATTTCGTGAATATGCGTAACAAAGCAATGTCCGTGATGATTGCCTGCGCCTTGACCGGGGTGGCGGGCGGTACGGCACAGGCGGCTTCGTCACCCGGCGAATCGTCCGGTGAGGGGAATGCGATATCCGCGCGGTCGACCGCCGCGGCGGATCCCCAAGTGCAGGCGGGTGCGGACGAGATCTGTGCCGTCATCGGTATCGGCAGCGGCGCGGCCGGCCTGACGAAGGCCCTCGCCAAGGGCGCCTCGTGGGTCGGAATCGGCGCCAGCATCGGGTGTTACGCTTACACGAAGGCGAAGCAGGCGACGCCTGCGCAGAAGCGGGCCGCCATGCTCGCGTCGTACAAGAAGTACCAGGCCATGAGTGCCCTGAAGAAGCTCGACGCACTCGGCTACTACTGCCGCAAAGAAGGCGGTGGCGGCGGTGGCGGGACGGACGTCGCCCCGACGAATTCGGCCTCTGTCGGCACCATGGCCGGATGGCGTACTATCACCATGAAGGGCGTCAAGTACAGCTGCACCGCTACCAGGGACTGAGGAACTCATGGCACGCCGTGGACCGGGGGATGGAGAGCGAACTCTGTTCGCCGTCGCGCTGGTCGTGGTCAGTTTGCTGTGGATGACACAGGAATTGGCCGCATGGGCGACCGTGTTGTGCGTCGTCGGCGCAGTCGCCGGAGCAGCAGGAATACTTCACTTCGGTCGGCGCTACATGCGCTCACGCGAAAATCCGTGACAGCTTCTGCCTTCTGGCCGAATTGACACCCTCAAGGGCTGCCCACACCGTTCCCGGTGGGGCGGTCCTTTCCTGGTGGGGCTGGCTGTCCGCAGAGCAGGGCTTCGGCGTAGTTGAGCCTCGTCCTTTTTGATCACGTGAGGTCGAGAAGGGGAAGGGTGCGGGTCTGGTCCCGGGCTGCCCGGCGGAGGGCTCCGATCGCGAGGTTCCTGCAGGTTGCCGTCACTTGGGGTGCGTTCCCGGTCCGCGGTTGCGAGTGTCCTCGGTGAAGGTGACGTCCCGGACGTGGTGCAGGGCCTCGACCGTCCAGTGCCCGCGAATCAAGTGCCAGGCGGGCGGGGTCGGCCTGTTCAGCGGTGAGGCTGGTGACCGCGTAGACGGTCTTGAGGCTGGTCTTTCCGGTCTTGCGGCTGACTCTGCGGCGGACGATCTGGACGGCCTGCCGGGCGCCGGGGAGGAAGCGGGTGTTCACCGCGCAAACCTTCAGGCGGCGGATCTCATGGCGTCCGTGACCGGTTGCGCGGGTCCTGTTCTGGAGCGGGATTCGGTGCCAGAGAAGGGGCTTGAGCTGCTTGGGGAGATTCTTCCTGTTGCTCTTCGCGATCACGATGTAGTGGGCCTTCCGCCTCAACAGGTAAGCGGCGTGGTCGTCCTGAGTGTGCATCGCGTCGCTGGTCGCAACGGTGCCGGCCAGGCCATCGAGCGTGTTCAGCAGGGGTTGGAAACAGGTGATCTCGTTCGTCTTCTCGCCGACGTCGAGTTGCGCGAGGACCAAGCCGCCGGCGTGGTCACAGGCGGCCGGGAGGTGGATCTTCCGGTCCCTGGCGCGGGCGGCTCTCCGCAGCGACTTCCCGTCGACGGCCAGTGCCCGCAACCTGTCATTCGTGGTCTGCCGGTCGGCTAGCCAGGCTCCGACCGCCCGGTCCAGAGCGTTCGCGTCGACCCTGGCCAGCAGCCTGCGGATTGTCGACTCCGCAGGCCAGGAATGTTTCGGGAACAGCGGATCGACGCGGATGCCCAGCCGCTCGAGGAGTTCGGGTGTGCTGTCGGCCGCCCACTCGCCGACGGCCAGCAGCGACCTCGCGCCGACAAGGACCGCGCAGGCGGTCTGGGCCAGGATCGTGACGAGTGGATGCCGCACGCCGCGGGGATCACGCGGGTCGGGGATCTGCGCGAGACGTTCCAGTAGGTCGGGGATCTCGCTGCGGGCGGCTTCCGGACGGGGGTCGAGCTGGTCAAAGGCAGGAGAGATCAGAGATGATACGTCGGCAGGCACGGGCTTCCCAGGACCACAGAGCGTAGAGAACCCCGTGATCACGGACGTCCGTGCCTGTTGTACGTAGGACCCCGCCCAACCTGGCCACCCGTCAGGAATCGGGTGTCAGTCGACTACGCCGAGGCCCTGAGCCCCGGCGGCAGCAAGGGCGCCGACCAGGGCGACGAGATCGGCCCATCCCCCTCGCCGCCATACTCATCTGGACCCGCCGACGGCTGACCAAAGAGACACACCCCCTAGTACTGCAACGACACTCCGTGACGTGGTGCGCGTGATCTCGTTGATCGCCGTGTGCGGGAAGAGATAACTGACGGTTGGTCAGGCGCGTTCGAAGACTTCGTGGCGCGGTTCGCAGGCCGAT
>NZ_VKJP01000102.1 GCF_007280575.1 Streptomyces benahoarensis
GCCCCGCCCCCAGCCCCTGGGGCCCGCACCGCTCCCGCCGGCGGGAGCGGATGCGACGGCATCGGACGCAATCAACCAGCCTCAGTCCAGCGCCCCCCGCCCCACGTTCCGCCCATCAATGTGCCTGCTGGATGCCGGAGGAGGCGGCAGCCCTATCGGATTGGGGAACGGCAGCAGCTTGGTGGCGAGGACGCGATGGGTGACGGGCTTCAGGTCCCGCAGGAGTTGGTCGGTCTGTGCGGTGCTGAGAGGTCTGAGGAGCCGGGCGGCGAGGTCGTCGGTGCGTTGCTCGATTTCCGTTCTTTCCGCTGCGCCGCGGGTGGTCGCAGCGCCCTGGCTGTCGACCAGGCCACGCGAGCGCAGGCGGGCCGTTGCCGCGGTCCATTCCTCCTCGGTCCAGCCCCGGTCCTGGCGCATCGACTCCTCGGGGACGAGGCCGCAGGCCACGGCCAGGACCAGGGATTCGCAGCCGTCGAGTTCGTGTTCGGCGAGAACGGAGAGGTGGGCGTCGCCGCGGAACTCCCTTAGAGCGGTGGCGAGTTGCCACAGGTCTTCGACCGGGTCGGCGCGGTCGCAGAGTGCCTGGTTCGCAGCGAACAGGGGCCGTGCGGCTCTCGGCGCGTCGTCGACCATTGCTCTGAGGGCGGAGGCCACCTTCGTGACGGATGCCTCGACCGCCGGATCGGCGGCCCGCAGCGCGTCGGCGGCGCAGCGGGCGCGGGCGTCGAGAACGCGCTCCGGGCCGACCACGTCCCAGGCGGCTGGGAGGGCACGGGCGATCATGGCGGGGGCGAACACGCCCAGCAGTTCGGTGGCCGGCGGGGCGGACACGGCGCCCAGCGGTGCCGTGCGGGCGGCGAGGTAGCCCATCCAGAAGCCTTTGAGGCCGATGGCCTTTCCGAGGCCGCGGCAGGTTGCGTCGAAGTAGCTGACGGCGTGCAGTGGCTCGGTCAGGTGCCGGAGTGTCCGGGCGGCGGCGGATGCCTCCGCTTCCGCTTCCGGCCGGGGCCGTCCCTGCGTTCGGCCCGTTGCCCGGGCGTACTGCTCGTTTCTGTCGCGTTCCTCGCTCCGGCCGTGGTGCCTGCTGCGGCCCTGCACCTGCCCTTGCACTTCTCCCCCGCCCTTCTTTCCGGCTCCGACGTGAGGTGTTGCGGCGTCGATGGGGCGAACGCTACCGCCGCGTAGGGCGTGTGGGCACGGGATTCGAGGAAGGTCAGGGGGTGATCGGGGACATCCCTGAGTGATCACGGATGGTGACAGTGTGTGATCTCAGGGGGAAGTCAGGTGCGAGGCGGGAACTCACCGTTACCGAAGGCAGATCGTCTACCGAAGGCAGCTCGTCGCCGGAACCCGGGCGCGACCGACACCGCGCGCGGGCGGCCACCGCACTGTCCGCCAGGCAGCCGAGCCATCTGCCTTCCGGTCCAGGCTGCCGATCCGCCGATGCCGCGGTCACGATTGCGGCGCCAGCGCCTTCTCGCGCACATACGCGCAGGAGCGGCGCAGCAGCCGGGAGACGTGCATCTGGGAGACACCGACCCGGTCGGCGATTTCGCTCTGTGTCAGGCCGAGATAGAACCGCAGGTAGAGGATGTGGCGTTCGCGTTCGGGCAGGGTGCGCAGGCCGGTGGCGGCGGCTTCCCGGTCGTCGACCAATCCGAGTGCCGGGTCCTCCTGTCCTAGGAGGTCGCCGAGGGTCTGTTGGGTGTCCTCGCCGCCGAGGGGGCGTTCCAGGGAGAGTGCGGTGAAGGTCTTCTGGGCGTCGAGGCCGATGAGGACGTCTTCGTAGGGCATGCCGGTGTGGGCGGCGACGTCCTGCACGGTGATGGTGGCGTGGCCGGGGCGGACGGCGAGTTCCTGGCGGGCCCGGTGGACCTGGGCGCGGAGTTCCTGGGCGCGTCGTGGGACGTGTACGGCCCACAGTTCGTCGCGGAAGTGGCGTTTGATCTCGCCGATGATGGTGGGGACGGCGAAGGCGCCGAAGGCGGTGCCGACACCGGGGTCGAACCGGTCGATGGCTTTGAGCAGGCCGAGGGCGGCGACCTGGCGGAGGTCCTCGTCGCTTTCGCCGCGGCCGCTGTAGCGGCGGGCGAGGCGGTGGGCCATCGGGAGCCACGCGCAGACGATTTCCTCGCGCAGCCGGGTGCGGGCGGGTCCGTCCGGGAGGGTGGCGAGCCGGTGCAGGGCGGCGCGGGTGTCCGGGTCGAGTTGCGGCGTCCGGCGTCCGGTGGGCGCCTGGTGGGCGACGCGTCCGGTGTGGATTGTCATTCCCCTCACGCCTTCCGTTCCGTTCGGTGGTCCGCAGAGTGCGGGGTCCGCGGCGGGTGTTCCGGTCGGTGGTCGGTGTCCGCGGGGCCGTGGTGCGGCCGTGGGCTCCCGTTGCTCGGCGCCTGTACGGGGCCGCGCGTTCGGGACGTTTCCGCCCGTCGGCTGGGTACTCGGGGCGTCTCCGCCCGTTGGCGCGGCGTTCCTTCACTCGTCCGTGTGACGTCACTTCCACTGTGCAGCAGGCGGGAGCGGTGTGCGCGACAGCGTTCCCGGCCGCTGGTGGCAGGAGGTCGCGGTGAGGGGACGTCGCCGTGGGGCCGGGTGGTGACCGTGGGTGATTCTTCAAGGTGCCGATGGGGGCGGGCGCTGATTCGCTGGTGGTGGAGGTTGCCGACCCGTGTTTCCGTTCGGACCGTTCAAGGAGTGATCATGAGCGCAGACGAAGTGCGCGGCCGGATCCGGCAGATGCGTGAGAAGGCGCAGCAGCTGGAGGACGCGGCGCAGCACACCAGCGACCCCGCCGAACGCGACCGCCTCAAGGAGAAGGCCCGGAAGCTGCAGAGCCGCAGTGAGCAGGAGAGCGGTATGCGGAGTGGGGACATTCATCCGTCCCTGTGAGGGGGTTCGGGGCCCGTAACCCACGACGGGTCCCTGGCCGCGGCCACCCGTAGGGGAACCGGGCGTGCGTCCCCGGGAAATAGACAAAGCGGCTGTGCCCGTCCCCCGCAGGGGGCGGGCACAGCCGCTTTGTCCCTTACGGGCTTCCGTACGGGAAGAGCGTTCCCGTACGGAAGGCGCTGACGGAAAATCAGTCGTTCTCGGGGGCGTCCGTGACCGTGAAGAGGGCGCCGTAGGGGTCGCAGATCATGGAGCGTCCGCCGGGGCGCCCGGTTTGGGGTGCCGGGGACATGACGGTTCCGCCGGCGGCGACGGCCGCGGAGATGACGGAGGGCAGGTCGCGTACCTGGAAGTGGACGTGCCACCGGGGGCGCAGGTGCGGATCGGGGGCCTCCTCCACGCCGCCGCCCCGGAGCGCGGCGACGATGCGCCGGTCCTGGCGGACGATGACCTGCTCGTCCTCGTAGGTGACGTCGCAGCCGCCGGGGCGCTGGGTGGCCCAGTCGAAGATCTCGGCGTAGAAGATGGCGGCGGCAAAGGCGTCGCGGGTGCGGAGTTCCAGGCAGGCGGGGGCGTTGGCGCGGCCGACCGCCCAGCGCAGGGTCTGGCCCTCCCAGAGGCCGAAGACGGCGCCGTCGCGGTCGGACGCGAGGGCGGCGCGTCCGGTGCCGAATTCGAGGGGGCCGACGGCGACGGTGGCGCCGCGTTCGCGGATGCGGGCGGCGACGTCGTCGGCGCTGTCGACGGCGAAGTACGGGGTCCATGCCGTGGTGCCGCGCAGGCGCTGGGTGAGCTGGGCGATACCGGCGACGGGACGGCCGTCGTCCAGGGCCACGCAGAACTCGTCACCGAGGCTGCCCTGCCGGAACTTCCAGCCGAGAACCTCGGTGTAGAAGTCCTGGGTGGAGCGCAGATCGCGAGTCATCAGGTTGACCCAGCAGGGCGCGCCGTGGGTGGGGGCGGTGCGGGCGGCGGTGGCGGATGCGCGGTGCTCAGCGGCCGACATGGCGGACATCTCCCTTTCACGGACCACGCGGTGAGCACTCCGCCGGGTCGGCGTGGTGCGCTCGGAAACGGTGCGGGCGCGCGGTGGGCGACCGTGGCCCGGGCACGTGGCCGGGCGGCCGTGTTCACTCCAGGGCGAGGCGGCCTCTCTCCGACGGTACGCCCCCGGCGGGTGCCCGGCGCGCTCGCACGGCCGGGCGGGGTATCCGCCCCGGGGAGGGCGGGCGAGTCCGTCGCCGGGATGCGATCTCGTCGTATCCGGAGTGCGATGGAGGAGGCCCGGGCGCGTCCGGGTGACGGGGGGGCGCGCTGGCTTGGCGCGGGCGCCCGGTTGTGGCGGGTGGGTTGCGGCGCGGTACGGCCGTCCTTTCCGGTTTTTGGGGCTCGATCGGGGCTCGATGCGGTGAGCCGTACACACCGCGCACCGTGCAGGGAATCGAAACCGCGGGGATGCACGTTCGGGAGAAATTCGGGGGCTCGGGAAGGGGAATCGGGGAGGGAATCGAGGGCAGGGCGGGAATCTCAAGGAATCCGGCACTGGTATTCGATGCATCCGGCGACATCGCGACGAGAGGGCGGACGACATGCAGATCGCGTTTCTGGTGGCCTCCGAGGGCGTGGAGCAGGTCGAGTTGACGGAGCCGTGGCAGGCGGTGGTGGATGCCGGTGCGGTGCCGCATCTGGTGTCGCCGTCGGGTGGGTCGGTGCAGGCTTTCCATCATCTGGACAAGGCCGACTCGTTCACCGTGAATCGCACGTTGGACGAGGTACGGGTGGAGGATTACGGCGCGCTGGTGTTGCCGGGTGGAGTGGCGAATCCGGATGCGTTGCGGCTGGATGAGCGGGCAGTCGCTTTCACGCGTGGATTCTTCGACACCGGAAAGCCGGTGGCGGCGATCTGTCATGCGCCGTGGACGCTGATCGAGGCGGATGTGGTGCGGGGACGCACCCTTACGTCGTGGCCGAGTCTGGCGACGGATATCCGCAATGCGGGCGGTTCCTGGGTCGATGAGAGGGTGAAGATCTGCACCAGCGGCCCGAATACGTTGGTCACCAGCCGTAAACCGGGCGATCTGAAGGCATTCTGTGCGACGCTGGTCAATGAATTGGACGATGGCGGGCGGTGAATTTCCCCGAAAGGAGCTCGCGGGGTGGTGTTCACCCGTCGTCGCGGAAGGCGCGCGGCGGTCGGAACGGATTGCCGTTCAGGGGGCGGGTCCGGTGGGGTTCCGTTCCCCGTCGCCTGCCCCCTGTACGCCGTCACCTGGAGGAAGACATGGTCATGGAGCACGGTGCGGACAAGATCGGGCCCGCGCGGGACGAGATGATGAAGAAGGCATTGCGGGCGGAGATGACGACCGACCGGTCACTGCGTGCCGCGGAGGAAAGGGAACTCCAGCCCGCGGGTGAGGATCAGCCGGAGGTGGCGCAGGCGCCCGACAGGGTATTCCGCGGGGGTACACCGCAGGGTATGACCGAGGAGGACGTCGGCATCCGTTCCGAACTCGCGCGGCATCTCGGCCGGAGCATCTATCCGGCGGACAAACCGTCGGTGATCGACAAGCTGCGCCGGGACAACGCTCCGGACCGTTTGGTGTCCCTCGCCGAAAAGCTGCCGCCGGAGGGTACGTATCCGAATATGCAGAGCATCGCGCAATCCCTCGGCCTCGGTACGGAAAGGCGGCGGGGCTGACCGTGAACGGGGCCGATACGGCGCGGGGCGGGCAGGTTATGCGGTATTTCGACCGGCGGCACGCCGGGGAGGCGTTGGCGACGCGCTGTCTGGCGTTGGTGCGTACCGGCGCGCTCGTGGACCCGCTGGTGGTGGCGTTGCCACGTGGCGGTGTTCCGGTGGCGGCGGTGGTGGCGCGGGCCCTGGGGGCGCCGCTGGACGTGCTGGTGGCGCGGAAGATCGGGATGCCGGGGCGGCCGGAGGTCGGAGTGGGGGCGCTGGTCGATGAGGACCCGCCGGTGTTCGACGTGGGCGCGCTGGCGGCGCTGGGGCTGACCGTCGAGCGATTGGCCGAGGACGTCGAGCGGGAGCGCGCCGAGCTGCGTCGCAGGCAGGAGGTCTACCGGGCGGGCCGTCCGCCGCTCGGGGCCGCCGAGGTGGCGGGCCGGGCGGTGCTGCTGGTCGATGACGGGCTGGCGACGGGCGTGACGGCGCGCGCCGCGCTGCGGTATCTGCGGCGGCTGGAGCCGGCGCGGCTGGTGCTGGCGGTTCCGGTCGGGGACGCCGCTGCGGCTGCGGCGCTGCGCGAGGAGGCGGACGATGTGGAGTGTGTCCACCAGCCGCGGAATTTCCATGGCGTGGGCAAGTGGTATCTCGATTTCGACCAGGTGCAGGACGCGGAAGTCATCAGTATTCTGCGTGGATCCGGCACCGCAGTATGAGAAAGCAGGGTGAGAAACCCTCGTATCCGGAGAAGGAGAGCGGACATGCCCGACAATGCGATGGGGGACGAGGTCTATCAGCCGTCCGCTTCCGATCCGCAGGACAATCCCGATGACCTGGATATGGAGGACGCTCTCGGTGAGCCGGATCTCGACCAGATTTTGGACGAGGGATATTCGCCGCCCGAGCGTCCGCTCGCGGTGAATCGCGGCACCACGGCGCAGGAGCAGTTCGACGGTGAATCCCTGGAACAGCGGCTTTCGGAAGAGGTTCCGGAGGTGTGGGCACCGGACGGGGACGGCATCGGGGACCAGGTGGACGGCGACGGGGAGCCGGTGGACGACCAGGTCGGCGGGGAGCGCGCCGGGCGGCTGATGACCGCCGAGGAGGGGTTTCCGCGGCACCACAACGACATCGTCGCGCACGATGTCGGCATCGACGGCGGGGCGGCGTCCGCCGAGGAGGCGGCGGTGCACCTGTGCCCGGAGAGCGGCGAGGAGACCCCGGCGGGGTGAGGGGCGGACCCGCCGGCCGTGCGGCGGTACATCGGGCGCTGACAGCGCTCACCAGCCCCGGGAACAGTCGGATGGCCACGTATGCGGATTCAGGCCACGGCCACCGGACCGGCGGTGGTTCAAAAACCGCGCGGCGGGTCGTCCCGGGCATCGGCGGCCACCTGCCTGATGGTGCGGCCGCTGCGGACGGAGCGGGCGTGCAGCGGGTCGGGGGCGCCGTGGGCGGCCGCGCGGTCGTCGTTCTCCTTGACCAGCAGCCAGGATTCCCGGTCGCCCGCCTCCTCGCCGGTACGGAACCGGGTGAGGGCGTAGCCACCGTGCAGCTTGGTGCCGTCGAGCCAGAAGGAGACGTGGCCCCGCTCCAGCGCCTCGGCGAAGCCGGCCGCGCCGTCCACGTGATCCCGGCGCTTGCCGGGGAGGGGCCGGTAGGTGCCCTGGTCCCAGACGATGACGGTGCCCGCGCCGTACTCGCCCCGGGCGATGACGCCCTCGAACTCCCGGTAGTCCAGCGGATGGTCCTCGGTGGGGACCGCGAGACGCTTGTCGCGCGGATCGGCGGACGGCCCTTTGGGCACGGACCATGACTTGAGTACGCCGTCGACCTCCAGCCGGAAGTCGAAGTGCATCCGGCGGGCGTCGTGAATCTGCACGACGAAGCAGGGCGCGTCCCCTGGGACGCTCGGCGCGCCGCGCGGTTCCTGGGTGCGGTCGAAATGCCGTGTGCCCCGGTAGACGGCGAGCCGGTCGGGGTTCCCCTGGACGGCGCCACCCGCCTCGGAGGGGGCGTGCGGGGCGTTCCGTCCGCCCCGGTCGTGCGTCGCGTCGTCGCCGTTCATGTCCGTCCCTCCGCCCCTCTGCCGCACCGGCGCGTTCGCGGGGCTCGCGCGCCCCGCACGCCCATGTTTGCGCCCCACGGACGGCGCGGCCACCGCAGCACGGGACGGGCCTGCGGCGCGCGGCAGCGGGTCGGGGCGGGCGTCCCCATGCGCCCGGGCAAGAACCCGAGGCATCCGGCTGTCAGACGGCCCTGTGGTACTGAACCGGCCCGGCCACCGCACCACCGAGTTCGCGTGCCGCATGCCGCGCGAAGTACGGGTTGCGCAGCAGCTCACGGCCGATCAGTACCGCGTCCGCCTGCCCGTTCCCGATGATTTTTTCCGCCTGGCCCGCTTCGGTGATCTCCCCGACGGCGCCCACGGGAAGCCCGGCCTCAGTCCTGACCCGCTCGGCGAACGACACCTGGTATCCGGGGCCGGTGGGGATGCGGGCATGGGGCGCGTTGCCGCCGGTGGACACGTCCAGCAGGTCGACCCCCTGCGCCTTCAGGACGGCGGCGAACCGCACCGTGTCGTCCGCGGTCCATCCCTCGCGGGCGTCCTCCGGGTTTTCCGTCAGCCAGTCGGTCGCGGAAATGCGGAAGAAGAGAGGCAGTTCCTCGGGCCAGACCGCTCGTACCGCGTCCACGACCTCCCGCGCGAAACGCGTCCGGTTCTCGAACGATCCGCCGTAGGCATCGGTGCGGTGGTTGGTGTGCGGGGAAAGGAACTCGCCGATCAGGTAACCATGGGCGCCGTGGATCTCCACCACCTCGAATCCGGCGTCCCGGGCCCGCCGGGCCGCGGCGGCGAAGTCCTGAACCGCCTGCTGGATCCCCTCGACCGTCAGCTCGTCCGGGACCAGGTGCCCCTCGTCGAAAGGCAGCGGGCTCGGTGCGACGGGCTGCCAGCCGTGTGCCTCAGGGCCGACGGGTGCGCCGCCACGCCACGGCGCGTCCGTCGACGCCTTACGACCGGCGTGTGCGATCTGCACACCGGGCACCGTGCCCTGCGCCTTGAGGAAGGAGGTGATCCGCCGGAAAGCCGCGGCTTGCCTGTCGTTCCAGATGCCCAGGTCTCCGGGGCTGATCCGCCCTTCCGGGGAGACAGCGGTGGCCTCGACCACGATCAGCCCGGTGCCACCGGTGGCTCGCGCGCCGTAGTGCGCGAGGTGCCAGTCCCCCGGAACGCCCGTCTCCGGTCCCGATTCCTCGGCGCTGTACTGGCACATCGGGGACATCCAGACCCGGTTGGGGATGGTCAACGACCGAAGCCGGAAGGGTTCGTGGAGGGCGCTCACAAAGGACTCCGTTCACGCGGGCAGCCGTCTCGGCCACGCTTGGTACGACGACAATCACCGTACTACGAAGATTCTCGAATTACGACAGCTCTCGTACAATCCCGGGTCGAACGGCTGCCAGCCCCTCGACCAGGAACTACCCCGCGCCCCCTCGTGGGCCCGGCATGCCGCCCGGGAGCTGAGTGGCGAGGTCCACGTCCCCCCACCCGTATCACCGGCCGCCGGGCCCGGTCACGGGCGCCGTACGGCGGCGGGCGGAGGCTGCGGCTCCGCCCACCGCTCCCGCGTGATCACTGTCACCTTCATGACGTAATCTGACGCTCAATCGCGGGCAGGTCGGCCCGCCATGAACGTCGGGGTACGCCATGCGCCCATCCATCCGTGTCGCCACGCTCATCGCGGGCGCCCTCCTCACCGCCGGTCTGACGACGGGCTGTTCGTCCTCGGGCGACGACTCCAAGGCCCCCGCGGCGTCGGGGAAGTCGCCGGAGGCCCCGAGCGGCGACATCGCCGAGCAGCCGGCGGGGAAGTCCGGGAAGACCCCCGTCACCATCGGCGACTCGGGGACGTACCAGGCCGTCGACAGCGCCTCGGGGGCGCGGACGCAGACGTCGGTCACGTTCAAGGACGTCCGGGCGGTCCAGGCGTCGGAGATCAAGGCCACCAAGCCGCCCCAGCACCAGTACCTCGTCCTCACGTTCACCGTGAAGAACACCGGTGACAAGGACGGCGCCTTCCACCCGCAGCGGCTGAAGTGGACCGACGGCCAGAGCCCGGAGCGGAGCGTCGCCACCACCGAGAAGTCCGGCTCCGGGCAGAACCTCGACGCGACGCTCCACCCGGGGCAGAGCGTCACGGGCGATGTCGTCCTGGACATCCCCGGGGCGGGTGGCATCCTCCGCTACTACGACGGTTCCGGCCCCGTCTCCCTCTCGTTCGAGGTGCCGGCGGACTGAGCCCGGACCCGAACAGGGCCCGCGCGGCCCGGCCGACGGCGCGCCGCACCGGATCCCGGTGCGGCGCGCCGTCGCGTGTACGGGCTCCATGCGGCCGGTTCGGCAGTGGTCCGGTGCGCGGTCGTCGCGTCCCGACGGGCCGTGTGACCTGGGACGATGGCGTGCCGAGGCGCCGTTGTCAGTGGTCGGGTGCAGACTGGCGGCATCTGAGACAACGGCGTCGCGGAGGTGTTCCGGTCATGACCGAGGTGCTGCTCGCTGTGGGCACACGTAAAGGACTTTTCGTCGGCCGCAGGAGGCGCGGCGACTGGGAGCTGAGCGGCCCCCATTTCCCCGCCCAGGCGGTGTATTCCATCGGGATCGACAGCCGCCGGGAGACACCACGGGTGCTGGTCGGCGCCGACAGCGCGCACTGGGGGCCGTCCGTCTTCCACTCCGACGATCTCGGGGAGACGTGGCACGAGCCCGCGCGGCCCGCGGTCAAGTACCCGGAGTACACCGGCACTTCGCTGGAGCGTGTGTGGCAGCTGCATCCGGCCGGGCCCGCCGCGCCCGATGTGGTCTACGCCGGTACGGAGCCGGGCGGGCTGTTCCGTTCCGAGGACCGCGGCGAGACGTTCGAGATGGTCAGAGCGTTGTGGGAGCATCCGAGCCGGGAGCGGTGGGTGCCCGGTGGCGGCGGTCTCGCGGTGCACACCGTGATCACCGACCCGCGCGACGCGGACGCGGTGACGGTCGCGGTGTCGGCCGCCGGGGTGTTCCGCAGCGCCGACGGCGGCGCCAGCTGGGAGCCGTCGAACACCGGCGTCAAGGCGTCGTTCCTGCCGGACGAGCACCCCGAGTTCGGCCAGTGCGTCCACAAGATCGCGCAGGACGCCGTCAACCGCGACCGGCTGTACCTCCAGAACCACTGGGGCGTCTACCGCAGCGACGACGCGGGCGCCCGGTGGACGGACATCGGCACGGGGCTCCCCACCGACTTCGGCTTCGCGGTGGCCGCCCACCCGCACCGCGCCGACACCGCCTATCTGTTCCCCATCACCGCCGACGCGGACCGCGTTCCGGCCGACCACCGGTGCCGGGTCTTCCGGACCTCCGACGCCGGTGCCTCCTGGGAGCCGCTCTCCCACGGCCTGCCGGAGGAGGACCACTACGGCACGGTGCTCCGCGACGCCCTCTGCGTGGACGACACCGGCCCCGCGGGCGTCTACTTCGGCAACCGCAACGGCGAGGTGTACGCCAGCGCCGACGACGGCGACAGCTGGCAGCAGCTCGCCGCCCATCTGCCGGATGTGCTGTGCGTACGGGCATCGGCGGTGGCCTGAGGGCGCGGGGACTCCGTCGGCGCGGCGGGACGGAGGGCGCAAAGGCCGGGGCGCCGTCCGGGCCCGGTGCCTCACCCGGTGGCACCCGCGTGGGTCACGGCGTCGCGCTTCCCTCCGCCGGTCCGTCCGCCGGGACCGCGTCCGGTACCTCTCCCGGCTCATCGCCCGTCACCACCGGCAGTGCCGACGGCAGTCCCCATTCGCTCCACGAACCGTCGTACACGGCCAGATCGCGGTGGCCCGCCAGGTACGCGCCCAGGGCCAGGACGCAGGCGGTGACCCCGGATCCGCAGCTGAAGTACAGGCGCTGCCCGTGGCCCGCCGATGTGGAGAACGCCGCCCTCAACTCGTTCGCCGGGCGCATCAGGCCGTCGCGCCGGAGGTCGCCGAAGGGCAGCTTCACGGCACCCGGCATATGGCCGCCTCGCAGGCCCGGCCGGGGCTCGGGAGCCGTACCGGCGGACCGTCCGCGGGTACGGGCGTCGAGCACCACCACCGCCGGGTCGGACAGCGCGTCGAGCACCTCGGCGCTGCCGACGAACATGCCCGCCCGGGGGCGTGCGGTGAAGGAGCCACGGGGACCTTCATAGGCGGCGGGTTGCGGCTCCAGCGGCAGGCCCGCGCCGCGCCAGGCAGGGAGTCCGCCGTCCAGGACGGCGACGCGGCCGAAGCCCATGGCGCGGAGCATCCACCAGGCGCGGGCGGCGGAGTAGACACCGGCGGCGTCGTAGACGATCACGGTGTCCTCGTCGTCGAGGCCGAGACCGCGTACGGCGGCGGTGAACGCGTCCGCGCCGGGCAGGGTGTGCGGCACCGGGGCGGAAGGGTCGGACAGCTCGCCGTCGAGGTCGAACGGCCGGGCCCCCGGGAGGCGTTCGGCCGCGCCCCGGTGGGCGCCGACGGACGCGTCCAGCAGCACCAGCCGCGGCGCACCGAGCCACTGTGCGAGCCAGCCGACGTCGACCAGCGGACCGGGCAGGCGCGGTGCCGGCGGGCCGGACCGCGGCTCCTGCGGGTCACCGAGGGCCGGGCCCGGAACGGAACGCGTACTCATGCGGTGCCTCCCTGCGCCGACAGACCGCCTCCGGGCCTGCGTACGGGCGCCGGTCTGCCGCGCGCCGGGCGTATGGCTGCGGAGGGGCCCTGCGCCATGCGGCGAAGCAGCGAACCGCACCGGTCAGGTCGCGGACCGCACATCGCGGCACAGGTCCAGGCCCGCGCAGCGCCGGAGCGGCGACCGCCTACGGGCAACCCGCCCCTCAGCTCAGGGAAGCCGCCAGTCCACCGGCTCGGCCCCCTGGCGGATGAGGAGCTCATTGGTGCGACTGAAGGGCCGTGAGCCGAAGAAGCCGCGGTCGGCGGACATCGGGGACGGGTGGGCCGATTCGATCGCCGGGTACGCGTCGAGGAAGGGGCGCAGGTTGCGGGCGTCGCGGCCCCACAGGACGGGCACCAGCGGTTTTCCGCGGGCGGCGAGGGCGCGGATGGCCTGCTCCGTCACTTCCTCCCAGCCCTTGCCGCGGTGCGCGCCGGGCTTACGGGGCGCGGTGGTCAGCGCCCTGTTGAGGAGCAGGACACCCTGGCGGGTCCACGGGGTCAGATCGCCGTTGGAGGGGCGCGGCAGGCCGAGGTCGGAGTGGAGTTCGCGGAAGATGTTCTCCAGGCTCCCCGGCAGCCGCTGCACCTCGGGCGCGACCGCGAAACTCAGCCCGATGGCCATGCCCGGCGTCGGATAGGGGTCCTGACCGACGATCAGCACCCGTACGTCGTCGAACGGCTGCTGGAAGGCGCGCAGGACGTTGGCGCCCGCGGGCAGATAGGTCCGCCCGGCGGCGATCTCCTGACGGAGGAAGTCGCCCATCTCGGCGATACGTCCGGCGACGGGGCGCAGCGCCTCCGCCCAGCCGGGTTCCACAAGTTCGTTCAAGGGTCGTGCTGCCACAGCACCTCACCCTACCGGCCCAACGCCCGGGACCCGTTCCATCCGGAGCGGGCACGGGCGCCGCAGGCCGAGGCCGCGATGGCGAGGGGCGGCCGGAGGCGCCCGTCCCCCACGACCGGGCCGCGTCCTCGCCGTTCCGGCCGGGCGGTGCCCGGGCCACCATGGTTCAGGGCCCGGCGGTGTCCCGGCGGCCGGTACTGTGCCGCCATGACACATGCGAACATCCCTGCGGGCTGGTATGCGGACCCGCAGGGGACTCCCCACCAACTGCGCTGGTGGGATGGCGCCCGCTGGACCGAGCACACGCACGCAGCCCCGCAACAGGCTCAGGGCCAGGCTCCGGCCCAGCACGCCCCCCAGCAGCAGGTTCCGCCGCAGCAGCCGCAGGCGGCCCCGGTCGGGACCGGAGCGCCGCAGCAGATGCCCGCCGGGCCCGGGGCGCCGTACGGGGCGCAGCAGGCCCCCTACGGGCAGCCCGGATATCCCCCGGCGGGGGCGGCGCCCGGCAACCCCGACGCGGCCCGGCAGGTCCAGCAGCAGGCGGGCATCGCCCCTGCGGGTCCCGGCGGCGGCACGCTGTTCACCGAGCCGGTGCTGGTGGTGAACCAGAAGGCGAAGCTGATCGAGGTCACCAACGAGTACGGCGTCTTCGACCAGAACGGCAACACCCTCGGCACGGTCGTCCAGGTCGGGCAGAGCACCGCGAAGAAGGTGCTGCGGGTGGTGTCCAGCCTGGACCAGTACATGACGCACAAGCTGGAGATCCGGGACGCGTACGGGCAGCCGCAGCTGGTGCTGACGCGACCGGCGAAGTTCATCAAGTCGAAGGTGCTGGTGGCGCGTCCGGACGGGCAGCCGGTCGGCGAGATCGTCCAGCAGAACGCCATAGGCAAGATCAACTTCGGGATGATGGTCAACGGCCAGCAGATCGGCGCCATCAAGGCCGAGAACTGGCGGGCCTGGAACTTCGCCATCGTCGACCACACCGACACCGAGATCGCACGGATCACCAAGACGTGGGAGGGCCTGGCGAAGACGATGTTCACCACGGCCGACAACTACGTCCTGCAGATCCACCGACAGCTGCCCGACCCCCTGCTGAGCCTCGTCGTCGCCACGGCGCTGACCGTCGACACCGCGCTCAAGCAGGACTCCCGCGGCCTTGGCTGAGCCGTCGCGCACGGCGGGCCCGGCCGTCCTGGGCGTCGACTCGGGTGGTTCGGGGCTGCGCCTCGCCGTCGCACCGGTCGCCGCGCCGCACGCCCGGCCGGAGACCCTGTACGCGTCGGACACCCCGGTGCGCACCGGGGAGCGCGGTATCGACGCGCGGCACCTGCTGGACCAACTGCTGCCCGCTGCCGAGAAGTTGCGGCAGACGGTGGGGGTGTCCGGCTTCGCGGCGGTCTGTGTCGGCGCCGCCGGGATGGCGACGCTCGGGCAGGACCTGCGGGCCGCGCTGCCGCGGGCGCTGGCCGACGCCTTCGGGGTGCGTGACCTGGCGCTGGCCACGGACGCGGTGACCGGGTACGCGGGCGCGCTGGGGCAGCGGCCGGGCGTCGTCGTCGCGGCCGGTACGGGTCTGGTCGCGCTCGGCGCGGACCCGGCGTCCGGGGACGGCTGGCGGCGGGCGGACGGCTGGGGCCATCTGCTCGGCGACTGCGGGGGCGGGGCGTGGATCGGCCGGGCGGGCCTGGAGGCGGCGCTGCGGGCGCACGACGGGCGGCCCGGCGGCTCCCCGGCACTGCTGCGGGCCGCCGAGGAACAGTTCGGGCCGGTCAGCGGCCTGCCGGGGCAGCTGTATCCGCGGGCGGACCGGCCCGCGGTGCTGGCGTCGTTCGCGCCGTACGTGGCGCGTGAGGCGGCCGGTGACGCAGTCGCGGCGGGCATCGTCCGCGAGGCCGCGGAGCAGATCGCGGACACCGCGGCGGCCGCCTGTCCGCCCGGGCCGGGGCGGACCGTCGCGCTGACCGGCGGGCTGTTCCGGTTGGGCGAGGTGCTGCGGGCGCCGGTGCGGGCCGGGCTGGCGGCGCGGCTGCCGGACGCGGTGTGCGCGGAGCCGGACGGCGGCCCGCTCGACGGGGCGCTGCGCCTCGCCGCCGCGCTGGCCACCGACACGGTGCGGCTGCCGGTGGACGGCACGCTGCTCCGGCTCGTCCACCACGGGAGGTGAACGGTACGCGCCATCCGGGGGCGGGCCGCCGCAGGTGGGCCGTCGTCCCGAGGTGCGTCCGCCGTTCCGGGCGGCCTCCGGGCGGGCCACCGTGACGCGCGGGATAAATCGGGACGGATACCTCCCGACCGAACCCTCCCCCGGCAGTGTGTCGGTACGAGGCGTTAGCATGCGACGCCATGAGTTCCCCCACTGGGCCCGCACCTGGCTCGCCCCGCTTTGACGACGATTCTCCGAGCTCGGCGCCCGGCCTGCCCGTACGAATGCCGCGTCCCCGGCAGTCCGGCCGACACCGGAAGCCGGATCCGGTCGCCGCGCCCGAGGGCGCACCCGCCCTGGTGCTGGCCGTTCCCGGCACCCCCACACGCGCCGCCCGCTCCCTGGCGGAGGAGGTCTGCAGCATCGCGCGTTCCGAGCTGCCCGGCCTCGACGCCCGGATCGGTTACGTGGACGGCGACGGCGAGGAGTTCCCGGCGCTGGATGCGGTGCTGGCGCAGGCCGGTGCCGAGCACAAGGCGCGTGCCGCGCAGGGCGGCGGCGCGGCCGCCGGTCCGGCCGCGGTGGTCGTGCCGCTGCTGGCCGGTCCCGACAGCGCGCTGCTGCGGCGGATACGCCAGGCGATGATGAACAGCGGTTCCGGCGCCGAGCTGACGGATGTCCTCGGCCCGCACCCGCTGCTCGCCGAGGCGCTGCACGTACGGCTGTCCGAGGCGGGGCTGGCCCGCGCCGACCGGGCGCGGCTGTTCACCGTCGCCACGGCGGCGGACGGCATCATCCTGGCCGCTGTGGGCGGCGAGGAGGCCGTGCAGGCCGCGGGGATCACCGGCATGCTGCTGTCGGCCCGGCTGGCGGTGCCGGTGCTGGCCGCCGCGCTGGACGAGGACGGGGCGATCTCGCGCACCGCGGAGCAGCTGCGGACGTCCGGTTCGCGGCAGCTGGCGCTCGCGCCGTACCTGATCGGCCCGGAGATCTCCGACGGGCTGCTGGGGGCGGCCGCGGCCGAGGCGGGTTGCGCGTCGGCGGGGGCGCTGGGCGCCTACGGGGCGGTCGGCCGTCTGGTGCTGTCGAACTACGCCGCGGCGGTGGGCATCACGCTGCGGCCCGCCGGAGGTCCGCAGTACGCACCGGCGCGCTGAGCCGCGTTTTCCGGGCGGCCGCCCGGCCACCCGGCCACCCGGAACCGTAAGGGCCGTTCCGCTTCGTGCGGGGCGGCCCTTCGCGCTGCCCGGCGGCGGACGCGGCCCGTGACGGAAGACGCAGGTGTACTTCGGCGGCAGCTTCCCGCCGGGCTGAGCGGGCGTCTCAGGCGAAGACGACGCAGGAGGCCGCGGGCGCCGCCGTCGAGCCGGTGCGGGTGGGAATGCCGGTGGAGTGGTCGACGGTGAACCAGGTGATGTCGCCGGAGCGTTCGTTGGCGGCGTAGAGGAACCGGCCGGTGGGGTGCATCGCCAGGTCGCGGGGCCAGCTGCCGCCGCAGGGCACGCTGGTGACGGGGGTGAGCTCCGCGCCGGAGGCGTCGAGGGCGTGGACGCAGATGCGGTCGCGGCCCCGGACCGCGGTCCACAGGAACCGGCCGTCCGGGGAGACGACCGCGGTGGACGCACAGCCGGCGTCGGCCGCCGGGTCCCCGGGCGCGCCGTCGCCGTCCGCGAACAGCGGGGTCTCCCCCAGGGGCGTCAGGGTGCCGTGTTCGGCGTCCCAGCGGCAGCGGGTGAGCGCCGGTGCCAGCTCGTTGACGACGTAGACGTGGCCGCCGTCCGGGTGGAAGGCGAGGTGGCGGGGGCCGCTGCCGGGGCGGAGCCGGACCTCGTCGCGGATCTGCGTCATGCCGGTGGCGGGGTCGAGGCTGCAGCTGCGGACCGAGTCGGTGCCGAGGTCGGCGGTGAGCAGCCGGGTGCCGCCGGGCGCGGCGTACACGGAGTGGGCGTGCGGGGTCTTCTGGCGCTCGGGGTCCGGGCCGCTGCCGTGGTGGGCGAGGACGGCGGCGGGCCCGCCGAGGGTGCCGTCGGGTCCGATGGGGAGCGCGCTGACGCTGCCGGAGGTGTAGTTGGCGGTGACGAGGTGACCGGCGGCCAGGGCGAGGTGGGTGGGGCTCGCCCCGCCCACCGGGACGGGCGGGGCGAGAAGCTCCGGGCCGTCGGGGGTGAGGGCGAAGGCGGCGGCCGCGCCGTGGCCGGTCTCGCTGACCGCGTAGAGGCGCCCGCCGTCGCGGCTCGGGGCGAGGAAGGACGGGTTGGCGACCTCCGCGGTGGTGTGCAGCGGGGTGAGCGCACCGGTCTCCGGGTCGAGGGCGGCGGTGGTGATGCCCGCGCCGCCGTGCTGCGTGAACGATCCGATGTAGGCCCGCAGGCCCTGCTCCGTGGTCACCGATGTGCCGCCTCTCGTCCGGTCGCCCGCCGCCCCCGCGCGGGGCGGGGCACGGCGACGCTAACAGCCTGTCTCTT
>NZ_VKJP01000103.1 GCF_007280575.1 Streptomyces benahoarensis
ATGATTCATGAGCGTCTCGTGGGCTCGGAGATGTTTATAAGAGACAGGTAGACCAACAAGGCACCCGTCACCAGAGACGGGCCACCCATGCCGACGTGCCCCGCATGGCCGGCCATCGCGCCACCGTGCCCGCCCGGCATCGTCATCGGCGCCATGCCGCTCATCGCCGGGTCCGCCGCCAGGAGCGGGGTCATCGCCAGTGCCATGTAGACCATCGCCAGCGAGTCGACGGTGTGGTGCGCGTGCCGGAGCCACAGGGCCCGTAGCGCCGCGGCGGTGAAGACCGCGGCGTACACCCACGGCAGCCACGGCGCTGGCGCGAACACCGTGGCGGGCAGCGCCATCACCGCCATCGCCAGCCCCATCAGCGCCTGACCGCGCGCCTGGGACCGCTGCGCCGCCGTGCCGTGGCGCGCCCGCGACAGGCAGTACCCGCCCGCCGCGGCGCACACCACCACCAGCAGCCAACTCGTCAGCGACGGCCCGTGCACTCCGACCTCCCCACCCTGGTCCGGGACGGCGGCGGACACCCCGCGGCCCGGCCGGACACCGATCCACGACCGCAGAATGCCCAGGTCACGGGGGGCGCAAGGGAGCGCACGGGGGCAGGCGGGGAGCGCAGGACCGGCCGCCCCGGGGAGGCCCGGAACGGCGGCGGCGCCACCCGGTGGCCCGGATCCGGGCCCGGTCCCCGGAGCCGCAGGTCAGGGCCGGTAGCGCAGGGGATGGTCGGCGGGCACCTCGACGAGGACGAGGCGATGGCCGTCCGGATCGGCGATCCACATCTCGATCAGGCCCCACGGTTCCCGGGCCGGCGGCCGCAGGATCTCCACACCGCGCGCCGCCAGCGCGTCGTGTGCCGCGGCCACGTCCGCCACCTGGAGCCACAGCTGAAGCGTCGGCCCGGGCGCCCCGTCCGACCGGCCGGACACCTCCAGGAAGCCACCGCCCAGGAAGTACACCGTGCCCCGCTCGGGGCCCGTGCCGAACTCCCGGTAGATCTCCAGCCCCAGCCCCTCGCCGTAGAAGGCCCGCGACCGCTCGGGGTCCGCGGGCCGCACCAGCACCCTGCTGCTCAGTACCTGCACCATGCGCCGGACCCTACGCGCCCGGGGGCGCGCGGCCGGGCGCCGCGCGCGGGTTCCGGCGGCGGGGGAGTCCAGGGACACGTGTCGGCCCGGCATCGGGACGAAAGGCCCTGATCAACCGGCGTGTCGCCTTGCTAGCCTCGCGGTGTGCCCGGCCCGGCCGCCGCACGCCCACCGCCCGCCCGAGAGGAACCCACGCACCATGCCCACCGGTGAACTCGTCTTCCGTACCGCCACCGACGCCGACATACCCGCGCTCGTCGCGCTGATCGAGTCGGCCTACCGGGGCGACGCGAGCCGGGCGGGCTGGACCACCGAGGCGGATCTGCTGAAGGGGCAGCGCACGGACCCCGAGGGCGTCGCCGCCGTGGTGCACCAGAAGGACAGCCGGCTGCTGGTGGCCGAGCGCGACGGTGAGCCGGTCGCCTGCTGCCAGCTCGAACACCGCGGTGACCACGCCTACTTCGGCATGTTCGCGGTCCGCCCCACGCTCCAGGGCGGCGGCCTCGGCAAGGTGATCATCGCCGAGGCGGAGCGCGCCGCCCACGCCGAGTGGGGCGCCGCGGAGATGCGGATGACCGTCATCCGGCAGCGCCCGGAGCTGATCGCCTGGTACGAGCGGCGCGGCTACCGCCGCACCGGCGAGCGGAGCCCGTTCCCCTACGGCGACGAGCGGTTCGGCGTCCCGCAGCGCGACGACCTCGCCTTCGAACTGCTGGTCAAGCCCCTCGGCTGAGCCCACCGGGCGAACGGTCCGACCCGAGGACGAGCCGCGCCGGAAAGCGGCGGGCGGCGCCCCGCGGGTCGGCCCGTTCGCTACCGACGCCCCGCGGGTCGCCGCCCGCTACCAACGCCCCGCCCCCCGTGGTTCTACCAACGCCCCGCTCCCACAACCCGCTCCAGGAACTGCCGGGTCCGGGCCTCCCGCGGCGCCCCGAACAGCTCCTCGGGGGTGCCACGCTCCCGGATCACCCCGGCGTCCAGGAAACACACCTGGTCGGCGACGTCCCGGGCGAACCCCATCTCATGGGTGGCGAGCACCATCGTCATGCCCTCCTCCTTCAGCTCACGCACCACGCCCAGCACCTCGCCCACCAGCTCCGGGTCGAGCGCCGCGGTGATCTCGTCGAGCAGCAGCAGCCGGGGGCGGCAGGCCAGCGCCCGGACGAGGGCGACGCGCTGCTGCTGCCCGCCGCTGAGCCGGTCCGGATAGGCGTCCGCCCGCCCGCCGAGCCCCAGCCGCTCCAGCAGCGCGTGCGCCCGCGCCTCCGCCTCGTCCCGCGCCACCCCGTGGACCCGGCGCGGCGCCAGCGTGATGTTGTCCAGCACCGTCATGTGCGGGAAGAGGTTGTACGCCTGGAAGACCACACCGATGCGGCGGCGCACCGCGTCCGCGTCGGCGCGCGGATCGGTGATCTCCTCGCCGTCCAGGAAGATTGCCCCGTCGTCGATCTCCTCCAGCAGATTCGCGCACCGCAGCAGCGTCGACTTGCCGGAACCGGACGCCCCGATCAGCGCCGTGACGGTGTGCGGCGCGACCTCCAGATCGACATCCCGCAGCACGACCGTGCCCCGCCCGTACGTCTTGCGGACGGCCTCCAGCCGCAGCACCGGCGCGGCACCGCCCGCCGCCGGCTCCGGCTCCACCGGCCGCGCGGCCGCCCCGCTCATACGATCCCTCCCTGGGCGCGGCGCCGGTCCATCCGGGCGGTCACCCAGTCCGTCAGGCGCGTCATCGGGATCGTCAGGGCGACGAAGACCAGCCCGGCGACCACGTACGGCGTGTAGTTGAAGTCCTTGCCCGCGACGATCTGCGCCGCGTACACCGCGTCGACCGCCCCGGCGATCGACACCAGACCGGTGTCTTTCTGGAGCGAGACCAGATCGTTCAGCAGCGGCGGCACCACCCGCCGCACCGCCTGCGGCAGCACCACGAACCGCAGCGCCTGCCCACTCGACAGCCCCAGCGACCGCGCCGCGGCCCGCTGCGAGGGGTGCACCGATTCGATCCCGGCCCGGAAGACCTCCGCCACATACGCCGAGTACGTCAGGACCAGCGCCGTCCCGCCGAGCAGCACCGGATCGGTGGTGACGCCCTGGAGTCGCAGCGCCGGGACGCCGAAGACCACCATCAACAGGCAGATGATCAGCGGCAGTCCGCGGAAGAAGTCGGTGTATGCGGTGGCCAGCGCCCGCAGCGGGAAGAACACCGGACCGCGCAACGTCCGCGCCACCGCCAGTGCCATCCCGCACACCAGCACCGCGGCGCCGCACACCACCAGCAGTTCCAGGTTGAGCAGCAGTCCCTCCAGCACCTTGGGCAGCGCCATGCGCGCGTACGCGGCGCTGAAGAAGGTCTCGCGGGTGCGCTGCCAGCCGGGCGACCCGGTGATCACGACGTACAGCACGGCGCCGGTCACCAGCGTGCTCACCGTGGCGACGGTGGTGGCGCGGCGGGCCCGGGTACGCCGGTACCGTTCCCGCGCCAGCCGCCGCGCGGACGGGACGTAGCCGTCGTCCTCGGTGACCACGGGGGAGGTGCCCGACGGGCCCTTGGCGAGGCTCATTTGAGCACCGGCGCATGGGCGGTGTCGGCCAGCCACTTCTTCTCCAGGGCGGCGAGCGTGCCGTCCTTCCGCAGCGCGTCGACGGCCGCCCGGACGCACCCGGTGATTCGGCTCTGCTTGTCGAGCACCAGGCCGAACTGCTCGCCGTCCGCGCCGGTGTCCGCGAACTGCCCGACGACCTTCGCATCCTTCACCTCCGTGGAGGTGATGAAGAACGCCGTCGGCAGATCGATGAGGATCGCGTCGACCTGATGGTTCTTCAGCGCGGACTTGGCGAAGTCGTTCTTCTGGTAGACGGCGGGCCGCTGGTGGGGGCGGATCGTGTCGTTGATGACGTCGAGGCTGGTGGTACCGACCTGGGCGCCGAGCCGTACGCCCTTGAGGTCGGCGATGCTCTTGGCCTTCGCCGCCTTCGAGCCCTTGAGCGCCACGACCGCCTGCCGTACGTCGTAGTAGCCGGAGGAGAAGGCGACGGCCTGCTTGCGCGGGGCGCTGATCGAGGTCTGGTTGATGTCGAAGTCGAACTTCTTCTCACCCGGCGCGAACGC
Organism: Streptomyces benahoarensis; assembly: GCF_007280575.1. GTDB lineage: Bacteria > Actinomycetota > Actinomycetes > Streptomycetales > Streptomycetaceae > Streptomyces > Streptomyces benahoarensis. Next base: position 4,204 of record NZ_VKJP01000103.1, read on the forward strand.
GTTGTTGAACGGCACGGTCTGCCAGGTGACCGCGGACCGCGGGTAGCCGAGCCGGTCGGCGACCGCGTAGGCGACGGCCGACTCGAAGCCCTTGCCGTTCGCCGGGTCGTCGTCCTGGAACCACGGGGCGTACGCGGGCTTGTCGGTGCCGACGGTCACCTTCCCGGCCGTCACCGTGTCCAGCTTGCCGCGCGCACAACTCGCCTTGCCCGCCCCGGCCGCACCCTCGGACGACGCGTCCTGCGGCGCACAGCCGACTGCGGCGCACCCCAACACGGCGGCACACACGGCGAACAGGGCGGGGCGGTAGGCGAGGCGCATGGCGGGAGAGTGGCAGGGCCGGAGGCCATCTGTCGAGATCACCGCGGAAATCGTCCGGATGCCGGAACGAGATTGCACCCCTGTGAACTGCGGGTTTCGTACCCGGGGGGGGGAAGGAAGGACGGGGCTGACGCCTCCTCACGGACGCGCGCCCCGCCCCGGCCCCGAACTCGGGCTCCAGCCCGGGCACGAGCCCCGCCCGCGACTGCCGCGGCGAACTCGTCCCAGGGTGGCCCGTCTCTCAAGCCGTGAACCGCACCGCCCGGCGGATCTCCGGCTGGTCGGTCACCACGCCGTCCAGCCCCAGGCCGCGGGCCAGCCGCAGCTGGTCGTGGGTGTTGACGGTCCACGCCACCACCCGCAGCCCCTCGGCGTGGGCCCGTTCCACCAACTCCAGGGTCAGACGGCGGATGTTGAGCGAGAGCATCGGCGCGCCCACCGCCAGCGCCCGGTCCACCACATCGGTGCCGTACCGGCTGGCGACCAGCGCGGTGCGGATGCCCGGGACCAGGGTCCGGATGGCGGCCAGCGCCTCGTCGTGGAAGGAGATCACCTCGACCCGGCCGGTCAGATCGCGGGCCCGCAGCACCTCGGCGAGCGCCCGCGCCGCCGCCACATCCTTGATCTCGGCCTGCAGCGGCGCCCGGACCGCGTCCACGACCTCCTCGAACACCGGGATCCGCTCACCCCGCCCGGCGTCCAGCTCGCGCAGCTCCGCGAGGGTGTGTTCGGCGATCGGCCCGCTGCCGTCGGTGGTCCGGGACACGTCCGCGTCGTGCATCACCACGAGCGCGCCGTCCTTGCTCAGATGCAGATCCAGCTCGACGATGTCGAGCCCTTCGCGCTCGGCTCGGACGAACGACCGGAGCGTGTTCTCCGGCTCCACGCCCATCATTCCGCGGTGCCCGATAGTGAGAAAGGACAAGGCTGCCTCGCTTCTGTCGGCTCGGTACTGCTCTGATGTCGCCACTCGTCTGATGTCGCCACTCGCCGTGCGGCGGTGCCATGGCCCCGCACCCCGGAACGCCCCGGACGCCCGGCCCCGGCGACGGCCCGCACCGCCCCGGCGCTCCGCACACCACGACCTCGGGCACAAAGCCGTACGAAATGGCGCACAGCCTAACGGCTCCACCGGGCCCCGGAAGCGGCGCGGACCAGCCACCGCACGCCCCTCGGCGCGCCCGTGCGACCCTCCCGTCGGGCCGCCCGTTGGGCCGTTCGTCGTGCCCCGTACCGGACGGGCGCCCTCGGCCCGCCGGCCCGGAGCACCCGCTCTGGGGTATCTGTCCGCCCCGGCCGTCCGCGAACCCGCTCACCCGCGCGTGGGCGCGTCCCCACCGGGCTGACGACGGCCCCCGTCGCGGGGTGGAGGGCGGCGGATACGGTGAGAACGTGTGGTTCCACCCCGCACCGACAGGAAAAATCCTCGTGATATGGGGGTGTCGACAGAATAATTTTCGACGGCTCCTCTTGAGTGAAAGAACCTTGGCTGGTTACGGTGGGTGCACCAGACGATCTACCGCCGGAGGGCAGTCATGACGGAAATCCTTTCGCCTGTGGGTGCTCGGACGGGCACCGCGACCACGGAGCCGGTGACCGCGCACCCGGCCTGGCCCGCCCTGAAGGACGCAGTCGAGACCATCCGGCCGTGGCAGTCCAAGGACGGCTCGATCGACCTGACCGCCGACGGCGCCCCCACTGCGGAAACGGTTCGCCACGAGGTCGACCGGATCATCACCGCCCTCGGCGAGCTGGCCCCGCTGCTGCCGCACAACGCGGCGTACCACGACGCGCTCGCCACCGACCTGCGCCGCTGGGCGGACGACGGCTTCGGTGCGCCGGACTTCCTCGACTCGCTGCTGGCCTTCCAGCCCGCGCAGCAGCGCGCCGACGGCCTCCAGCACCTCGTGCTCTTCCCGATGTACACGCAGAACGGCAACCCGGACCGCAACTTCGAGGCCGTCGTCCTGCGCATGGTCTGGCCCGAATGGCTCGCCGAGCTGGAGCGCACCCGCTACGACAACCCGCTCTTCTGCGGCATCACCTTCGAGGACTTCACCGCCGGGTACGACACCAACTCCGCGGTCCTCTTCCCGGAGACCATCGCCGTGCGCGAGGCCCCCGAACGGTTCAGCTGGGGCGGCATCTTCTGCGACCGCGAGGCCGCGCGCTTCCGCCGCGTCAGCGAGGCGGCCGTCGACACGCTCGGCATCGACCTGCCCGACGACATCCGCGCCCTCCTCGCCGACCAGAACCGCTGCCAGCAGGCGTTCGTCCTGTGGGACATGGTCCACGACCGCACCCACAGCCACGGCGACCTGCCGTTCGACCCGTTCATGATCAAGCAGCGCCAGCCGTTCTGGATGTACGGCCTCGAAGAGCTGCGCTGCGACCTCACCGCCTTCCGCGAGGCCGTGAAGCTGGAGGCCGAGGGGTACCCGCAGGCCCGCGACGTGCAGTACGCGGTGATCTTCGACCGGATGTTCCGCTTCCCGGTCACCGGCGACCGCAACCGCAACTACGACGGCCTCGGCGGCCAGCTGCTCTTCGCCTACCTCCACCAGCACTCCGTCGTACGCTGGACGGACAACACTCTCCACATCGACTGGGAGCGGGCGCCGAAGGTCACCAACCAGCTCTGCGGTGAGATCGAGAAGCTCTACCGCGACGGCATCGACCGGCCCAAGCTGGTCCACTGGTTCGCCGCCTACGACCTCGTCTCGACATACCTCGCCCCGCACCCGGGATCGGTCTGGGCGAAGGGCCCCGACGCCCTCGACCTCGACCAGCCGCCGCGCAAGCTCGTGGACGACGTGCTGCCCGACGAGTTCCCGCTCAGCATGTTCTACGAGGCCCTTGCCAAGAAGCTGCGTACGGTGATCGCTTCCACCAAGGGCATCACGGCCGGCCGCGAGATGCCGGCGGCGGCGTGACCACCGGCCGCGCCACCACCGAAACCGCAGGTCAGTCAGGTGTCCAGAAGGATGAGGAGGCGACGGAGATGAGTACTTCGACGGGCGGCCAGGGGCCGCTGGAGGGCGCTGTCATCGCGGTGGCGGGCGCCGCCGGGCCCGCCGGGCGGGCCACCCTGCTGCGGTTGGCCGAGGCGGGCGCCACCGTCGTCGGCTGTGACGCGGACGCCGAGCGGCTGGCCGAAGCGGTCGACGCCGCCCGCTACGCCCACGGCGGTGCCAAGGTCATCGGCGACACGGTCGATCTGCTCGACCCGGAACAGACCCGGGAGTGGGCGGGCCGTACGGAGAAGGAGTTCGGCCGGATCGACGGGCTGGTCCACCTCGTCGGCGGCTGGCGCGGCTCGAAGACCTTCGCCGAGACCGACCTGCGCGACTGGGACCTGCTGCACAACCTCCTCGTCCGTACCGTCCAGCACACCTCCCTCGCCTTCCACGAAGGGCTCCAGCGCTCCGGGAACGGCCGGTTCCTGCTGATCAGCGCCGCCGGGGCGAGCAAGCCCACGGCCGGGAACGCCGCGTATGCCGCGTCCAAGGCGGCGGCCGAGGCGTGGACGCTGGCGCTGGCCGACGCGTTCCGCAAGGCGGGGGGCGAGGAGGGCCCGCGGGCCGCGGCTGCGATCCTGGTCGTCAAGGCGCTCGTCAACGAACAGATGCGCGCCGAGCGACCGAACGCCAAGTTCGCGGGCTTCACCGACGTCGCGGAGCTGGCCGAGGCCATCGCCGGGGTCTGGGGCCGGCCCGCCCGGGAAGTGAATGGAAAGCGTCTGTGGCTGACCCCCGAGCCATGAGCGGCGGCAAGACCGACGCCCGGCAGCACCACGACACCCAGGTACGCGGCTTCGCCAGCGACAACTACGCGGGCGCGCACCCGGAAGTGCTCGCCGCCCTCGCCCTCGCCAACGGCGGTCATCAGATCGCCTACGGCGAGGACGAGTACACCGCTCACCTCCAGCGGGTGATCCGCAGCCACTTCGGGCAGCGGGCCGAGGCGTTCCCCGTCTTCAACGGCACCGGCGCCAACGTCGTCGCACTCCAGTCGGTCACCGACCGCTGGGGCGCGGTGATCGCCGCCGAGTCGGCGCACATCAACGTCGACGAATGCGGCGCCCCGGAGCGGGTCGGCGGTCTGAAGCTGCTGACCGTGCCGACCGAGGACGGCAAGCTCACCCCGGAGCTGATCGACCGCGAGGCGTACGGCTGGGACGACGAGCACCGCGCCATGCCGCAGGTCGTCTCGATCACCCAGAGCACCGAACTGGGCACGCTCTACACCCCGGACGAGATCCGGGCGATCTGCGAGCACGCCCATGAGCGCAACATGGTGGTGCACCTCGACGGTTCGCGGATAGCCAACGCCGCGGCGTCACTGGACGTGCCGATGCGGACGTTCACCAATGCGGTGGGGGTGGACCTGCTCTCCCTGGGCGGTACGAAGAACGGCGCCGTCTTCGGGGAGGCGGTCGTCGTCCTCAACCCCGATGTGGTGCGCGGGATGAAGCATCTGCGGAAGCTGTCGATGCAGCTGGCGTCCAAGATGCGCTTCGTCTCCGTGCAGTTGGAGGCGCTGCTCGCCAAGGACCTGTGGCTGCGCAACGCCCGGCACGCCAACACCATGGCGCAGCGCCTGGCGGCTGGGGTGCGGGAGGTCGCCGGGGTGGAGATCCTCTACCCCGTGCAGGCCAACGCGGTCTTCGCCCGCCTGCCGCACGCCGTCAGCGAACGCCTCCAGAAGCGCTACCGCTTCTACTTCTGGGACGAGGCGGCCGGTGTGGTGCGGTGGATGTGCGCCTTCGACACCACCGAGGAGGACGTCGACGGCTTCCTCGCCGCCCTCCGCGAGGAGATCGGCGCCGCCTGACGGCACTGCCTTCTCTGAATAGCTATGCGCCCGACCGGAAAGTCATTGACCTCCGGTCGGGCGCATCGTTACGCTCCCGACGCATGGAGCTGATCCAGGAAACCCCGGAACTCTCGGCCTACTTGGCGGTGAGCGAGGCCATCGACCACGATCATCCGCTGGTCCGGGCCACCGCGACACTGCTGCGCGCCGAGGCCACCGACGCATACACATACGCCAAGGCTGCCTTCGAGTTCGTCCGCGACACCATCCCGCACTCCCAGGACGCCGACGATCCGCGCGTCACCTGGCGCGCCTCCGACGTCCTTGCGCGGCGTACCGGCATCTGCTTCGCCAAGTCCCACGCCCTGGCCGCCCTGTTGCGCGCCGAGGGCATCCCCGCCGCGCTCTGCTACCAGAAGCTCGACACCCTGCACGGGCTGATCGCGCTCCGGCTGCCCGGCGGCGACTGGACGCGGCAGGACCCGCGTGGCAACAAACCGGGCGTGGACGCGCAGTTCCGCACCGACCGGGAACAGCTCGCCTGGCCCGTCCGCCCGGAGCGGGGCGAGGCGGACTCACCGGTGCTGTACGCCGAACCGCTGCCCGCCGTGCTCCGGTGCCTGCGCGAGGCGGCCGACCGGCCCCAGCTGTGGCGGACGCTCCCCACCGACTTCTGAGGCGGCGGGGGAAGGGCCCGGGGACCGCACGGCCCCCGGGCGCCGTCGTCAGGCGGGCGAACCGGGCGCCGCCGGGGCCGTGCCACCCAGGTGGGCCGGGATCCACCAGGTGTCGTCCGGCCCCTTGGGGCGCACGGGGTAGGCGCGCTGCGCCGCCTCCAGCAGGTCCTGGACGCGGGAGCGCAGCCGGTCGGTGATCTTCTCCGCCTGCTCGTCCGGGTCCGCCTCCATCGGCTCGCCGATCCGGATCGTGATCGGGAAGTGGTTGCGCCCCAGGTCCCGCTTGTGGCCCTTGGTCCACAGCCGCTGGGTGCCCCACAGCGCCACCGGCAGCAGCGGCACGCCCGCCTCCTGCGCCAGTCGCACCGCGCCCGACTTGAAGCCCTTCAGCGTGAACGACTCCGAGATCGTCGCCTCCGGGAAGACGCCGATCACCTCGCCCGACCGCAGCGCCGACAGTGCGTGCCGGTACGCGTGCACGCCCTGCGCACGGTCCACCGGAATGTGCTTCATCGCCCGCATCAGCGGCCCCGACACCTTGTGCCGGAACACCGACTCCTTGGCCATGAACCGCACCAGACGCTTCGCCGGACGGGCCGCGAGACCCGCGAAGACGAAGTCGAGGTACCCGATGTGATTGCTCACCAGCACCGCGCCGCCGCGCCGCGGAATGTGCTCCGCCCCCGCAATGTCGAATTTCAGGTCGAGTGATTTGAAGAGGGTGCGTGCGGCACCGATCACCGGCGGATAGACCAGTTCGGCCATGTCGGGGGACCCCTTTTCTGTGCCCGGGGAGGGTTCTCCCGGCGGAAACCTACGCAGCCGTAAGAAGCGGCTTTCGGGAGATCGTGCCCGATCACAGGCGTCGCGGCTACCACAGGGGCCACCCGGGGCGGGAGATTCTCATCACGTATGCCCCACTCCCGTCGCGGACCGCGCGCCCCGGGCGTACCGTTCGCGCCTCGCGCCCCCACCTGGAACGCGGACGCGCCCGCGGGAATCAATCCGGCGCCGCGCGCGCTGTACCCCACGACGACTGCCCGCACCACCCCACACCCAGGAGGCCGACGGTGCCCCAGCAGGACGACGGCGTACGGCTCGGCGCGGAGAGCCTGGGGGCGCCGCTGGGGGAGCGGGCCACGCTGGTGCAGTTCTCCAGCGCCTTCTGCCAGCCCTGCCGCGCCACCCGCCGCACCCTCGCCGAGGTCGCCGCCATGGTCGACGGCGTCACCCACACCGAGGTCGACGCCGAATCCCGTCTCGGACTCGTCCGGCGGCTGCGGATCGAGAGCACGCCGACCGTCCTCGTGCTCGATGCCCAGGGCGTCATCGTGCGCCGCGCCGCCGGTCAGCCCCGTAAGGCCGATGTCATCGCGGCGCTCGGCGAGGCGGTCCGTGAGGGATCTCCCAGATACCGGGCGCCTCTTGACGCTCCGCCCCGTACCTCGTCACGCTGACGTGATGCGGCCAGGAACCCTTCTGTACGGACGCGCCCACGTGGATCTGCTGCGGACCGCCAGCGCGCGCTGTCCGGGCGTGTGAGCAGCGACGACATCACCGCCGCCGGTCCCGCCACGGCGGCCGGCGGCCCTGCCACGGCTCGTACACCTCAGCAGAAGGACAATTCCATGACGGCATCGCCCGATCTCGGCGCGCCCCGCACCGCCTCCCCCGAACTCCTGCGCTCCGTCTTCCGGCAGCACGCCGCGGGCGTCGCGGTGATCACCGCGCGGGGCGAGCGCCCCGTCGGTTTCACGGCGACCTCCCTGACCTCCGTCGCCGCCGAACCGCCGCTGCTCTCCTTCGGCGTCGCCACCAGCGCCTCCTCCTGGCCCGTGCTCGCCGGGACGGACCACCTGGGCGTGCACATACTCGGCGAGCACCAGCAGGAGCTGGCCGCCACCTTCGCCCGCAGCGGCGCCGACCGCTTCGGCCCCGGCACCTCCTGGCGCACCGGCCCCGAGGGTGTACCGCTGCTCGACGGCGTCCTCGCCTGGTTGGTGTGCCGGGTCGTCGCCCGTATCCCGGCCGGTGATCACCGCATCGTCCTCGCCCAGCCGCTCCTCGGCGACCCGGCGGGACCGGGCCGTCCGCTCCTGTACCACCAGGGGCGCTTCAACGCGCTGCGCGACTGACGGGTTCCCGTAACGCTTCGTCATCCCCGGGTCGGGGCCGTTGGGTAGGTCACAGTCCAGCGGCCTTGATTCCGGGGACGACACTGTATGTACTGGTGAGTAATATCGGGGTCGGCGCGGGGAGCCCGAACCGACCCGGAGCCGCCCCCACAGGCGCCTATGCTGCCAGCACAAGGCAGTTCTGAAGAGACGAAGCAGGTAGGAGAGCCGGCGTGAGCTTGAGGATCGTTGTCTGTGTGAAGTACGTGCCCGACGCCACCGGCGACCGGCACTTCGCCGAGGACCTGACCGTCGACCGCGACGACGTGGACGGCCTCCTCTCGGAGCTGGACGAATACGCCGTCGAGCAGGCCCTGCAGATCAAGGAGGCGGCCGACGACGCCGAGGTCACCGTCCTCACCGTCGGCCCCGAGGACGCCAACGACGCGCTGCGCAAGGCGCTGTCGATGGGCGCGGACAAGGGCATCCACGTCGAGGACGACGACCTGCACGGCACCGACGCGCTGGGCACCTCCCTCGTGCTCGCCAAGGCCATCGAGAAGGCCGGTTACGACCTGGTCGTCTGCGGTATGGCCTCCACCGACGGCACCATGGGCGTGCTGCCCGCCCTGCTCGCCGAGCGGCTGAACGTCCCGCAGGTCACCCAGCTCTCCGAGGTCGCCGTCGACGGCGGCAAGGTGACCGGCCGCCGTGACGGCGACACCGCCAGCGAGCAGCTGGAGGCGTCGCTCCCGGCCGTCGTGTCCGTGACCGACCAGTCCGGCGAGGCGCGCTACCCCTCCTTCAAGGGCATCATGGCCGCCAAGAAGAAGCCGGTGGAGTCCTGGGAGCTGGACGACCTCGACATCGACGCGGACGAGGTCGGCCTGGAGGGTGCCTGGACCGCGGTCGACGCCGCCGTGGAGCGCCCGGCCCGTACGGCCGGCACGATCGTCACGGACGAGGGCGAGGGCGGCAAGCAGCTCGCCGAGTTCCTCGCGGGCCAGAAGTTCATCTGAGGCCCACCGGCCGGGGGTTCGCGCCCGCGCACCCCGGCCGCCCTTGCAACCGCCCTCATTCTTCCCGCAGGAGAGTCACCCCATGGCTGAAGTTCTTGTCTACGTCGACCACGCGGACGGTGCCGTCCGCAAGCCCACCCTCGAACTGCTCACCCTGGCTCGCCGCATCGGCGAGCCGGTGGCCGTGCACCTCGGCGCCGGTGCGGACACCGCCGCCGTCACCCTCGCCGAGCACGGCGCGGTGAAGGTGCTCGCCGCCGACGCCCCCGAGTTCACCGAGTACCTCGTCGCCCCCAAGGTCGACGCGCTCCAGGCCGCCTACGAGGCGGTGTCCCCGGCCGCCGTGCTGCTGCCGTCCTCCGCCGAGGGCAAGGAGATCGGTGCGCGTCTCGCGGTGCGTATCGGCTCCGGCATCATCACCGACGCCGTCGACCTGGAGGCCGGTGACGAGGGCCCGGTCGCCACGCAGTCCGTCTTCGCGGCGTCCTTCACCACCAAGTCGCGCGTCACCACCGGCACCCCGGTCATCACCGTCAAGCCCAACTCCGCCGCGCCCGAGGCCGCTCCGGCCGCAGGTACGGTCGAGCAGCTCGATGTGACCGTCGCCGACTCCTCCAAGGGCACCAAGATCGTCTCGCGCACCCCGCGGGAGTCGACCGGCCGCCCGGAGCTGACCGAGGCCGCGATCGTGGTCTCCGGTGGCCGCGGCGTCAACGGCGCCGAGAACTTCCCGGTCATCGAGGCGCTGGCCGACTCGCTCGGTGCCGCCGTCGGTGCCTCGCGTGCCGCGGTGGACGCCGGTTGGTACCCGCACACCAACCAGGTCGGCCAGACCGGTAAGTCGGTCTCGCCGCAGCTGTACATCGCCGCCGGTATCTCCGGTGCGATCCAGCACCGCGCCGGTATGCAGACCTCCAAGACGATCGTCGCCATCAACAAGGACGCCGAGGCCCCGATCTTCGAGCTGGTCGACTACGGCGTCGTCGGCGACCTCTTCCACGTCGTCCCGGCCCTGACCGAAGAGGTCAAGATCCGCAAGGGCTGAGTCACTTCGGGCCGGCCGGCCCGCGCTCATGGTGAAGGCCCCGTACGCGCGCGTACGGGGCCTTCACCATGAGCGGTCAGTCGCCGGTGACGCCGTCGATCCGCTCCCGCAGCAGATCCGCGTGGCCGTTGTGCCGGGCGTACTCCTCGATGAGATGGGCGTATATCCAGCGCAGACTGAGCTCCCGGCCGCGCGGTGCGGCGAACGTCTCGTCGAGGCCGCGGTCCGCCACCGCCGCATCGCACGCCACGGTCTCCGCGCGGAACGCGGCGAGATCGGCCTCGGCGCTCTCGGGAGTGCCGTCGTCGTGGTCGGCGTCGAGGTTCTCGTCCGTGATGTGGAGCGAGGGGATCAGTTCGTGGGCGAACCGCTGCCGCAACCAGGCGCGTTCGACATCGGTGAGGTGGCGTACCAGCCCGAGGAGGCTGAGGGTGGAGGGCGCCGCGCTGCGCAGCGTCAGCTGTTCGCCGGTCAGGCCCGCGCATTTGGTCAGCAGGGTGTCGCGGTGCCAGTCGAGCCAGCCCTGCAGCATCTCGCGCTCGCCGACGGCGGCGGGCATCGGGCGGCGTTCCACAAAGGGTGCGATCCAAGTCGTCATGCGGTGAGTCTGCCGGGGCGCGCCGCGCGGTGCCAGTCACTTTGCGGGGCCATGGGTCGCCGGGCCGGGCCACCGCACCGGGGCGTCCCGGCCGTTGCGCCGCCCGGCCGCGGCGACGGCCCGTGGTGGGCGCAAAGAGGTGTTGACCTTGCCACCCGCCAAGGTTAGCTTCGCTATACGGATTGTTGATTCCGTTACGCGGAAGTTGCTCGCGTATCGCGCGTAACCATCGGGAGGATGCCGAATGGGGCAGCAGGAGACCGTGGCGACCAGCCTTGCGGACACCGTACGCGAGGACATCGGGGCCTCCCTCGCCGACGTCGACGCGGACCTCGCCCGCCGGTACCCGGGCGACCCCGGCACCCGCCAGCCGGTTCACACCGTCTACGTCCCCGCCGACGCCTTCACCGCCACCACCCTGCGGACCTGGGGCGACGAGGCGCTGGCCGCCCTCGACGCGCACGCGCCGGACGCCGGTGCGCTCGCCCGCGTCCTCGGCATCCCCGACGACCTCGCCGGGCCCGTCCACGACCGCGTCCGCGACAAACTGTCGCGCGAGCCGGTCGAGGACCTCCGTATCGACTTCGAGGACGGCTACGGGCCCCGGCCCGACGCCGAGGAGGACGCGGCCGCCGCCCGCGCCGCTGCCCTCGTCGCCGCCGCGTACCGCGACGGCACCGCCGCGCCCTGCATGGGCATCCGCATGAAGTGCATGGAGGCCGCCGTCCGCGACCGCGGCATCCGCACGCTCGACATCTTCCTCACCGGCCTGATGAACGCCGGTGGCCTGCCCGAGGGCCTGGTCCTCACGCTGCCCAAGGTGACCTACGCCGAGCAGGTCACCGCGATGGTCCGCCTGCTGGAGGAGTTCGAGAAGGCGCACGGGCCTGCGAGCGGCCGGATCGGCTTCGAGATCCAGATCGAGACCACCCAGTCCATCCTCGGGGCCGATGGCCGCGCCACCGTCGCCCGCATGATCGAGGCCGCCGAGGGCCGCGCCACCTCGCTCCACTACGGCACCTTCGACTACAGCGCCTCCTGCGGTGTCAGCGCCGCCCACCAGTCCCTGGACCACCCGGTCGCCGACCACGCCAAGGCCGTCATGCAGGTCGCCGCCGCCGGGACGGGCGTCCGCCTCTCCGACGGCTCGACCAACGTCCTGCCCGTCGGCACCACCGAACAGGTCCACGCCGCCTGGCGCCTGCACCACGGTCTCGTCCGCCGCTCCCTCGCCCGCGCCTACTACCAGGGCTGGGACATGCACCCGGGCCACCTCCCGACCCGCTACGCCGCGGTCTATGCCTTCTACCGCGAGGGCCTGGAGCAGGCCGCGGCCCGGCTCGCCGCCTACGTCGGCAAGGCCGGCGGCGCGGTCATGGACGAACCCGCCACCGCCAAGGCGCTCAGCTCCTCCCTCCTGCGCGGTCTGGACTGCGGCGCCCTCGACACCGCCGAGGTCGCCCGGCTCACCGGACTGACCCGCACCGAACTGGACGCGCTCGCGGGGCGCCCGGTCCGCCAGGTCCTGTCGTCACACTCCCGCCTCCGGGCGGCAACGGGAGTGTGACGACAGGCCCTGGTCATGAGCCACCGGGCCGCCGCCACCGGGGAGCGGCGGCCCGTCCCGCTCAGCCCGCCACCTCGGCGGCCACCTGCCGCAGCGCCGCCACCACCGCCGCGACCGGCTCCGCCACCGGCCCCGGCAGCCGTACGACGGTGACCCGCCGCACCTCCTCGGCGACGCCCTCGACCGGCACCAGCCGCACCCCCGGCGGCAACGCCGGGTGCAGCGCCTCCGGAACCGTCGTCACCCCCGCGCCCGCGGCCACGAGATGGAGCTTGGTCAGCCAGTCCCGCGCGCTGTGGTGGGCCCGGGGCCGTCCCGGCAGCCCGGGCCACACCCCGAACAGCGCGCCGTCCGCCCCCGACGGTCCGGCGATCCACGGCTCCCCGGCGATCTCCTCCGCGGTGACCGTGGTGCGCCCGGCGAACCGCCCGTGCACCGCGACCGCCACCCGCAGCCGCACCTCCAGCAACGGCTCGGCCCGTAGCGCGGGCGCGTCCGTGTCGGGGGAGCGGTGCGGCGGCCGGGAGGAGAGCAGCGCGAGATCGAGCCGCCCGCTGCGCAGCGCGCGCACCAGCGCCGGGGTGCCCGCCTCCCGGGTCACGGCCCGTACCCGCGGCCGGTCCTGGCGGAGCGTCGCCAGCGCCCGGGCCACCAGCACCGGCCCGGCGGACGGGAAGAACCCGAGCCGCACCTCGCCCTCGCCCGCCGCCGTGCCCCGTAGCTCCCGCCCGGCCGCGTCCACGGCGTCCAGGGCGACGACGGCGTGGCGCAGCAGTGCCCGTCCGGCGGCGGTCGGCCGCACCCCGCCGCGGCGGCGGTCGAAGAGCCGCGCCCCGGCGGCCCGTTCCACCGCGGCCACCTGCCGGGACACCGCCGACTGCGAGAAGCCGAGCGCCCCCGCCGCGGCGGTGAAACTGCCCCGCTCGGCGACCTCCCGCAGCACCCGCAGCCCGGCCAGCGTCACGTCCATGCCCTCACCCGTGCGCTCATCCATGCGCGGTGAGCATAGTCAGCATGCGCATCATGCGCTGGTGGCAAGGGAGTTGAGGCCCGTAGCGTGACGGCACGAACGGGCGGCCCGGCGCCGGACGCCGCCCCCGTACGGCCCCGGCGCACCCCC
>NZ_VKJP01000104.1 GCF_007280575.1 Streptomyces benahoarensis
TTCGGCTACCGCCGCCTCACCGTCCGGTACGAACGAAAGGGCAGCCACTTCCTCGCCTTCCTCGGCCTCGCCGCAGCCCTGACCTGCTACAAGAGACTTGCGAAGCTCACCACGTGAGACATCCTCTAAATTCTGCACCTTGACCCGCGTTGCCCGAAATGGCGGACGCGGGCCGAGTCGGTTATAGGACGAACGGCTTGTCCTCGGCACTACAACTACACCATCCGTCCAGCCACGTCGGCCAAACCGATGGAATTGCCCTCTCAGGTGTTCAACCTCGACGGAAGCCGATGGACCATGTCATAGCGGGCAGTCACGCCACCGTGACGATCAGTCACAGGGTGATCACGCGTCACTAGACCCCTCAAGGAGCGCAATACCGATCTATCCACCCATAGTTGGATGGAGGAGCCCAAGTCAGACTCCTTGTCCTATTTTGGCACGAGGAGATGGCTTGGGCGCAAGGCCCGTTGTCAGTGCTTTAGGTCACTGCTGAGGCAAACGCCCGGATCGGGACCTACGTCCTGGAGGGCACCAGCCTACGCGACGACGCCCGCTTTCAAGATCATCTCGCGTCCCGGAAGCATCGCCCGGACGGCCGCCGGGATCCGGCCGCGACGGCGCGAACACCGCGGCGGCCAGCCCGTGAGCCCGCTCCCCCGCTCCGGTCGGCGCTCCACGGCCGCCCGGAGATCAGCTGGAGAACTGCCGGTCCCGCACCGCCCGCCACCGGTCGCTCAACTTCTCGTACGCGGCGCCCGCGCGCTCGCCGTCGCCGTCGCGAAGTGCGGCAAGTCCCTCCGCCACCTCGGCGGCCGACCGGTCCTCCGCGAGCTGCCGCTCGGAGACCGCGTGGACCAGCCCGCCGTAGTCCAGCTCCACCAGGGAGCGCGGGTGGAACTCCTCCAGCCAGCGGCCCACGTCCAGCAGGCCGTCGATCAGCGGGCCCTCCTCCAGGGTGTCGCGCAGCGTCCGCAGCCCGCGCGCGACCCGGCGCCGGGCCTCGACCATCGGGGTGCGATAGCGCAGCAGCGGCCCGTCGACGCCCTTGGGCGCGTACTCGCGCTCGGCGTCGTCGAAGAGGACGAACCAGCGGACCGGGACGTGCCAGGTGGCGCCGCGGATCCAGGGGCGGGCGTCCGGGTTGCGCTCCTGCCACTCCTCGTAGTCGGTAGCGGCCTGGAGGCGCACCACCGGGGGCAGCGCGGCGTCCAGCACCGGCGCGGGCAGCAGCTCCGGCAGGCCCTGGAGCGCCTGCCAGCCGCGCAGCCGGGTGCGCCACGGACAGATGCAGGGCACGTCGTCGATGTGGGCGATGAACGCGTCGGCGCTCTCGTGGACGGGGACCGGGACCGGCGGAGTGGGCAGCAGGTCGGCGAGGGCCTTGCGCTGCTCGTCCTGGGCGGTCGGGGTGTCGTCGCGCCGGGCGTACCGCGCCCAGTGGGAGCGCTCCGGCTCCGGGAATGCCGCCAGCGGCTCGTAGACCCGTAGGTATGCCCCATACGGGACCGTCACCGACGACGCCAAGGCCACGCACGCTCCTTCAAAGGGAAGTCCGCCACCGGGAGTTACCGGAGGGCAGGGCCACCGGCGGGCCCGGGACACGGCAAATCGTCGCACGTCCGCCCCCCACGAGTGGGTGATCCCGTGGACCCGGCCGATCTTCGGGTCCCCGAGGTCTTACGCTCTTCCCGACCGGCCCTCCCCACCCCCACAGGAGGGCGTTCTCCACGGCCTATGGGAGTCACCACCGTGACCGACGTCCGTCCTTCCTCCGCCGAGCAGTACGCGCCGGGGGTCCCCCCCGGCGACGCCGGCGTCCTGCACACCCTGTTCCGGTCCGAGCAGGGCGGCCATGAACAAGTCGTGCTCTGCCAGGACCGCGCCAGCGGCCTCAAGGCCGTCATCGCGCTGCACAACACCGCCCTGGGCCCGGCCCTCGGCGGCACCCGCTTCCATGCATACGCCTCCGAGGAGGAGGCGGTGCGCGACGCGCTCAACCTCTCGCGCGGGATGTCGTACAAGAACGCCCTCGCCGGGCTGGACCACGGCGGCGGCAAGGCCGTGATCATCGGTGACCCGGAGACCGTCAAGACCGAGGAGCTGCTGCTCGCCTACGGGCGCGCGGTCGCCTCGCTCGGCGGCCGGTACGTCACCGCCTGCGACGTCGGCACCTACGTCGCGGACATGGACGTCGTGGCGCGCACCAACAAGTGGACCACCGGCCGCTCCCCGGAGAACGGCGGCGCCGGTGACTCCTCGGTGCTGACCGCGTACGGCGTGTTCCAGGGGATGCGCGCCTCGGCGCAGCACCTGTGGGGCGACCCGACGCTGCGCGGCCGCAAGATCGGCGTGGCCGGGGTCGGCAAGGTGGGGTACCACCTCGTCGGACATCTGGTCGAGGACGGCGCAGAGGTGGTCGTCACGGATGTGCGGGACGCCTCCGTGGAGCGGGTACTCGCGGAATACCCGCAGGTCACCGCGGTTGCCGACACCGATGCACTGATCCGTACGCCGGGTCTGGACGTCTACGCGCCGTGTGCGCTGGGCGGTGCGCTGAACGACGTGTCGGTGCCCGCGCTGACCGCCACGGTGGTCTGCGGCGCCGCGAACAACCAGCTCGCCCACACCGGTATCGAGAAGGACCTCGCCGACCGCGGCATCCTCTACGCGCCGGACTACGTCGTGAACGCCGGCGGCGTCATCCAGGTGGCCGACGAGCTGCACGGCTTCGACTTCGACCGCTGCAAGGCGAAGGCGGCGAAGATCTTCGACACCACGCTGGCGATATTCGCTCGTGCGAAGACCGACGGCATCCCGCCGGTCGCCGCGGCGGACCGGCTGGCGGAGCAGCGCATGGCGGAGGCCCGGCGCGGCTGACACCGGGGGCCGCCCGCCCCGGGTGTGTTTCCGCGCCTAAGGCCGGAAACACACCCTCCCCCGGGCCGGAAGGTCGCCTGGCGCGGCCGGGCACCGCAACGCCACCCGAAACCTGGCTGAAAATTACCCCTTGTGCGACCCGTCGACGAGGCCCGGGGAGACTTCTCTCACCACCCGTCGGCGGGTCGCCGCAAGGGACGGGTTAAAATCGCAGGTGACCAGCGCGGACGGGGCGCCACGCAGGTCATGCCGAGCGGCGGGTGATGCGGGCGACGTACCGTATGGCCGCAGAAGCAGGTACCGTTGAAGCCCTACGGACCGGTCTCTCTGTCGAGAGTCCGCTCTGAATCATGAACGCGTGTCAAGACTCTGGGGCCGTCGAGCCCCGTCGTTGAGGGGGTCGAGCCATGGGGCGCGGCCGGGCCAAGGCCAAGCAGACGAAGGTCGCCCGCCAGCTGAAGTACAACAGCGGTGGGACTGATCTCTCACGCCTGGCCGAAGAGCTGGGTGCATCGCCGGAACAACCGGCACAGCAGCCGCCGAACGGCGAGCCGTTCGAGGATGACGAGGACGACGACCCGTACGCGCGGTACGCCGACCTGTATAACGACGACGATGACGAGGACGAGAAGGATTCGTCCCAGCATCGTCGCCGCGCCTGACGACGCACCGTAGACACTTCCGCGGGAATCCACCCGCGGTTGTTCTGCGGGCCTCTGTGTATGCGTTCACGGCGCGCACAGCTTCTCCACGGACCCGGTCCGGGGTATCTCACCTCGGACCGGGTTCTGTGCTGCCCCGGCGACCGGCGCGTCAGCCCGCGTAGTCACCGGTCAGGGTCACCGCTTCGGCGTGGTCGCCGCGCTCGACGATCTCACCGCTGACCCAGGCGTCCAGGCCGCGGTCGGCGAGGGTGGTCAGGGCGACGTCCACGGACTCCTGGGGGACGACGGCGATCATGCCGACGCCCATGTTCAGGGTCTTCTCCAGCTCCAGGCGCTCGACCGCACCGGCCGAGCCCACCAGGTCGAAGACCGCGCCCGGGGTCCAGGTGGAGCGGTCGACGGTGGCGTGCAGTCCGTCGGGGATGACGCGGGCGAGGTTGTTGGCCAGGCCGCCGCCGGTGATGTGCGAGAAGGCGTGCACCGGCGCCGTACGGGTGAGGGCCAGGCAGTCCAGCGAGTAGATCTTGGTGGGCTCCAGCAGCTCCTCACCGAGGGTACGGCCGAACTCGGGGATCTCACGGTCGAGAGCGAGACCTGCGCGGTCGAAGAGGACGTGGCGGACGAGCGAGTAGCCGTTGGAGTGGAGTCCGGAGGACGCCATCGCGATCACCGCGTCGCCGCTGCGGATGCGGTCGGCGCCGAGGACCTGATCGGCCTCGACGACGCCGGTGCCGGCGCCCGCGACATCGAACTCGTCCACGCCGAGCAGACCGGGGTGCTCCGCGGTCTCGCCGCCGACCAGGGCGCAGCCGGCGAGGACGCAGCCCTCGGCGATGCCCTTGACGATCGCCGCGACCCGCTCGGGGTAGACCTTGCCGACGCAGATGTAGTCGGTCATGAAGAGCGGTTCGGCGCCGCAGACGACCAGGTCGTCGACGACCATGCCGACGAGGTCGTGACCGATGGTGTCGTAGACGCCCATCTTGCGGGCGATGTCGACCTTGGTGCCGACGCCGTCGGTGGCGGAGGCGAGCAGCGGGCGCTCGTACCGCTTGAGGGCGGAGGCGTCGAAGAGGCCGGCGAAGCCGCCGAGCCCACCGACGACCTCGGGGCGGGTGGCCTTCTTCACCCACTCCTTCATGAGGTCGACGGCGCGGTCGCCCGCTTCGATGTCGACACCGGCGGCCGCGTAGCTGGCCCCGCTGGTGCGCGCGGGCTCGGAGGACTCAGGAGGCATGGCCCAGAACTTTCGTGTGGTGGGTGTGCGGGCTACGGGCGGCGCAGCGCATCGGCGCCACCGACACCGGCCGTCAGCGTCCCGACGCCGTCGAGGTCCGGCTTGGCCACGCCCGCGGTCTCCGATTCCAGGAGGTGCTTGCCGAGCAACTCCGGATCGGGCAGCTCCATCGGGTACTCGCCGTCGAAGCAGGCGCGGCAGAGGTTCGGCTTGGCGATGGTGGTCGCCTCGATCATGCCGTCGATGGAGATGTACGCCAGGGAGTCGGCGCCCAGCGACTTGCCGATCTCGTCGACCGTCAGGCCGTTGGCGATCAGCTCGGCGCGGGTGGCGAAGTCGATGCCGAAGAAGCACGGCCACTTGATGGGCGGCGAGGAGATCCGGATGTGGATCTCCTCGGCGCCCGCCTCGCGCAACATGCGGACCAGGGCACGCTGGGTGTTGCCGCGGACGATGGAGTCGTCGACGACCACCAGGCGCTTGCCGCGGATGACTTCCTTGAGCGGGTTGAGCTTGAGGCGGATGCCGAGCTGCCGGATGGTCTGCGAGGGCTGGATGAAGGTCCGGCCGACGTAGGAGTTCTTGACCAGACCGGAGCCGTACGGGATGCCGCTGGCCTCGGCATAGCCGACGGCCGCCGGGGTGCCGGACTCGGGCGTCGCTATGACCAGATCGGCCTCGGCGGGCGCCTCGGCGGCCAGCTTGCGGCCCATCTCCACGCGGGAGAGGTAGACGTTGCGGCCGGCGATGTCGGTGTCCGGGCGGGCGAGGTAGACGTACTCGAAGACGCAGCCCTTGGGGCGGGCCTCGGCGAAGCGCGTGGAGCGCAGGCCGTTCTCGTCGATGGCGACCATCTCGCCGGGCTCGATCTCCCGGATGAAGGACGCGCCGCAGATGTCCAGCGCGGCGGTCTCGGAGGCGACCACCCAGCCGCGCTCCAGACGGCCGAGGACCAGCGGGCGGATGCCCTGCGGGTCACGGGCGGCGTAGAGCGTGTGCTCGTCCATGAAGCAGAGCGAGAAGGCGCCCTTGACCTGCGGGAGGACGCGCGGCGTGGCCTCCTCGACGGTCAGCGGCTTGCCGTCCTCATCGACCTGACCGGCGAGCAGCGCCGTGACCAGGTCGGTGTCGTTGGTGGCCGCGACCTGAGTCGCGCGGCCGCCCTCACGGGGCAGCGCCGCGACCAGATCCGCCAGCTCGGCGGTGTTCACCAGGTTGCCGTTGTGGCCGAGCGCGATCGAGCCGTGCGCGGTGGCACGGAACGTCGGCTGGGCGTTCTCCCACACCGAGGCACCGGTGGTGGAGTAGCGGGCATGGCCCACGGCGATGTGGCCCTGGAGGGAACCGAGCGAGGTCTCGTCGAAGACCTGGGACACCAGGCCCATGTCCTTGAAGACGAGGATCTGCGAGCCGTTGCTCACTGCGATGCCCGCGGACTCCTGTCCACGGTGCTGCAGCGCGTACAGCCCGAAATAGGTGAGTTTGGCGACCTCTTCACCCGGAGCCCAGACCCCGAAGACGCCGCAAGCGTCCTGGGGGCCCTTCTCGCCGGGGAGCAGGTCGTGGCTGAGTCGTCCGTCACCACGAGGCACACCTTGAGTCTAGGGCAGGTCGCTGATTCATCCGAACCGGGGACGGCCGGTGGGCCGGATGCCCGCGCGGGAGCGGTGCGGGACGCCTGCGCGCCGGGCCCGTGCGCCGCCCGTCCGCCAGGGCCGCGCACCGGGCGGCGACGGGACCGGAACCCTTGGGGCGTATGGCCTCGGGCGGTACGGGCCCGGGTGGTCGCACCGGCCGGGGCGCGGCCGCGGCACGCGCGCGGGATACGCCCCGCCGTCGCGGCCCGCGCGGGCTCCCGCGGGCCCGTGTGAGATGCGCTACGCCGGGGCGGCAGCGGCCGTTCAGGACAGGATCGGCAGATATCCGCCGATGTCGGCGCGCTCCCCGCTGGCGGTGACGCGGGCCGCTTCCCTCGCCTCGGCCCAGGACGTACGACCGGCGGCCAGGCGTATCCATGTCAGCGGGTCGGTCTCGACGACGTTCGGCGGGGTGCCCCGGGTGTGGCGGGGGCCCTCGACGCACTGCACGACGGCGAACGGCGGCACCCGGACCTCGACCGATCCGCCCGGCGCCGCGTCCGCCAGCGCGTCGGCCAGCAGGCGGGTGGCGGTGGCGAGGGCCTGGCGGTCGTACGGGATCTCGGTGCCGGTCGCCGCGGCCAGATCGTCGGTGTGCACGATCAGCTCGACGCAGCGGGTGGCCAGGACGTCGGCGAGCCGCATGGCGGCGGGCCGGACGGCGACCACCCGCTCGGCGGGGTCCGCCGGGACGACGCGGGCGAACTCCTCGGCGGTGCGCTCCAGCAGCTCCACCGGGTCGTGGACGGCGGCCAGGGCGCGGGTGCGTGCGTCGACCGACGCGGCGAAGGCGGCGGACGCGTGGGGCCACTGTGCCGGGACGGCCTCCGCCCGGGCGGGCGGCGGCTCGGCGAGGCCGCGCGCCACGCTGCCGGTGGCCAGGGAGAGATGCGCGACCAGCTCGCGCACCGTCCACTCCCCCAGGCGCGTCGGCAGGGCGAACTGCTCGGGCGTGAGCGCGCGTACGGCGGCGCGTACGTGATCGAGCTGGGCCATGACGGCGGCGCGGGTCTTCTTGCCGTCGTACCGGCGGGCGCGGGCGGCGGGTGACATGTGCTTCAGCGTAGGCGGCACCACTGACAATCGGCGGGGGCATTCCGCCCTCCCGGACCCGCCGCGGAAACCGCGCTCGCCCTTATCCGCCGCTCGCCGGAGCACCACCGAGAAGAAACGTCTGGGGAATCGCGTGCCGCCGCCCTACCGGGAAGAGCGGAGCGGAACTCCACGACCGCCGTGCCCCGCGGAAACGCCCCGGCGGCGCGGGCACCGGTGCACCGGAGGGCCCCGAACACCATGCGAACAGCGGGCCGTTCGGCGCTGCCGCCGCGGCGAGCGGGAGGCCCCGATGCCCTGCCGCGGCGCCTCGGCGAACCGGTCCGACAAAAGCGGGTCCGTACCACCATGGGCGTGGATAAAGCAGAGGTAAGCGCGTGTACTGATGCCCGCAAAAGGGAGAAATCTCTACGTTCCCCGCATGATGCTGAAACGTAGATATCGGGCATATGGCGAAGGCGGGTGGAACGGACGGGTCCGCCGATGGGCCGTGGCCGTGCTGGGCGTCCTCAGCATGGTGGCCGCGGTACTCGGGATGCCCGTCACCGCCGCCCAGGCCCAGGGGGTGGGCGTACCGCTGGTGAACGAGACGTTCACCGGGGCCACGGCGGACCCGGAGTTCGAGGGCTTCGGGAACGCATGCCTGACCGGCGCGCCCACGGGCACCGCCCCCGGCCCGGGGACGCATCCGCTCGGCGGCTGCCCGCCGAACCAGGTCGGTCCCGTACCGCCGAGCAACGGCGCGCCGCACGGCTATCTGAACCTGACCGACGCCGGGAACGACCGGTCCGCGGCGGTGCTCTACAACCACGCCCTCCCCGCCAACCAGGGCCTGGTGACCTCGTTCGACCAGTGGCAGTACGGCAACACCACCAACCCGCCGGCCGACGGCATCTCGTTCTTCCTCATCGACGGGGCGGCCACCCTGGACGCGCCGGGCGCGTTCGGCGGCAGCCTCGGCTACGCGCAGAAGCTCCCCAACGACGATCCGGGGCAGCCGTTCCTCCCGGGCGTCAACCGGGGCTACCTCGGCGTCGGGCTGGACGTCCTGGGCAACTACTTCGGTGACTGGGAGCACCGGGGCAACGGCTGTACGCGGCGCTCCCCGGCCGGTACCGCCTTCCGCATCCCCGCCCCGGGCCAGAACATGGTCACGCTGCGCGGGCCGGGCCACGGCACCGAGGGCTACTGCTTCCTGTCCGCCACCACCAGCAACTTCTCCACCTCCGGCCCCTGGCCGTCCACCCTGCCGGGCCAGCTGCAGGGGCCGACCACCTCGCTGCCCGCGGGTGTGACACCCGCCGAGGCCGAGGCGCTGCTGGAGCCCTCGCGGCGCACCCTGACGGTGGAGATCTCGCCGTCCCCGAACCCGGTGGTCACCGTCTGGATCGACTTCCACGACGGCAACGGCACCCAGGAGGTGCTCTCCACCCCGGCACCCAATCCGGTGCCGAGCTCCTACAAGTTCGGCTTCGCCGGCTCGACCGGGTCCTTCACCGACGTCCACCTGATCCGGAACGTCAGCGTGCACCCGGCCGCGGCGCTGCCGCAGCTCAACCTCGTCAAGCAGGTCTCCGCGGCCACCGAGGTCCCGCAGCCGCTGACGCCGGGCCAGCAGGTGCCCTACGAGTACGTCGTCACCAACAGCGGGAACGTCACGCTGAACGACGTGAACGTGACGGACGACCACGTCAGCGGCATCACCTGCCCCCAGACCTCCCTGGCCAGCGGCCAGAGCATGACCTGTAGAGGCACCTATACCGTCACCGACGCGGACGCGGATGCCGGGTCGGTGACCAATACCGCCATCGCCCACGGGACGGGACCCGGGGGGCCGGCGAATTCCCCGCCTGACGAAGTGACGCTACCGGTCCAGCGCGGGCCGGGACTGCGGCTGGAGAAGACGACCGACGAGAGCCGTGAGTACCGCGTCGGTGACCAGGTCGCGTACCGGTACACCGTCACCAACACCGGTCCGACCACGCTGAACGACATCAACATCTCCGACGACCACGTCACCGGCATCGCCTGCGCGGCCACCACGCTCGCCCCGAGCGGCGAGCCCGGTGACAGCACCACCTGTAAGGGGACGCACACCGTCACCGAGGCGGACGGCCGGGCCGGGTCGGTGACGAACACCGCCGTCGCCCACGGGACGTCCGACGGCACACCCGTCGATTCCGGACCGGACCAGGCGACCATCGCGGTCGCCTCCGACCTCTCGCTGAGCCTGACGAAGAGCGTCGACAACTCGCACCCGTACGAGGTCGGGGACCAGGTGACCTACACCTACACGGTCACCAACACCGGCGACGGGACACTCCACGGGATCGCCGTCACCGACGACCGGGCGCCCGGGATCACCTGCCAGGCCACGACCCTGGCGCCGGGCGCGAGTACCACCTGCACCGGCACGTACACGGTGACGCGGGCCGACGCCGACCTGGGGAACGTCACCAATGTGGCCTTCGCCCAGGGGACGTCCGACGGCACGACCGTGGAATCGCCGCCGGACACCGCGGTGATCGACGTCGTTCCCAACCAGCCCGGCCTGGAGATCGAGAAGGTCGTCGACGCGTCGCACCCGTACCAGGCCGGTGACACCGTCACCTACCGGTACGTCGTCCGGAACTCCGGGAACACCACGATCACCGGCGCCACCGTCGCCGACGACCGGGTCTCGGGGATCACCTGCCAGGACACCACGCTGGCACCCGGGGCGAGCACCGAATGCACCGGCACGTACACCGTGACCGCGGCCGACGCGGCAGCCGGGCAGGTGCGCAACACCGCCGTGGCGCGCGGGCAGTCCAACGGCACCGCCGTGGAATCGCCGCCGGACAGCGCCCGGATCGAGGTCGGGCGGAACGAGCCCGCGCTGCGGATCGAGAAGACCGTCGGCTCCTCGCATCCGTACCGCGTCGGTGACACCGTCACGTACACCTACCACGTCACCAACACCGGCAACACCACGATCAACGGCGTCACCGTCTCGGACAACCGGGTCTCCGGGATCACCTGCGAGGCCACCACGCTGGCGCCCGAGGCGAGCACCACCTGCACCGGCACCTACACGGTGACCGCGGCCGACGCGGCAGCCGGGCACGTGGCCAACACGGCCGTGGCGCGCGGGCGGTCCGACGGCACCGCGGTGGAATCGCCGCCGGACAGCGCCCGGATCGACACCGTCGCCAACCAGCCCGCGCTGGCGATCAAGAAGACCGTCGACAACCCGCGCACCTTCGCGGTGGGCGACCGGGTCACCTACACCTACACCGTCACCAACACCGGTAATACGACGATCAACGGCGTCACCGTCGCCGACGACCGGGTCTCGGGGATCACCTGCCTGGCGACCACGCTGGACCCGGGTGGGAGCACCACCTGCACCGGCAGCTACACCGTCACCCAGGAGGACGCGGAGCGCGGCACGATCACCAACACCGCGGTGGCCACCGCAGACGGCGTCCGCTCCGAACCGGCCGAAGCCACCGTCCAGGTCACGGAGAAGCCCTGCAAGGGCAAGGACTGCAAGCCGTGCAAGGGCAAGGACTGCCACAAGCCCTGCCACGGCAAGCACTGTGACAAGCCCTGCAAGGACAAGGAGTGCGACAAGCCCTGCAAAGGCAAGGACTGCCACAAGCCCTGCGAGGGGAAGCACTGCGACAAGGAGTGAGGCACCCGGCGCGGCGGTGAGGCCCGCGCAGGGCTGAGCCACCGCGCCACACGACAGGGCGCCCGCCGGTGACCGGCGGGCGCCCTCGTCGTTTCCGTTCCGCGCTATGCGGCCGGGCCGTCGATCAGGCGATCAGGCCCGGGATCGTCGCCTCGTGCGCCGTCCGCAGCTCGCTCAGCGCGATGCTGAACTGGCCCTGGACGTCGATCGCGTCCCCGTCGACCACACCGATGCGGGTGGCCGGCAGACCGCGCGCCCCGCACATGTCGGTGAAGCGCAGCTCCTCGCTCCGCGGCACCGAGACGACGGCGCGACCCGCGGACTCGGAGAAGAGGAAGACGAACGGGTCGACGCCCTCCGGGACGACGAGCCGGGCGCCCTTGCCGCCGCGCAGGCACGACTCCACCAGCGCCTGGATCAGACCGCCGTCGGAGAGGTCGTGCGCCGCGTCGGCCATGCCGTCGCGGGAGGCCGAGATCAAGATCTCCGCCAGCAGCCGCTCGCGCTCCAGGTCGACCTTGGGCGGCAGACCGCCGAGATGGTCGTGGACCACCTGCGACCAGGCCGAACCGCCCAGCTCCTCGGCGGTGTCGCCCAAGAGGTAGATCAGCTGCCCCTCCTCGGCGAACGCCACCGGCGTCCGGCGGTTCACGTCGTCGATGACGCCGAGCACCGCGACCACCGGCGTCGGGTGGATCGCCACCTCGCCGGTCTGGTTGTACAGCGAGACGTTGCCGCCGGTCACCGGGGTGCCCAGGGTCTGGCAGGCATCGGCGAGACCGCGGGTGGCCTCGGCGAACTGCCACATCACCGCCGGGTCCTCGGGCGAGCCGAAGTTCAGGCAGTCGGAGACGGCCAGCGGCTTGGCGCCCGTCGCGGCGACGTTGCGGTACGCCTCGGCCAGCGCCAGCTGCGCGCCCGCGTACGGGTCGAGCTTGGCGTAGCGGCCGTTGCCGTCCGTCGCGAGGGCGACACCCAGGTTGGTCTCCGCGTCGATGCGGATCATGCCGGAGTCCTCCGGCTGCGCGAGGACGGTGTTGCCCTGCACGAAACGGTCGTACTGATCGGTGATCCACGCCTTCGACGCCTGGTTCGGCGACGCCACGACCTGGAGGATCTGCGCGCGCAGCTCCTCCGGGGTGGCGGGCCGGGCCAGCTTGCCCGCGTCGTCGGCCTGGAGGGCGTCCTGCCAGTCGGGGCGGGCGTACGGCCGGTGGTAGGTCGGGCCCTCGTGGGCGACCGAGCGCGGCGGGACGTCCACGATCTGCTCGCCGTGCCAGAAGATCTCCAGCCGGGTGCCGTCCGTCACCTCACCGATCACGGTGGCGATGACGTCCCACTTCTCGCAGATCTCCAGGAAGCGGCCGACCTTGTCCGGCTCGACGATCGCGCACATGCGCTCCTGCGACTCGCTCATGAGGATTTCCTCGGGCGAGAGGGAGGAGTCACGCAGCGGGACGGTGTCCAGCTCGACGCGCATACCGCCGGAACCGGCCGACGCCAGCTCGCTGGTGGCGCAGGACAGACCGGCGCCGCCGAGGTCCTGGATACCGGCGACCAGCTGCTCCTTGAAGACCTCCAGGGTGCACTCGATGAGCAGCTTCTCCTGGAAGGGGTCACCGACCTGGACGGCCGGGCGCTTCGTGGGCTTCGTGTCGTCGAAGGTCTCGGAGGCGAGCACGGAGACGCCGCCGATGCCGTCGCCGCCGGTGCGGGCACCGTAGAGGATGACCTTGTTACCGGCGCCCGACGCCTTCGCCAGGTGGATGTCCTCGTGCTTCATCACGCCGATGCAACCGGCGTTGACCAGCGGATTGCCCTGGTAGCAGGCGTCGAAGACGACCTCGCCGCCGATGTTGGGCAGGCCCAGGCAGTTGCCGTAGCCGCCGATGCCCGCGACGACGCCCGGCAGGACGCGCTTGGTGTCGGGGTGGTCGGCGGCGCCGAACCGCAGCGGGTCGACGACCGCGACCGGACGGGCGCCCATGGCGAGGATGTCGCGGACGATGCCGCCGATGCCGGTGGCCGCGCCCTGGTACGGCTCGATGTAGCTGGGGTGGTTGTGCGACTCCACCTTGAACGTGACGGCGTAGCCCTGGCCGACGTCGACGACACCGGCGTTCTCACCGATGCCGACGAGCATCGCGTCGTTCTCGGGGACCTTCTCACCGAACTGCTTCAGATGGACCTTGCTGCTCTTGTAGGAGCAGTGCTCGGACCACATGACGGAGTACATGGCGAGCTCGGCGCCGGTCGGGCGGCGGTCCAGGATCTCGCGGATGCGCGCGTACTCGTCCTGCTTCAACCCCAGTTCGGCCCAGGGCTGCTCGGCCTCAGGGGTCTCCGCGGCGTGCTTGACCGTGTCCAGCGTCATGCGTTGACCAACTTCTTCAGGATCGAGGTGAAGAACCCGAGGCCGTCGGTGCGGCCCGTGCCGATCAGCGGTTCCACGGCGTGCTCGGGGTGCGGCATGAGGCCGACGACGTTGCCCGCCTCGTTGGTGATTCCGGCAATGTCGCGGAGCGAGCCGTTGGGGTTGCCGTATCCGTCGGCGGCTTCGCCGTCGGTCAGGTAGCGGAAGGCGACGCGGCCCTCGGCCTCCAGCATGTCGAGCGTGCGCGCATCGGCGACGTAGCGGCCGTCGATGTTCTTCAGCGGGATGGAGATCTCCTGGCCCGCGGTGTAGTCGGTGGTCCAGGCGGTGTCCGCGTTCTCCACCCGCAGCTTCTGCTCACGGCAGACGAAGTGCAGGCTCTCGTTGCGCAGCATCGCGCCGGGCAGCAGATGCGTCTCGGTGAGCACCTGGAAGCCGTTGCAGATACCGAGGACGGGCATGCCGTCCTTCGCCTGCGCGATGACGGACTCCATCACCGGCGAGAACCGGGAGATCGCCCCGGCCCGCAGGTAGTCGCCGTACGAGAAACCGCCGGGCAGCACCACGGCGTCGACCTGCTTGAGGTCCTTGTCCCGGTGCCACAGCGGCACCGCCTCGGCCCCGGCGACCCGGACGGCGCGCTGGGTGTCACGGTCGTCGAGCGTCCCGGGGAACGTCACGACGCCGATGCGTGCAGTCATGATCCGGCCTCGACACGGACGGTGAAGTCCTCGATGACGGTGTTGGCGAGGAAGGTCTCGGCCATCTCGCGGATACGGGCGAGGGCGGCGTCGTCGGCCGGACCCTCCACCTCAAGTTCGAAACGCTTGCCCTGACGGACGTCGGCGATGCCCTCGAATCCCAGGCGTGGCAGTGCGCGCTGCACCGCCTGCCCCTGCGGGTCGAGGATCTCCGGCTTGAGCATGACGTCGACTACGACGCGTGCCACTGGCACTCCCGGTGGTGTGGTGCGTAAGGCGGTTCCCTCACACTACCGTGTGCGAGATTCTACGCGCATAGATAAGTGATCGTCCCCTCACGGTGCGGTATCGGCCGGGCGTGCACACCGGGGAAAATCCTCGAAAAGATCCACCGTCCGGATTGCGACATGACACGCTGAAGAAATTAACTGGGCTTCACAATGCATTGCCCACCGCTGTACAAATGAAAAAGCATTGATCCCTATCAACAGGATCCGAAGCAACACCCCACGTCAACACGGGGTTGCTGCACGAAAGGACCGATATCCGTGGCGCAGCGCGTAGTGGTAACGCTCTCCGACGACATCGACGGAGGAGAAGCCGCAGAGACGGTCGCCTTCGGATTGGACGGGAAGTCGTACGAGATCGACCTCAATCCCGCCAATGCGAAGAAACTGCGCGACACCCTGGAGCCGTTCGTCGAGGCGGGCCGCAAGCGGGCCAGGTCCGGCAAGGCGTACCACCGCACGTCGGTGACGCCCGACCCGGCGGCGGTCCGGGCCTGGGCCCGCTCGCACCAGATGGAGGTGCCGCCGCGCGGCCGCATCCCGAAGAAGGTCTACGAGGCGTTCAGCGCGGCCAACCACTGAAGCCGCGCGCGGGCCCGGGGCCCGCGCGGAGCCGACTTGCACGGCACCCCCATTGATCAGCTAGAGTCTGGAGCGCGCCGAGGGGCGAGGCCGAAGGGCCGGGCCCCGAGGGGTCACGCGGGTGTAGCTCAGTAGTAGAGCGCCCTCTTTCCAAGAGGGAGGCGCAGTGTGCAATCCCTGTCACCCGCTCTGACAGTTCTCGGTCTTTGGACTCAAGCAGTCTTTTCGATCAGGTAGAGTAGCTGTCGCGCCGCTCGGTGAAAGCCGGGTGGATGCCTGCGGACGTAGCTCAGTTGGTAGAGCGCAACCTTGCCAAGGTTGAGGTCGCGAGTTCGAGCCTCGTCGTCCGCTCAGCGAAAGGCCCCGGCCGGTGGAAACACCGGCCGGGGCCTTTGTCATGGGTCGCCGCCTCCGTGGAGATGTGGCGGCGGACACAGAAAAACGGCGGGCCGTGCGACACGGATCCCGGGGTGGTTCGCCGGGGCACATTCATTGGCTATAGTGGTCCCCGCACCGCGCGGCGGGGCCGGAAACGGTCGCCGGATTCGCACGGAGCATGCGGACGTAGCTCAGTTGGTAGAGCGCAACCTTGCCAAGGTTGAGGTCGCGAGTTCGAGCCTCGTCGTCCGCTCAGCGAAAGGCCCCGGCCGGTGGAAACACCGGCCGGGGCCTTTGTCGTGCGTCAGGACCAGGTGAGGCCGGTCAGTCGCTCGTACGCCTCGATGTACTTGGCGCGGGTGGCGTCGACGACGTCCTGCGGGAGGCCGGGGGGCGGGAGTTCGCCGTTGCGGTCCCAGCCGGACGCCGGGGACGTCAGATGGTCGCGGACGAACTGCTTGTCGAAGGAGGGCTGGGCCTGGCCCGGCCGCCACAGGTCGGCCGGCCAGAAGCGCGACGAGTCGGGCGTCAGGACCTCGTCGGCCAGGACCATTTCGCCGTCCTTGAAGCCGAACTCGAACTTGGTGTCGGCGAGGAGGATGCCGCGGCCACGGGCGATGTCGCGGGCGCGGGCGTAGATGTCGAGGGTGGCGCGGCGCAGCCGGGCGGCGGTCTCCGGGCCGACCTGGCGGGCGACCTCCTCGTACGAGACGTTCTCGTCGTGGTCGCCGACGGCCGCCTTGGTGGCCGGGGTGAAGATCGGGGCGGGCAGTTCGGAGCCGTCGACGAGGCCCTCGGGGAGCGCCAGACCGCAGACGGTGCGGGACTGCCGGTACTCGGCGAGGCCGGAGCCGGTGAGGTAGCCGCGGGCGACGCACTCGACGGGGGCCATCTCCAGCGAGGTGCAGACGAGGGTGCGGCCCTCCCAGTCGGCGGGGGCGCCGGGCGGCAGCTCCGTGGAGAGGACGTGGTTCGGGGCGAGGTCGGCGAGCTGGTCGAACCACCACAGGGAGAGCTGGGTGAGGACGCGGCCCTTGTCCGGGATCTCGGTGGGCAACACCCAGTCGTACACAGAGATGCGGTCACTGGCGACCATGATCAGTTCGCCGTCGGCGTTCTGGTAGAGGTCACGCACCTTGCCGGTGTGAAGGTGGGTGAGGCCGGGCACCTGCAAGGGCTCGGGCTTTTCTACAAAACCGGACACGCTGCCTCCGCGTAGGTTGGTCCAGGAGTCCTGACGATTCTCCCGTACGCGGAGGAAGGGCGCCGTGCCGGGGCCGCCCGGTCAGGTGCGGGCGGCGTTCCGGACGAGGGCGGCGAGCGTCAGCAGGGCGAGCACCGCGCCGCCGGTCAGGACGGCCGACGGCGACCAGGCGCCGGTGAGCAGGGTGACCGCGTACGGGGCGCAGAAGCCCAGGTAGCACAGGGCCCAGAAGCGGGCGGTGCGGCGGGCCAGCCGGTGGGGCGGGGTGAGGGCGGCGACCTCGGTGAGGCCGTACGCGACGCTGAGGCCGTAGCCGCCGCCGAGGAGGACCGCGGCGAGCAGGCCCAGCGCGGGGTCGATGCGGGCCACCGCGAGGGCGCCGACGAGCAGACCGGCGGCGATGGCGGCCAGGCCGCAAAACGCGGTGGCCATGCGGTGCCGGGCGGCGAGGCGGCGGGCGAGCGGGGCGACGAGGATGCCGGTGCCGGGGGTGACGGCGGTGGCGAGGCCCGCGTAGACGGTGCGCCAGCCGTCGAGGCCGGCGTCGACCAGCCCCGGGAGGGTCGCGAAGGCGATGGTCGGGGCGGCGAAGACCCAGGGGGCCATGGGGGCGACGAGGCGGCGGAAGGCCGTGGTGGACGGGGCGGGGCCGGGC
>NZ_VKJP01000105.1 GCF_007280575.1 Streptomyces benahoarensis
GGCGGCGGGCGCCCCGGGGCGCCCGCCGCCCGCCGGGGTCCGCTGCGCCGCCTCGCCGCCCCGCTGGGCACGGCCGCCGCCGCGGCCGCCGCCTTCGGCTACGTCGGCGCGGTCGACCCGAACCACCCCGGCCATTACCCGGTCTGCCCGCTGCTGCATCTGACCGGCCTTTTCTGCCCGGCCTGCGGCGGTCTGCGCAGCGCCCACGCGGTCGCTCACGGCGAGTTGCCCGCCGCGCTCGGCGCCAACGCCGTGGCGGTCCTCGCGTACGCCGTCTGCGCGGTGTTCTGGGCGGTCTGGACGGTGCGCGCGGCGCGCGGGCTGCCGACCGCCGGGCCGCGCCCGCGCCCCGTCCACTGGTGGGCGCTGGCCGCCGCGCTGGCCCTCTTCACCCTCGTCCGCAACCTCCCCTTCGGCGCCTTCCTGCGGCCCTGACCCGGCCAGCGGGTGTCCAGGTGAGGGGACTACCGACGGCCGGGTGCGGGACCTGCGGCCGCGGCCGGATACCATGGGGAGTGCCTACGGTGAGTGCCGCCCGGCGCCCGTACCCTCCACCGCTTCAGAAGGAGGCCGCTCGCGTGAGTGTGCTCGACGAGATCATCGACGGAGTCCGCGCCGACCTCGCCGAGCGACAGGCGCGCGTCAGCCTCGACGAGCTGAAGGAGCGCGCCCGCGCCGCCCGCCCGGCCAAGGACGGCGTCGCCGCCCTCAAGGGCGAGAGCGTGACGGTCATCTGCGAGGTCAAGCGCTCCAGCCCCTCCAAGGGCGCGCTCGCCGCCATCGCCGACCCGGCGGGCCTCGCCGCCGACTACGAGGCGGGCGGCGCCGCGGTCATCTCTGTCCTCACCGAACAGCGCAAGTTCGGCGGTTCGCTCGCCGACCTCGAAGCGGTCCGCGCCCGCGTGGACATCCCGGTGCTGCGCAAGGACTTCATCGTCACCGCCTACCAGCTGTGGGAGGCCCGTGCGTACGGCGCCGACCTCGCGCTGCTGATCGTCGCCGCGCTGGAGCAGGAGGCGCTGGTCTCGCTCATCGAGCGGGCCGAGTCGATCGGCCTGACGCCGCTGGTCGAGGCGCACGACGAGGAGGAGGCCGCCCGCGCGGTCGACGCCGGGGCCAAGATCATCGGCGTGAACGCGCGCAACCTCAAGACCCTGGAGGTCGACCGCGGCAACTTCGCCCGGATCGCCCCCGAGATCCCCGACCACATCGTCAAGATCGCCGAGTCGGGCGTGCGCGGCCCGCACGACCTGATCGCGTATGCCAACGACGGTGCGGACGCCGTCCTCGTGGGTGAGTCGCTGGTCACCGGCAAGGACCCGCGCACCGCCGTCGCCGATCTGGTCGCGGCCGGCTCCCACCCCGCGATCCGGCACGGCCGGGCCTGAGGACGGACGCGACCCCATGACCGCCACCGGCAGCCACCGCACCGCCCGGGACACGTCCCCGGGCGCGTTCGGCGTGCCCGCCGGTGCGCACGCCGGGTGCGCGTCGGACGGCCTGCCCGGCCACGGCCCCGCCCTTTCCCTGACGCCCCGGGCCCGCCGTACCGCGCGGCGCGCGGCGGTCCGCTGCGCGCTGCCGCCCTGGCACCGGGGCTGCCGGGCGCCGGCCCGCCGGGTGCACGGCCGCCGGGTCAGGTACCACATCGGCTCCGAGCCCGGCCAGACCAACGGCATGCGATGGCGCCGGGGGCCCGTGCGCTGACGCGTGCGCGCCCCGGCGGTCGGTGTGGCGGTACGCCGCTCCGGCCTGCCGGAACGCCGCCCGGCGGGTGGCCGCGGCCGGATCATCGGTCCGGATGCGTACAGCCGGTGCCCTTGCGGGCCGGTTGCTCGTTAGGCACGGCGCGGCGCTTCCACGGCCCGGCGGACGTCCCAAGGCCGTACGGCGACCGGGAGTCACCGGCGGCCGGATCCGTCGGCGTACCGCGCCCCGCGCAACGCCCGCGCGGGCGGCGCATGCCCCCTTTTGCTTCTCCACACCCTTCCCATCTCTTCTCAATCTTTCCGAGAGACCCAGTTGTCCGGGGCGAGGGCCCCGGCAGAGGAGTGCGTCAGATGTCCTCCGAATTCTTCGTGCCCGACCCCGAGGGGCTGGTTCCCGGCCCCTCGGGCTACTTCGGTGCCTTCGGCGGCAAGTTCATCCCCGAGGCGCTGGTCGCCGCGGTCGACGAGGTGGCCGCCGAGTACGAGAAGGCCAAGGCCGACCCGGCGTTCGCGGCCGAGCTGAACGAACTGATGGTCAATTACACGGGCCGTCCCAGCGCCCTCACCGAGGTGGCGCGGTTCGCCGAACACGCCGGTGGCGCCCGGGTGTTCCTCAAGCGTGAGGACCTCAACCACACCGGTTCCCACAAGATCAACAATGTGCTGGGCCAGGCGCTGCTCACCAAGCGCATGGGCAAGCCCCGCGTCATCGCGGAGACCGGCGCCGGTCAGCACGGCGTCGCCACCGCCACCGCCTGCGCCCTCTTCGGCCTCGAATGCACCATCTACATGGGCGAGATCGACACCGAGCGGCAGGCGCTGAACGTCGCCCGGATGCGGATGCTCGGCGCCGAGGTCATCGCCGTGACGTCCGGCAGCCGCACCCTGAAGGACGCCATCAACGAGGCGTTCCGTGACTGGGTCGCCAACGTCGATCGCACCCACTACCTCTTCGGCACGGTCGCGGGCCCGCACCCCTTCCCGGCGCTCGTCCGCGACTTCCACCGCATCATCGGCGTCGAGGCGCGGCGGCAGATCGTGGAGCGGGCCGGGCGGCTGCCCGATGCGGCGGTCGCCTGCGTCGGCGGCGGCTCCAACGCCATCGGCCTCTTCCACGCCTTCCTCCCCGACGCGAGCGTGCGGCTGGTCGGCTGCGAGCCCGGCGGCCACGGCATCGCCACCGGCGAGCACGCCGCGACCCTCACCGAGGGCACCCCGGGCATCCTGCACGGCTCGCGGTCGTACGTCCTCCAGGACGAGGACGGGCAGATCACCGAGCCGTACTCGATCTCCGCGGGGCTTGACTACCCGGGCATCGGTCCGGAGCACTCGTACCTCAAGGACAGCGGCCGGGCCGAGTACCGCGCGGTCACCGATGACGCGGCGATGCAGGCGCTGCGGCTGCTGTCGCGCACCGAGGGCATCATCCCGGCCATCGAGAGCGCGCACGCGCTGGCCGGCGCCCTGGAGCTGGGCCGCGAGCTGGGCCCCGACGGCCTGCTGCTGGTCAACCTCTCGGGCCGGGGCGACAAGGACATGGACACCGCGGCCCGCTACTTCGGGCTGTACGACAACGCAGGCGACCGCGCCACCGCGGGCGAGGGGGAGAAGTGATGACGGGGACGACGGGCAACATCGCCCTGCTGGACTCGGTGCTGGCGACGGCGCGCGAGGAGAACCGCGCCGCGCTGGTCGGCTACCTTCCCGCCGGTTTCCCGACCGTGGACGGCGGCATCCGGGCGGCGACCGCGATGCTGGAGGGCGGCTGCGACATCGTCGAGGTGGGCCTGCCGCACAGCGACCCGGTCCTCGACGGGCCGGTCATCCAGACCGCGGACGACATCGCGCTGCGCGGCGGTGTGCGGATCACCGATGTGATCCGCACGGTCGGCGAGGCACACGCCGCCACC
This sequence comes from Streptomyces benahoarensis, assembly GCF_007280575.1. Taxonomy (GTDB): domain Bacteria; phylum Actinomycetota; class Actinomycetes; order Streptomycetales; family Streptomycetaceae; genus Streptomyces; species Streptomyces benahoarensis. The sequence goes on from NZ_VKJP01000105.1 coordinate 3,620, forward strand.
GGCGCGCCGGTGCTCTGCATGACGTACTGGAACCCGGTCTACCGCTACGGCGTCGAGCGGTTCGCCGCCGAGCTGGCCGCCGCGGGCGGCGCCGGGTGCATCCTGCCGGACCTGCCGGTCCAGGAGGCCGCGGAGTGGCGCGCGGCCGCCGGGAAGCACGGCCTGGCGACCGTCTTCGTCGTCGCGCCCAGCAGCCGGGACGCCCGCCTCGCCGAGATCACCGCGGCGGGCAGCGGCTTCGTCTACGCGGCGTCGCTGATGGGCGTCACCGGCACCCGCGAGTCGGTCGGCCACGAGGCGCAGGAGCTGGTCCGCCGCACCCGCGCCACCACCGATCTGCCGGTCTGCGTCGGCCTCGGGGTCTCCAACCCCGAACAGGCCGCGGAGGTCGCGCAGTTCGCCGACGGCGTCATCGTCGGCTCGGCGTTCGTGCAGCGGATGCTGGCCGACGAGGACGACCTGGAGGCCGGGCTCGCCGGGGTCCGGACGCTGGCCGGGGAGCTGGCCGCCGGGGTGCGCAAGCGCTCCTGACGCCGCCGTCGGCCGGGGCCGGGCGGGCCGCGGGGTATGTGTGTGCGGCGCGGCGGGTTCCGTCCCCCGATAGGGCGAACATCGGTGCGGAGGGGTGCGGCAGCGCCCCTCCGCTTCGTTTTCCTGGGGTGAGCCAGAAGAACCATGACGGTAAGAGCAACGCCCGTGAGCGGCTGAAGGCACAGCGTGAGACGGAGAAGGCCCGGGCCCGGCGCAACCGCCAGGCGATCGTCGCCGGAGCGGTGGTCCTGGTCCTGGCGGTGGCCGGCGGCATCGCCGTCTGGGCCTCCCACTCCGGCGGGGACGAGGAGAGCGCCAAGCCGCTGGCCGTCCCGAAGGGCGCGCGCGGCGGCGACAAGCCCGCGGTGCCGGTCGGCGCGCCCGGCGCCCCCTCCACCCTGACGGTCTGGGAGGACTTCCGCTGCCCCGCCTGCCAGCAGTTCGAGACCGGCTTCCGCCCGGTCATCCATGAGCTGGAGGGCGCCGGGCATCTCAAGAGCGAGTACCACCTCGTCACGATCATCGACGGCAATGGAGGCGGCACCGGCTCCCTCAACGCCGCCAACGCCGCGCTCTGCGCCCAGCACGCCGGTCATTTCCGCGCGTACCACGACGTGCTCTACAGCAACCAGCCGCCCGAGCAGCAGGACGCGTTCGCCGACAAGAAGAAGCTGATCCAGCTCGCGGGCAAGGTCCCGGGGCTGGCCGGCGACGCGTTCACGCACTGCGTCGAGTCCGGTACGTACAACGATTTCGTCCGGCGGTCCAACGACGCGTTCACCAAGTCCGGGTTCCGCGGCACCCCGACCGTGCTGCTCAACGGCAAGGATCTGGCAAAGGAGAAGAACGGGCAGTTCACGCCCGCGGACTTCAAGAAGATGGTGCTCGACGCCAACAAGGGCAAGCCGCCGGCCAAGCCCGCCACGCCTCCGCACTGACCGCGCGGCCCACGCCCGCCCGGAACGGTCCCGGCGCTGTGACGGCCTCGTTACGCAGCCGTTGCCGGGCGGGTTGCCGCCGACCCCGCCCGGCGGGGTAGCGTCGTGACTGCCATGGACCTCGCATTCATTCCCAGCCCGTCGGTCGGCGTCGTGCATCTCGGCCCGATCCCGCTCCGGGGCTACGCGTTCTGCATCATCATCGGTGTCTTCCTGGGCGTCTGGCTCGGCAACAAGCGCTGGGTGCAGCGCGGTGGCCGTTCCGGCACGGTGGCGGACATCGCCGTCTGGGCGGTGCCCTTCGGCCTCGTCGGCGGACGGCTCTACCACGTCATCACGACGTACGAGCCGTACTTCGGCAAGGACGGCCATCCGCTCGACGCCTTCAAGGTGTGGGAGGGGGGTCTCGGCATCTGGGGCGCGGTGGCGCTCGGCGCGGTCGGCGCGTGGATCGGCTGCCGCCGCCGCGGCATCCCGCTGCCCGCCTACTGCGATGCGCTCGCCCCCGGTCTCGCCATCGGCCAGGCCGTCGGCCGCTGGGGCAACTGGTTCAACCAGGAGCTGTACGGCCGTCCGACCGATGTGCCGTGGGCGCTGAAGATCAGCGACGACCCGGCGATCGGCCGCATCGGCGGCACGTATCACCCGACGTTCCTCTACGAGTGCCTGTGGTGCCTGGGCGTCGCCGCGCTGGTGATCTGGGCCGACAAGCGCTTCCGCCTCGGCCACGGCCGTGCCTTCGCGCTGTATGTCGCGGCGTACTGCGCGGGCCGTGCGTGGATCGAGGAGATGCGGGTCGACGAGGCGCACCACATCCTCGGCCTGCGGCTGAACGTCTGGACCGCGCTGATCGGCCTGGTCCTCGCCGTCGTCTACATCATCATTTCCGCGCGGCGGGTACCGGGCCGCGAGGAGGTCGTCGAACCGGGCGCCCAGGAGACCCTGGCCGGTGGGGACGCGGACGGCGAGCCGGAGGGCGCGCAGGCGTCGGCGGCCGGGTCCGCGGAGGCGGAGCCCGAGGCCGAGGCCGAGAAGGACGCGGAGTCCGATACCGGGGGCGCGAAGGAGAAGCGCGCCGACGGCGAGACGAAGACCGCCGGGAGCGGCGGCAAGAAGACCTGAGACCGTGCCGTCGCCCCGGGCGGCGGCCGTATCCCTGCACCGCGCCGGGCGGACCCGTTACGGGTTCCGCCCGGCGCGGTGTCGTATGCGCCCACGGCACAGGCGCAGCGCCCGCGCCCGGCGGCCCCGCGCCGCCGTCCGGCCCGCGCTCACCCGAACGGCTCAGCGCGCCCGTCGGACCGGCTCGCCGCGGCTCCCTGTGAGCGGGATCTCATGGCGGGCGGTCGGGAGAAACCGCAGGTCAGAGAGGTAAGTTCGGCCTTCCTTGCTAGCGGTGGAGGGGGCGTCACGCCTAGTTTCGAGGTGTTGGAGGGGAAAGTGCCGAACAGCGGCCCACACCTCGCCGAAGGGAGTAGGTCCCTATGTCCGTCACCGATGTCATGGATGCTTCGGCGCCCACCCACGTCGCCCACCGCGACAACCACACCCACCGCGACGTCAACGGCGGCTGGCTGCGCCCCGCCGTCTTCGGCGCCATGGACGGGCTGGTCTCGAACCTCGCGCTGATGACCGGCGTCGCCGGTGGCGCGGTCTCCCAGCAGACGATCATCATCACCGGGCTGGCCGGACTGGCCGCCGGTGCCTTCTCGATGGCCGCCGGCGAGTACACCTCGGTCGCCTCCCAGCGCGAACTGGTCCTCGCCGAGCTGGACATCGAACGGGCCGAGCTGCGCAAGCATCCGACGGACGAACGGGACGAACTGGCGGCCCTCTACGTATCGCGCGGGGTGGAGCCGGAGCTGGCCCGGAAGGTCGCCGAACAGCTCTCCCGCGACCCCGAGCAGGCGTTGGAGATCCATGCCCGTGAGGAGCTGGGCATAGATCCGTCCGACCTTCCGTCGCCCACCGTGGCAGCGGTTTCCTCCTTCGGATCCTTTGCGCTGGGCGCGCTGCTGCCCGTACTTCCGTACCTGTTGGGCGCTTCCGCGCTGTGGCCCGCGGTGATGCTGGCGCTGCTCGGACTCTTCGCGTGCGGCGCGGTCGTGGCGCGGATGACGGCCCGCTCGTGGTGGTTCAGCGGGGTGCGGCAGCTGCTCCTCGGTGGCGCGGCCGCGGGTGTGACGTACATCCTGGGGACGTTGTTCGGAACCGTCATAGGGTGATGCTCCTCTACAGGGGCTCGCATCATTGTTGAGTTACCCGGCGGTTTCATGTAGCTGACCGCCGGGCATAAGGCCGGGGCGCCACACGGGCAATGTCGCTCGGTGGGCGCCCCGTTTCCGGACCGGGTTGTCCGCCCGCGACCTCACACCGCAGTCACGGTGTCCGCATGTTGGAAGGCTCTATTCGCTTCCTGAGAAGCGAGCCATCCTGTAACCTGCACGAAATTTCGCGGAGGGCCAACGTCGTCCCTCGGCAGTTCCTATGCCACGACGACGTTGGGAGAGCCGATGCGTTCCGCGTCCACGCACTCCGCGACCACCACCGGTGCCACCCGCGCCGCCTGGTCGCCCATGGACGGGCGCCCCGCCCCGCAGGGGATGTACGACCCGCGCAACGAGCACGACGCCTGCGGTGTCGGCTTCGTGGCCACCCTCACCGGCGAGGCCGCTCACGCGCTGGTCGAGCAGGCGCTCACGGTGCTGACCAACCTGGAGCACCGCGGTGCCACCGGCTCCGAGCCCGATTCGGGCGACGGCGCGGGCATCCTCCTCCAGGTGCCGGACGCGTTCCTGCGCGAGGAGGTCACCTTCGACCTCCCCGAGGCCGGCGGATACGCCGTCGGCATCGCCTTCCTGCCCGCCGATGCCCAGCAGGCGGCCGACGCCGTCTCGCAGATCGAGACGATCGCCGATGAGGAGGGCCTGACGGTCCTCGGCTGGCGCGTCGTCCCCGTCGCCCCCGAACTCCTCGGCAACGGCGCCCGCGCCACCATGCCGGCCTTCTCCCAGCTCTTCGTTACGAGCAAGCACAGCATTTCGAGCAAGCGCAGCGTGACGGACGGGACGAGCACCGGGCTGGCGCTGGACCGCAAGGCGTTCGCGCTGCGCAAGCGCGCCGAGCGGGAAGCCGGGGTCTACTTCCCGTCGCTCTCCGCCCGCACCCTCGTCTACAAGGGGATGCTCACCACCGGGCAGCTGGAGCCGTTCTTCCCGGACCTCTCCGACCGCCGCTTCGCATCGGCCATCGCCCTGGTCCACTCGCGGTTCTCCACCAACACCTTCCCGAGCTGGCCGCTGGCCCACCCGTACCGCTTCGTCGCGCACAACGGTGAGATCAACACGGTCAAGGGCAACCGCAACTGGATGCGGGCCCGCGAATCGCAGCTCGCCTCGCGGCTCTTCGGCGACCTGGACACAGACCGGCTCTTCCCGGTCTGCACACCGGACGCCTCCGACTCCGCCTCCTTCGACGAGGTCCTGGAGATGCTGCACCTCGGCGGCCGGTCGCTGCCGCACGCGGTGCTGATGATGGTCCCGGAGGCGTGGGAGAACTCCCCGTCGATGGACCCGGCCCGCCGCGCGTTCTACCGGTACCACTCCACGATGATGGAGCCCTGGGACGGCCCGGCGTGTGTCACCTTCACCGACGGCACGCAGGTCGGCGCGGTCCTCGACCGCAACGGGCTGCGCCCCGGCCGCTACTGGGTCACCGACGACGGTCTGGTCGTGCTCTCCTCCGAGGTCGGCGTCCTCGACATCGACCCCGCCAAGGTCGTTCGCAAGGGCCGCCTCCAGCCGGGCCGGATGTTCCTCGTCGACACCGCCGAGCACCGCATCATCGAGGACGACGAGATCAAGGCGGAGCTGGCCGGGGCCCACCCGTACCAGCAGTGGCTGGACGAGGGCCTGATCGACCTCGCCGCCCTGCCCGAGCGCGAGCACATCGTGCACACCCACGCCTCGGTCACCCGCCGCCAGCAGACCTTCGGCTACACCGAGGAGGAGCTGCGGGTCCTGCTCGCGCCGATGGCGAACTCCGGTGCCGAGCCGATCGGTTCGATGGGCACCGACTCGCCGATCGCCGCGCTCTCGGCCCGTCCGCGGCTGCTCTTCGACTACTTCACCCAGCTGTTCGCGCAGGTCACCAACCCGCCGCTGGACGCCATCCGCGAGGAGCTGGTCACCTCGCTGATCTCCTCGCTCGGTCCGCAGGGCAACCTCCTGGAGCCGACCGCGGAGTCCTGCCGCAGCGTCATCCTGCCGTTCCCGGTGATCGACAACGACGAGCTGGCCAAGCTCATCCACATCAACGCCGACGGCGACATGCCCGGCATGAAGGCCGTGACGCTCTCCGGTCTCTACCGCGTCGGCGGCGGTGGCGAGGCCCTCGCCGCGCGCCTGGCGGAGATCTGTGCGGAGGCCGCCGCGGCCATCGAGGCCGGGGCCCGGCTGATCGTCCTCTCCGACCGGCACTCCGACGCCGAGCACGCCCCGATCCCGTCGCTGCTGCTCACCTCCGCCGTCCACCACCACCTCATCCGGACGAAGCAGCGCACCCAGGTGGGCCTGCTCGTCGAGGCCGGTGACGTCCGCGAGGTGCACCATGTCGCGCTGCTGATCGGCTACGGCGCCGCCGCGGTCAACCCGTACCTGGCGATGGAGTCCGTCGAGGACCTGGTCCGCGCCGGGACCTTCCTGCCCGCGGGCACCGACCCCGAGGCCGCCATCCGCAACCTCATCAAGGCGCTCGGCAAGGGCGTCCTGAAGGTCATGTCCAAGATGGGCATCTCGACCGTCGCCTCCTACCGCGGCGCGCAGGTCTTCGAGGCCGTCGGCCTGGACGACGCGTTCGTCGACACCTACTTCCACGGCACCGCCACCAAGATCGGCGGCGCGGGCCTGGACATCGTCGCCGAGGAGGTCGCCGCCCGGCACGCCAAGGCGTACCCGGCGTCCGGCATCGCCGCCAGCCACCGCGCGCTGGAGATCGGCGGCGAGTACCAGTGGCGCCGCGAGGGCGAACCGCACCTCTTCGACCCGGACACCGTCTTCCGGCTCCAGCACTCCACCCGCGCCCGCCGGTACGACATCTTCAAGCAGTACACGGACCGGGTGAACGAACAGTCCGAGCGGCTGATGACGCTGCGCGGCCTCTTCGGTATCAAGGCGGACCGCCCGGCGGTGCCGATCGATGCGGTCGAACCGGCGTCCTCCCTGGTCAAGCGGTTCTCCACGGGCGCCATGTCGTACGGCTCCATCTCCCAGGAGGCGCACGAGACGCTGGCCATCGCCATGAACCAGCTCGGCGGCAAGTCCAACACCGGTGAGGGCGGCGAGGACCCGGAGCGGCTGTACGACCCGGCGCGCCGCTCGTCCATCAAGCAGGTCGCCTCCGGCCGCTTCGGCGTGACCAGCGAATACCTCGTCAACGCCGACGACATCCAGATCAAGATGGCCCAGGGCGCCAAGCCCGGTGAGGGCGGTCAGCTGCCCGGCCACAAGGTCTACCCGTGGGTGGCGAAGACCCGGCACTCGACGCCCGGCGTCGGCCTGATCTCGCCGCCGCCGCACCACGACATCTACTCCATCGAGGATCTGGCGCAGCTGATCCACGACCTCAAGAACGCCAACCCGGCCGCGCGTATCCACGTGAAGCTGGTCTCCGAGGTCGGCGTCGGCACCGTCGCCGCGGGTGTCTCCAAGGCGCACGCGGACGTCGTCCTCATCTCCGGCCACGACGGCGGTACGGGCGCCTCGCCGCTCACCTCCCTCAAGCACGCCGGTGGCCCCTGGGAGCTGGGGCTCGCCGAGGCCCAGCAGACGCTGCTGCTCAACGGGTTGCGCGACCGGATCGTGGTGCAGACCGACGGGCAGCTGAAGACCGGCCGCGACGTGATCATCGCGGCGCTGCTGGGCGCCGAGGAGTTCGGCTTCGCGACCGCGCCGCTGGTCGTCTCCGGCTGCGTCATGATGCGCGTCTGCCACCTCGACACCTGCCCGGTCGGCATCGCCACCCAGAACCCGGTGCTGCGCGAGCGGTTCAGCGGCAAGGCCGAACACGTCGTCAACTTCTTCGAGTTCATCGCCGAGGAGGTCCGCGAACTCCTCGCCGAGCTGGGCTTCCGCACCCTCGACGAGGCCATCGGCCACGCCGAACTCCTCGACACCACGCGGGCGGTGGACCACTGGAAGGCCCAGGGCCTCGACCTCGCCCCGCTGCTGTACGTCCCCGAACTGCCCGAGGGCGCCGTCCGCCACCAGGCCACCGTCCAGGACCACGGTCTGGCGAAGGCGCTGGACAACGAGCTGATCCGGCTCGCCGCCGATGCGCTGTCCGCGGACACCGCCGAGGACGCGCAGCCGGTGCGCGCCCAGGTCGCGATCCGCAACATCAACCGCACCGTCGGCACCATGCTCGGCCACGAGGTCACCAAGAAGTTCGGCGGCGCCGGGCTGCCCGACGACACCATCGACCTCACCTTCACCGGCTCCGCCGGGCAGTCCTTCGGCGCGTTCCTGCCGCGCGGCATCACACTGCGGCTGGAGGGCGACGCCAACGACTACGTCGGCAAGGGCCTCTCCGGCGGCCGCATCGTGGTCCGCCCCGACCGCGGCGCCGACCATCTCGCCGAGTACTCCACCATTGCGGGCAACACCCTCGCCTACGGCGCCACCGGCGGCGAGCTGTACCTGCGCGGCCGGGTCGGCGAGCGGTTCTGCGTCCGTAACTCCGGCGCCACGGTGGTCTCCGAGGGCGTCGGCGACCACGGCTGCGAGTACATGACCGGCGGCAACGCGGTCGTCCTCGGCGCGACCGGCCGCAACTTCGCCGCCGGGATGTCGGGCGGGTTCGCGTACGTCATCGACCTCGACCCCACCCACGTCAACAAGGAACTGGCCGACGCGGTGCGTCCGCTGGACGGCGCCGACGCGCGGTGGCTGCACGAGGTGGTGCGCCGCCATCAGGAGGAGACCGGCTCGACCGTCGCCGCGAAGCTCCTCGCCGACTGGGACGCCGCCGCTGCCCGCTTCAGCAAGGTCGTCCCGGCCACCTACCAGGCAGTGCTCGCCGCCAAGGACGCCGCCGAGCAGGCCGGACTCTCCGAGTCCGAGACCCACGAGAAGATGATGGAGGCGGCGACCCATGGCTGACCCGAAGGGCTTCCTCAACCACGACCGCGAGGTCGCCACGGCCCGTCCCACAGGCGAGCGCGTCCAGGACTGGAACGAGGTCTACCGGCCCGGCGCCCTGCTGCCGCTCATCAGCAAGCAGGCGTCGCGCTGCATGGACTGCGGCATCCCGTTCTGCCACAACGGCTGCCCGCTGGGGAACCTCATCCCCGAGTGGAACGACTACGCCTGGCGCGACGACTGGAGCGCCGCGTCCGAGCGGCTGCACGCGACCAACAACTTCCCGGAGTTCACCGGCCGCCTCTGCCCGGCGCCCTGTGAGGCGGCGTGCGTGCTCGGCATCAACCAGCAGCCCGTGACCATCAAGAACGTCGAGGTCACCATCATCGACAAGGCGTGGGACAGCGGCGACGTCACCCCGCAGCCGCCCGAGCGGCTCTCCGGCAAGACCGTCGCCGTCATCGGCTCGGGCCCGGCGGGCCTCGCCGCCGCCCAGCAGCTGACCCGCGCAGGCCACACCGTCGCCGTCTACGAGCGCGCCGACCGCATCGGCGGGCTGCTGCGGTACGGCATCCCCGAGTTCAAGATGGAGAAGCGGCACATCAACCGCCGTATCGAGCAGATGCGGGCGGAGGGCACCAAGTTCCGTACGGAGACGGAGATCGGCCGCGACATCGACGCGAAGAAGCTGCGCAAGCGGTACGACGCCGTCGTCGTCGCCGCGGGCGCCACCACCTCCCGGGACCTGCCGGTGCCCGGCCGGGAGCTGACCGGCATCCACGTCGCGATGGAGTACCTGCCGCTCGCCAACAAGGTGCAGGAGGGCGATCTGACGGTCGCCCCGATCACCGCCGAGGGCAAGCATGTCGTCGTCATCGGCGGCGGCGACACCGGCGCGGACTGCGTCGGCACCGCCCACCGCCAGGGCGCGGCGTCCGTCACCCAGCTGGAGATCATGCCGCGACCGGGCGAGGAGCGCAGCGCGGGCCAGCCCTGGCCGACCTTCCCGATGCTGTACAAGGTGACCTCCGCGCACGAGGAGGGCGGCGAGCGGGTCTACGCGGTGTCGACCACCCACTTCGAGGGCGACGAGGACGGCAACGTGCAGTGGCTGCACCTGATCGAGGTGGAGTTCAAGGACGGCAAGCTGGAGCAGAAGCCCGGCACCGAGCGGAAGATCCCGGCGCAGCTGGTCACCCTCGCGATGGGCTTCACCGGCACCGACCGGGAGAACGGGCTGGTCGAGCAGTTCGGCCTTGAGGTGGACGCCCGCGGCAACATCGCCCGCGATGCGGAGTTCGCCACCAACGTCCCCGGGGTGTACGCCGCCGGTGACGCGGGGCGCGGCCAGTCGCTCATCGTGTGGGCCATCGCCGAGGGCCGCTCCGCCGCCCGGGGCGTGGACCGCTTCCTCACCGGGGCCAGCGCCCTCCCGGCACCCATCAAGCCGACGGACCGCGCACTCACCGTGTGACGGTACGTCCCTTCCTGTCCCGTACAACGGCGTACGGCGGCATGGGTCCCGGGAGCGGTACCGGGGCCCATACCGCGACGCCTGCCTGATTCCCCGACCGGCGGGCGGGCGTCGCGCGTCTCTTGGCGGGCCGCCCGCCCCCGGCGTGGGGCGGGCGGCCTGTGCCTGCGGCCTGGGGCAACAGCTCCCAGGCCGTTACTCCGCGGCCTCGCCGTCCCCGGCCACCAGCCGGGAGGGGAAGCCGCCGGTGGCGACCGGGCCCCAGCGCCGCGGGGTCACCCGGATCAGCGATTTGCCCTGGTCGCGCATGGCCTCGCGGTACTCGTCCCAGTCCGGGTGCTCACCGGCGATGTTGCGGTAGTACTCGACCAGCGGCTCGACGGACTCCGGCGCGTCGATCACCTCGGCCTCACCGTCGATCTGCACCCACGGGCCGTTCCACTCGTCGGACAGCACGATCACGCTGACCGACGGCGCCCGGCGGGCGTTGCGCACCTTGGCGCGCTCGGGATACGTCGACATGACCAGCCGGCCGGAATCGTCCACGCCGCAGGTCAGCGGCGAGCCCTGCGGAGTGCCGTCGGAGCGGCGGGTCAGCAGGATCGCGCGGTGCCGGGGGCGGACGAACTCCAGCAGCTCGGGCAGCTCGACTCGGGTGTTACGGGCGATGGAAGGACTCATGGCGCGAGCCTAGGGGCTGGAGTGTGCTCCAGGGCTCGCGGTGAGCGGTGCGCCCGGGTGGTGGGGGAGCGGTGTTCCACGGCTGGGGCCGCCCCGTGCCATCGGGCCCGGTCGTGCTCCCCGCGGCCGGGCCCCGCCGTCACCGGAAACGGGCCGGGGCGGGCCGGCCGGGGCACCGCGGCGCCCCACACGCCGCGGTACCCCTGCCGCCCCGCCCCGGCCCGGTGTCCGCCGCGGCGCCGTGGGCAGTGGCGCGGCGCCGTGCGGACGGCCGGTACGGCGGTGGCTCAGCGGTGACCGGCCAGCGGTTTGCCGGTGGCCGCGTCGACGAGGGTGCGGTGGCCCAGCGGCTGCTTGAGGTCCAACGTGACCTTGTCGGTGGCAAGTTGGGCGGTGCACATCTTCTTGTCGTCCTTCTTGCGGCTCCAGCCCGACACCACGATCAGCTTCTCCGACTCGCGGACATGCGCGCCGTACCTCGCGTCGCAGGCGCCGTGGCCGACGGTCACCGTCACCTTCCGTGCCGAGACGCCCGGCCGGTCGGCCCCGGCCAGCGGCAGCAGCGCCTCCTTGTGTCCGGACACCGGCTCGACCTTCGGCCAGTCCCGCACGATGGTGTCGGCGCGCTGCTCGAACGCGTTCTGCTTGCCGGGCGGCGCGGCGCCGACCGTCTGCTTCGCTCCGCCGCACCCGGCCAGCGCCGTACCGGCGGCGGTCAGGGCGGTCAGGGCGGCCAGGGTGCGCCGCACGGTACGGCTCTTCCCGGCGGGGGTGCGGGTGGTCCGCTGTGCTGTGGTGGTCCACATGTCTGCCTCCTCGGGTCACGCATGGGACGGAGCCGGGGCCGATCGGGTTCCGCTTCGTTCGCCGGCCGCGCAATCTGCCGACGGCATAAGGCACTTCGCGGGGGCGGCCCGGTCCGTAGCGTCGCCGGTATGACCTCTCTCCGTACGGAACTCCGTCAACTCACCGACACCGTCTGGCAGCTGCCGTTCGCCGTCGGGCACGTCCATCTCGTCGCGCTGCCCGGCGACGGCTTCGCCGCCGTCGACACCGGCATGCCCGGCTCCGCCCCCGCGATCCTGGACGCGCTCGGACGGCTCGGCGCCGGGCCCCGCGCGCTGCGGCAGATCGTGCTGACCCACTCCCACATCGACCACGTCGGTTCGGCCGCGCCGCTGGTCGCCGCCACCGGCGCCACCTTGCTGGCCGGTGCCGACGACGTCCCGTACATCACCGGCGCCCGCCCCGAACCGCAGGCGCGGCCCACCCCGGCCGAGGCGGCGCTCCGGGTGCAGATCTTCGCGGGGCTGCCCGGCGGGGCGCTGCCCGTGCGGGAGCCCGTCGGGGTGGACGTCCCGCTGCGCGAGGGGGACACGCTTGACGGCTGGGGCGAGTCGGTGCGGGTGCTGCACGTGCCCGGGCACACGCCGGGCGGTATCGCGCTGCATCTGCCGCGCTCGCGGGTGCTGTTCCCCGGCGACCTCATCGGCGCCGTCGACGGCCGGGTGGTCCTCGGTCCCTTCAACGTCGACCGGGAGCGGGCCGAATCGTCGTTCCGCAGGCTCGCCGCCCTCGACGACGTCGACACCGTCTGCGTCCCGCACGGAGATCCCCTGGTCGACGGCGCCCGCGCCGCCCTGGCCGCCGCGACGCCGGACCGCGACTGGCGGTGACGTGACGCCTGGGGCGGCCGGGGTCAAGGGAGTTGGCGGGTGGGCACTCTTGTCACGCTGAGCGTCCGCTCACATAATCACAGAGCGCTTTACGGACTCATCCCCCACTGGGTCCGCAGGCCGCACGGCAGGCTGCCCGTTTCGCAGCCGTGCCGCGCACCGGCTCCGGTGGGGCATGCGTCCGTCGTCGACGTGCAACCCCCCACGAAAGGAAGCCCGTTGCGCAGCTCCCTGAAGCACCTCAAGAGAACCACCGCCGCCGGCGCCGTCGCCCTGGCCGCCTTCAGCCTTCTGCCCGGCACGGCCTTCGCGTCGCCCGCCCCCGACAGCTCCGGTTCGGTGGGTACCAAGGTCGTCGGCGGCACCAAGGCCGACCAGGGTGAATTCCCCTTCATGGTCCGGCTGTCGATGGGCTGCGGCGGCGCGCTGTACGCCAAGGACATCGTGCTGACCGCGGCGCACTGCGTCGACGGCAGCGGCCCCAACACCGACATCACCGCCACCGCGGGCGTCGTCGACCTGGAGGACTCGGCCGCCGTCACGGTCAAGTCCAAGGAGGTCCTGCAGGCCCCCGGCTACAACGGCAAGGGCAAGGACTGGGCGCTGATCAAGCTGGAGAAGCCGATCGACCAGCCCACCTTGAAGATCGCTCAGGACGACAAGCTCAACAACGGTGACTTCACCATCGCCGGGTGGGGCGCCGACAAGGAGGGCGGCGATCAGCAGCGCTACCTCCTGAAGGCGACGGTGCCGTTCGTCGACGACGCCACCTGCGAGAAGGCGTACGGCGACGACCTGACCCCGGGCGACGAGATATGCGCCGGGAAGCTCGACACCGGCGGCGTCGACACCTGCCAGGGCGACTCCGGCGGCCCGATGTTCCGCAAGGACGACGCCGGTGAGTGGCTCCAGGTCGGCATCGTCTCCTGGGGCGAGGGCTGCGCCCGTCCCGGCAAGCCCGGTGTCTACTCCGAGGTGAGCACCTTCGCCGCGGACATCCAGAAGGCCGCGGGCGAGCTGGGCGCCTGACCCGTCGGGGGCACGTTCCCCGTCGCGCGGCGGCGGACTTCCCCCGGGTCCGCCGCCGCACCCCCACCGCCCCGGTACCGGCCCGACCCGCCGGTACCGGGGCGGTGCGCGTGGGGGTGCGTACGGGGCCGGGCCCTGCCGTCGCCCGCCCTCCCCTCACGGCACCTGTCTCCT
>NZ_VKJP01000106.1 GCF_007280575.1 Streptomyces benahoarensis
GGCCATCGCCCCCGCCGACGCCTCCAGCACATGGCGGGCACGCGGACGCGGCAGCCCCAGCCTCCCCGGTGGCATGGTGCGCACCGCGAGCACCCGCAGCTGCCGGTCGAGATAGGCGACATCGATCGCGAACCGCATCCCGAAGGTGTGCACCCCGCTCGCGGGCGTCAGCAGCAGCGCTCCCGCCATCCCGTCCCGGCCCAACAGTCCCCGTCTGCGTGCCCGGTAGGACGCGGCGATCTCCACCACGACCGGAGTGCCCGCCCCGTACATCGTCCCCGTACCGTCCCGCCAACGTGCCATGGCCGCCGTTCTACCAGCCGTCCGCCCGCGGCGGTACGGGCGCCCCGGGCCCGCCCGCCCGCGACCGTGCGGGCGTCGCGACCGTGCGGGCGCCCCGCGCCGTCCCGCCGTCCCGCCGGGCCGGTCCCGCGCCCGGGCCCCGCGCTCCATGGTCATCGGGTGACCCGACGCTGATGATCCTCGCCGCCGCCTACGGTGCCGCCGCCGGAGTGCTGCTGCCCCGGCCCGTCCACCGGCTGAGCGTCGACCCGGACCACGGCTGGCGCACCGGCTGCCCCCGGGGCCACCCCCTCACCGGATCGGCCCACGGCTGGCCGCTGCTCGCCGGGCGCCGCCGCCGGGTCCTGGCGCCGCGCGGTCCCCGGTGGACTGCCGCTCGGCCCGCACCTGATCGCCGGGGCGCTCTGCGGGCTGCTCCCGGCGGTCGCGGCGGCCGCCTGACGAGGGTCGCGGCGGCCGTCCGGGTGGCGACGGTGCGCCCCGGCGCGCGACCGGGGCACACCGGTTCTGCGATGTTGCGCACACCACAGGGCTCATGGGGTTATGGTGGAAGCCCCCCCTCGGGCCGGTCCGTATCCCCCCCACGGACCGGCCCGCTTTTTCTTTCCGGTTTGCTTTCCGGCTCCGTTCCTGTGCCTTTCGCCGTGCCCGGCGCACGCCAGGGGCACTCGGCACAGGGGGCGCACACTGCCTCCCGGGCACGGGACCGGCCCGGAAACCCGGGCCCCGGGCCTCCCGCCGGACTCAGCTCCGGCGGGCCCAGATGTTCACCCCGTCGGTGGTCTGCGCGAACTCGTCGATCTCCGACAGCTCGGCCTCCGTCAGCGCCGGGGCGCCCAGCGCCGCGATGTTCGCCTCCAGCTGCGCCACGCTGCTCGCCCCGATCAGCGCCGACGTCATCCGTGGGTCCCGCAGCACCCAGCCCAGCGCCAGCTGCGCCAGCGACCGGCCCCGGCGGGCGGCGATCTCGTTGAGCCCCCGCAGCCGCCGTACCACGTCCTCGGAGAGCAGTCCCGGGTCGAGCGACTTGCCCAGCGAGGCACGTGAGCCCTCCGGGACGCCGTGCAGGTACTTGTCGGTGAGCAGCCCCTGCGCGAGCGGCGCGAACGAGACGCAGCCCATGCCCTCGCTCTCCAGGGTGTCCAGCAGCCCGTCGCCCTCGGTCCAGCGGTTGATCATCGAGTACGACGGCTGGTGGATCAGCGCCGGTACGCCCATACCGCGCAGAATCCGGGCCGCCTCCCGGGTCTGCTCGGAGCTGTACGACGAGATTCCGGCGTAGAGCGCCTTCCCCTGGCGGACGGCGGACGCGAGGGCGCCCATCGTCTCCTCCAGCGGGGTTTCCGGGTCGAAGCGGTGCGAGTAGAAAATATCGACGTAATCGACACCCATCCGCTTCAGTGAGGCATCGAGCGAGGAGAGGAGATATTTCCGCGAACCCCATTCGCCGTACGGGCCGGGATGCATCCGATATCCCGCTTTGGTCGAGAGAATGATCTCGTCGCGGTAGGGCCGGAAGTCCTGAGCGAAGATCTTCCCGAAGTTCAGCTCGGCGGACCCGGGCGGCGGACCGTAGTTGTTGGCCAGGTCGAAGTGGGTCACGCCCAGGTCGAAGGCGCGGCGCAGGATCGCGCGCTGCGAGGCCAAGGTGCGGTCGTCACCGAAGTTGTGCCAGAGTCCCAGAGAGATGGCCGGAAGTTTCAGGCCGCTGCGTCCGGTGCGCCGGTACTCCATGGAGTCGTAGCGTGAATCCGCGGCGCAGTACGGAGAAGAATCAGTCATGGTCAACTCCCTATCACGGTCCTCAGAGACACCTGATGGGGCTGCCGACACGCCCGAGAAGTAAAGTACGTACTTAGGCGACGGGGCGACCGCCAATGGGCACGGAGGGGCTGGACCACACTCATGCTGCGATCTTCCGGGATGCGTATCCCGTATCCGCAGGCACTGCGGAATCTGGTCTACCGGCTGTATGCACGGCGGGTGGAGGGCCGGCTGGACCACAGCCAGGTGCCCAAGCACATCGGGGTCATCCTCGACGGCAACCGCCGCTGGGCACGGGCTGACGGCCGCACGCCCGAGCAGGGCCACCAGGCCGGCGCCGTCAAGATCGGCGAACTGCTGGGCTGGTGCGCCGAGACCGATGTCGAGGTGGTCACACTCTGGCTGCTGTCGACCGACAACCTCGACCGGCCCGCGGTCGAACTGACGCCGTTGCTCGGCATCATCGAGAACACCGTGCGCGACCTCGCCGCCGACGGCCGCTGGCGTGTCCACCACGTCGGCAACCGCGACCTGCTGCCCTCGGACACCCAGCACGTCCTCAAGCAGGCGGAGGAGGACACCGTCGACAACACCGGCGTCCTGGTCAACGTCGCCGTCGCGTACGGAGGCCGCCAGGAGATCGCCGACGCGGTCCGCTCCCTCCTCCTCGAACACGCCGACCGCGGCACCTCCTTCGAGGAGCTGGCCGAGACCGTCGACATCGACCTCATCTCCAACCACCTCTACACCAGCGGCCAGCCCGACCCGGACCTGGTGATCCGCACCAGCGGCGAACAGCGCCTGTCCGGATTCATGCTCTGGCAGTCCGCGCACTCCGAGTACTACTTCTGCGAGGTCTTCTGGCCCGCCTTCCGGAAGGTCGACTACCTGCGCGCCCTGCGCGACTACGCGGCCCGCAACCGGCGTTACGGCGGCTAGCCCACCGCATCCGTTATGCCCGGTACGTGCCCCTCGGGGGCGCCCCGGTGAAGCTCCGGCCCCGGTTCCTCCCGTGCCCCGGTCACCCCAGGTGGTGGCCGGGGCACGGTCGTACGCGGCGCGCGTCATCCAAGGTTCACCGCCTGTGCGCCCGTGCGCCGGGCATGGGCGCACCCCAACGCGGGAAGGTTCCTGGCAGGTCGGCGCCCGGAATCAGACACGGGCGCCGTATCTCAGCGGACGGCATGGGGCCGTCCGCCCGGGAGGCCCTTTGCGCATCACGGAGGCCCGTGCGACCCGCACGGACGACGCGGAGGGCCGGTGTTCGGCCCGCGCAGCGCGGCCAGAACCCGGTCCTGTCCCCCGCGACGCCGTCGCACCCCGACCTCATCCGAGGGGGTTCGTCCACCCGTGGTGAACAGCAACAAGCGCCGTGAGAGCGGCCGGCACACCTACGTCCTCGACACCAGCGTCCTGCTGGCCGATCCAGGCGCCATGTCCCGCTTCGACGAGCACGAGGTCGTCCTGCCGGTCGTGGTGGTCACGGAGCTGGAGGCCAAGAGGCACCATCCAGAGCTGGGGTACTTCGCACGGCAGGCGCTGCGCCTGCTGGACGAGTACCGCGTACGGTTCGGGCGGCTGGACGCGCCCTTGCCCATCGGCGACCTGGGCGGCACCCTCAGAGTCGAACTCAACCACTCCGACCCCGGGATCCTGCCCGCCGCGTTCTGGAACGGCCACAGCCGCGTCGGCGACAACGACGCACGGATCCTCGCCGTCGCCCGCAACCTCCAGGCCGAGGGGTACGACGTGACCGTCGTCTCCAAGGACCTGCCGATGCGGATCAAGGCGTCGTCCGTCGGACTGCTCGCCGAGGAATACCGCGCCGAACTGGCCGTCACCGACTCCGGCTGGACGGGCATGAGCGAGATCGCCGCCACCGCCGATCAGGTCGACGAACTCTTCGCCGACGAGGTCGCACACGTACCGGAGGCCGCCGAGCTGCCCGTCCACACCGGGCTCGTCCTCCAGTCGGAGCGCGGCAAGGCGCTCGGCCGGGTCACCGAGGACGGCGCGGTGCGGCTGGTGCGTGGCGACCGCGAGGCGTTCGGCATCCACGGCCGCAGCGCCGAACAGCGCATCGCCCTGGACCTCCTGCTGGACCAGGAGGTCGGCATCGTCTCCATGGGCGGCCGGGCCGGCACCGGCAAGTCGGCGCTGGCGCTCTGCGCGGGCCTGGAGGCGGTGCTGGAACGCCGTCAGCACCGCAAGGTGATGGTGTTCCGGCCGCTGTACGCGGTGGGCGGGCAGGAGCTGGGCTATCTGCCGGGCAACGAGTCCGAGAAGATGAGCCCCTGGGCGCAGGCGGTCTTCGACACGCTCTCGGCGGTGACGAGCAAGGAGGTCATCGAGGAGGTCGTGGAGCGCGGCATGCTGGAGGTGCTGCCGCTGACCCATATCCGCGGCCGGTCGCTGCACGACGCGTTCGTCATCGTCGACGAGGCCCAGTCCCTGGAGCGGAACGTCCTGCTGACCGTGTTGTCCCGGATCGGGGCCAACTCCCGGGTGGTGCTGACGCATGACGTCGCGCAGCGCGACAACCTCCGGGTCGGGCGGCACGACGGCGTGGTGGCCGTGGTGGAGAAGCTGAAGGGCCACCCGCTCTTCGCGCACGTCACGCTGACCCGCTCGGAGCGCTCGCCGATCGCCGCGCTGGTGACCGAAATGCTGGAGGACGGCAGCATCTGATCCGGTGTGTACGACAGGACGCCGCCCGGAGAAGCCAAGGAGCTTAACCGGGCGGCGTTCTGATGCGCGGGAATATGCGGGAATCTCAGGGGGGTAAACCGGGTGTGAGCTTTCACACCCGGTGGAGAATTGATTCCCGGTGGCCCCGTCGGGCAGAGTCTGGGTCCTGTCAGGCCCCGCATACGGCACCACCAGCATCCCCAGAGGTGCGGCACCACCCGAACTTCATAGTGAACCGCCGTATGCCGCCCGAGCACCACGCGAACCCTGAGGGGGACGTACCGGGCCCGTGCCTCCCGTGACCAGTCGCCCCCGCCGCTCAACAGGGGGCGGAACAAGGGAAGCCAGCGCCAGGGGCACGATTGCGTCCGCGAGGTCACCTATGCGGGCGATGCTGGAAGGAAATCGTGTGAGCCGGATCTCGGTCCGGGGATTCGCCGTGGCCTCCGCCACCGCGGTCACCACCGTCGGCGCCGTAGTCGGCGTCGCTGCAGGCAACCAGCCGGGCTTGGATGGCAGCAACACCCAGGCCACGGCAGCCGACGCGACGATCGCCGACCTCCCCGCGGGCCAGCAGGCCCAGGTGCAGACGGCCTCCCTGACGCAGCAGGCGGACGACCAGTCCACCCAGGCCGATGTGGCAGCCCTCAAGTCCGCGCAGGAGTCGGCACGCAAGGCCGCCGCACAGACCGCGCAGGAGAAGAAGGACGCCGCGGACGAGGCGAAGGCGAAGGCCGACGCCGAGGCGCGGAAGAAGAAGCTGGAGGTGTCGCGCTCCGCGACCCGTGACGCCAGCGACTTCGTCGCCAAGGGCTCGTACACGATCGCCGAGACGCAGGCCATGGCGCGCCAGATGATCCCGGGCGAGCAGTTCCAGTGCTTCAGCAACATCGTGAGCCACGAGTCCGGCTGGAACTACCAGGCCGTCAACGCCTCCTCGGGCGCCTACGGTCTGGTCCAGGCGCTGCCCGGTTCCAAGATGTCCTCCGCGGGCGCCGACTGGCAGACCAACCCGGCCACCCAGATCAAGTGGGGGCTGAACTACATGAACAGCCGCTACGGCAGCCCCTGTGGCGCCTGGAGCTTCTGGCAGCAAAACAGCTGGTACTAGACGTACCCCGGTCTCCGGCCGCACCGCACGTACGCCCCGAAACCCCCGACCGCGTCAGCGTCGGGGGTTTCGTGTGTCCCGCACAGGTAACGTCGTCCCGTCAGGAGTGGGGGGCGGGAGGGGAAGAGGAACGACATGTCCAGATTGCCTCAATGGGTCGGCGGGCTCGGCGCCGGTCTGACGCGGCTCGCGCAGCGGCTGGAGGAACAGCGCCGCCGGGCGGAGGCCGCGGCGGCGGCCGAGGACGCGGAGGCGCTGCGGCGTGACGGGAGTCCCCGGCCCCCGGGCGGGACGGATGCCGCCGCGGCCTCGGGGGGAGCGCGGTCGGGGCCTGAAGTGCCTGTGGTGGGGGAGGAGTCCGCGGCGGCGAAGGAGGCCGTGGCACCGGAAGCCGCTGCTCCGGAAGCTGCTGCGCCGGAGGCCGTGACGCCCGTGGCCGCGGCGTCGGCGTCCGGGAGCACCGCGCCGCCGTCCGAGGGGGAGGCGGGTACGGGCCGTGCGGCCGCCGTCCCCGCACCGCCCGCCTACGCTCCGGCCGTTGCCGCGCGGCCCGATCCGGCGTCGGCGGTGCCGTGGGGGGTGCGGGTCGCCGCCGAGGCGGGGTGGCGGCTGCTGGTGCTGGCCGGGACGCTCTGGGTGCTGGCCCAGGTCATCACCACCATCGAGCTGGTCGTGCTGGCCTTCGTCGCGGCGCTGTTGATCACCGCGCTGTTGCAGCCGACGGTCGCCTGGCTGCGGCGCCGGGGGCTGCCGCGCGGATTCGCCACCGCGCTGACCTTCATCGGCGGCTTCGTCATCATGGGCTTGGTCGGCTGGTTCGTCGTCTGGCAGGTGCAGGCCAACATCGACTCGGTCTCCGACCGTATCCAGGAGGGCATCACCGAGCTGAAGGGCTGGCTGCTCAAGAGCCCGTTCCATGTGACCGAGAGCCAGATCAACAACATCGCCAAGAACCTTCAGGACGCGGTCGGCGCCAACACCGAGGCCATCACCTCCGCCGGTCTGGAGGGCGTCACCGTCGTCCTTGAGGTGTTCACCGGCATCCTGCTGGCGATGTTCACCACGCTCTTCCTGCTCTACGACGGCCGGCGGATCTGGGAATGGATGCTGAAGCTGGTCCCGTTCGCCGCCCGCGAGGGTGTGGCGGGCGCCGGGCCGCGCGCCTGGCGGACACTGACCGCGTACGTCCGCGGCACGGTGCTGGTCGCCCTGATCGACGCGTTCTTCATCGGCACCGGGCTCTACGTCCTCAAAGTGCCGCTGGCCGTGCCGCTCGCCGTCTTCATCTTCCTGTTCGCCTTCATCCCGCTGATCGGCGCGGTGGTCTCGGGCGCGCTGGCATGTGTCGTCGCGCTCGTCACCCAGGGCATGTTCACCGCGCTGATGGTGCTCGCGGTGGTCCTGGCGGTGCAGCAGATCGAGGGCCACATCCTCCAGCCGTTCATCCTGGGCCGCGCGGTCCGCGTCCACCCGCTCGCGGTGATCCTCTCCGTCGCGGCGGGCGGCCTGATCGCCGGGATCGGCGGCGCGGTGGTCGCCGTCCCGCTGGTCGCCGTCACCAACACCGTCGTCGGCTACCTCCGTTCGTACTCCCTGGAACAGGCGGTACGGATGGCGCCGCAGCCGCGCGGTGCCACGGCGATCGGGGTGGCACCGACGCCGGCGCGGCCACCGTCGCGGGACTGACCGCCCGCTCCGGAAGCGCGAAGAAGCCCCGTGGACCGTTGGGTCCACGGGGCTTCTTCACGGTGCGCGGTGCGCGGGCGGATTACTCCGCCAGGGCGGCCTCGGCGTCGAGGGTGGCGCCGACGGCCTGGAGGACGGCGGCGATCTTGACGGCCTCCTGGATCGTCTCGCGGTCCACACCGGCCTTGCGGAGCACCTGCTCGTGCGAGTCGAGGCACATACCGCAGCCGTTGATGGCCGAGACGGCCAGCGACCACAGCTCGAAGTCGACCTTGTCCACGCCCGGGTTGCCGATGACGTTCATCCGCAGACCGGCGCGCATCGTGCCGTACTCCGGGTCCGACAGCAGGTGCCGGGTCCGGTAGAACACGTTGTTCATCGCCATGATGGCGGCGGCGGACTTGGCGGCCTGGTACGCCTCGGGGGAGAGGTTGGCCTTGGCCTCCGGCTCCAGCTCGCGGAGCACCTTCGGCGAGCGCGAGGCGATCGCGCAGGCCAGGACGGTGCCCCACAGCTGCTGCTGCGGGAGGTCGCTGTTGCCGATGACCGAGCCGAGGTTCAGCTTCAGGTCCTTGGCGAAGTCCGGTACGGCGGACTTCAGTTCATCGAGAGCCATGTCGGATCAGCTCACTCGCCCGAGAGCAGCGAGACCGGGTCGAGGGTCTCGTCGCCCTTGGACCAGTTGCAGGGGCACAGCTCGTCGGTCTGCAGGGCGTCGAGGACCCGCAGGACCTCCTTGGGGTTACGGCCGACGGAGCCGGCGGTCACCATCGTGAACTGGATCTCGTTGTTCTGGTCGACGATGAAGACGGCGCGCTGCGCGAAGCCGTCCTCGCCCTCGATGCCCAGGTCGCGCATGAGCTCGTGCTTCGAGTCGGCGAGCATCGGGAAGGGCAGGTCGGTCAGGTCCGGGTGGTCCTTGCGCCAGGCGTGGTGCACGAACTCGGAGTCGCCGGAGAAGCCGAGGATCTGGGCGTCACGGTCGGCGAACTCGTCGTTCAGCTTGCCGAAGGCGGCGATCTCGGTGGGGCACACGAAGGTGAAGTCCTTCGGCCACGCGAAGACGATCTTCCACTTGCCTTCGTAGGTCTTGTGGTTGATCTGCTCGAACTCCTTGCCGGACTCGAGCGAAACGCAGGCGGTCAGGTCGAACTCGGGGAACTTGTCGCCGACAGTGAGCACGCGCTCTCCTTGCAACACCGGAAGTCCCTTTTGGGGCATTCCTTGAGGGTTGGACGGATAACACAGTGCCATACGGAGTATTGATCAGGGAAATAGCCGGAGTTGTTGATGTTGATTGGATTGGGTTATCAGTGCTGTTCGGAGGGTGTCCTGTGTGCCGCTGAGCGGTGTCGGGGCGCCGAAAATCGGTCTACGGGTGCGGGGGGGGGGAGCGCCGTGGAGGAGGCCGGAGCCGGTGGGCGCGGGCGTTCGGGTGGCGGCTCCGTAGACTGGAATGTGTTGATCGGAGGTGGTTATCAGTGGCGTCGCCGGTGAGCGGGGGACGGGCGCGGCAGCCGAGTCTGGCGCAGCTGCGGGCCTTCGTGGCGGTCGCCGAGCATCTGCACTTCCGGGAGGCGGCGGCCGAGATCGGGATGAGCCAGCCCGCGCTCTCCGGGGCGGTGTCGGCGCTGGAGGAGACGCTCGGCGTACAGCTGCTGGAGCGGACCACGCGCAAGGTGCTGCTCTCCACCGCCGGGGAGCGCGTCGCGGCGCGGGCCCGTGCGGTGCTGGCGGCCGTCGGGGATCTGCTGGAGGAGGCGGAGGCGGCCCGCGCACCGTTCACCGGGGCGCTGCGGCTCGGCGTGATCCCCACCGTCGCGCCGTATCTGCTGCCGACGGTCCTGCGGCTGGTCCACGCCACCTACCCCGACCTCGACCTCCAGGTCCACGAGGAGCAGACCGCCTCGCTGCTGGACGGGCTCGGGCACGGGCGGCTCGATCTGCTGCTGCTCGCGGTGCCGCTCGGCGTCCCGCAGATCACCGAACTCCCGCTGTTCGACGAGGACTTCGTCCTGGTCGCGCCGAAGGAGCACTGGCTGGGCGGGCGCGGCGACATCCCGCGGGAAGCGCTCAAGGAGCTGGATCTGCTGCTGCTCGACGAGGGGCACTGCCTGCGCGACCAGGCCCTCGACATCTGCCGGGAGGCCGGGCGCGAGGAGGGCGTGCCGGTCACGACCAGCGCGGCGGGCCTGTCGACGCTGGTCCAGCTGGTGGCCGGCGGGCTCGGCGTGACGCTGCTGCCGCGTACCGCGCTGCGCGTGGAGACCGCCCGTAACGACGAGTTGACCACCGGGTACTTCGCCGATCCGGCGCCCGCCCGGCGGATCGCGCTGGCGATGCGCAGCGGCGCGGCGCGCCAGCGCGAGTTCGAGGAGTTCGCGGCGGCGCTGCGGGTGGCGATGCGGGGGTTGCCGGTGCGGATGGTGGAGGCGGGGGACGGGGTCGCCGCGCCGTAGACGCTCGGGCCCGTCCCCGGGCGCCCGGCCCTTCGCGCCGTGAGCCGACCGGACCGGCCCCCGTTCACTCCGTCCGCAGCCCCTCCGGCCGCATCATCCGCCACAGGGGCGGCAGGCTCAGGGCCGTGACGAAGAGGATCACGCCGCCGCCGATGCCCGTCATTCCGGCCACCACCGGCCAGTCCACCCGTACCTCGGCGTGGATCATCCGCAGCAGCAGTGCGCCGAGCAGCAGACCGCAGCCGACCGCGAGGGCCAGGCCGAGCAGGACCGGGACCGCCGTCTGCCACAGGACCGACCAGCTCATCGCGGACCGGCGGACGCCGAAGGCGTGGAGGGAGGAGAGGATCCGGCGGCGTTCGTGGAGCTGTTCCACCGTCGAGATGATCAGGCCCGCGCCGATCAGCAGGAGGGTGACCGTGGCGGCGGCGAACAGGCCGTTGCGGACGCCCGAGTAGGCCCGGTCGTGCGGGTTGTCCACCGCGGAGCTTTCGTACACCGCCGGGGTGACCAGCGCCAACGCGGTACGGATGCGTTCGACGGCGTCCGGGACGGAGCGGTCGAAGCCGACGCGCAGCGCCATGTCACCCATGCCCAGGCGGCGCACGTCGACGGTGGACGGGGTGGCCAGGACGTCGTAGCGGTGGTCGTCCGGCCCCTGGCCCGTGTGGCGGAGCCGGACCTGACGGGCGTCGGCGGGGATCGTCCACGGCTGCGGGGTGGCGCGGTCCTCCGGCGAGAACGCCGGGTTGAGGTCGAGGGCGCCGCCCGGCCGTACCGTCTTCGTGTCGCGGCCCTGTGCCACGAAGACGTCGCCGTCGCGGCAGGAGTCCAGCGCGGCCACCCGGCGCAGTTCGGCGCAGCTGCCGATGGCGAGGTTCGGGAAGCTGTCGCTGCCCGGCAGGGTGTCCGCGGTGGCCTCGATGACACCGCGGGCGTCCGTCACCCCCGGCGTGGCGCGCACCGCGCTGAGCGCCCGTTCGGTCTGCCGCCAGCTGTCGGCCTGCGCGGTGTAGCCGAGCCGGGGTAGCGCGCCGGAGCGGGCGTACGCCTCGGCGAAGCCGAACTGCATACCGGTGAAGAGCATATGGATGGCGATGGCCCCGGCCACCGCGACGGTGATGCCGCTGACCGCGCGGGTCGCCGCACCCCCGGCCAGCTGGAGGCGGCGGATGGCCAGCTGCCAGGGCACCGGGCCGCCGTGCAACCGGCACACCACCGCCTCGACCAGCCACGGCAGCAGCGCCGTGACGCCGAGCAGCAACAGCATCGAACCGACGGCCAGCTCCGTGGTGTTGGCGGCGGTGTCGTCCCAGCCCTGCCGCCGGAGCAGCGGGACCAGCAGCGCCGCGCCGAGCACCGGCGGCAGCAGCCGCCACCACAGCCGGCGGCGCGGCGCGGGCCGCCGGCGCACCACACCGAGCGGATCGACCGTCACCCCGCGCTGCGCGAACAGCGTCACCAGGACCGAGACGGCCGGGACGAGGACGGCGATCAGCGCGGCGGGCAGCGGGCCGGGCCGGATGTCGGCGGGGAAGACGTTGATGTCCCACAGGGTGATCGCCCCGGCGGTCTGCCGGGCGGCGAGGAACAGCGCGGTGCCGCCCGCCAGCCCCAGCGCCGAGCCGAACAGCGCTTCCCCGGCGGCGACCCGGCGGGTGGTGGCGATGTCCGAGCCGAGCAGCCGCAGCGCCGCCAGCCGCCGTTCGCGCTGGTCGTTGCCGAACCGCGCGGACGTCCCGATGAAGACCGTCACCGGCGTCAGCAGCGCCACACACGTCATGATCACCAGCAGCGTGCCCTGCGGCGTCAGCGGCCGTGGGGTCCAGCTCCTGCCGAAGTGGTCGATGCGGTACGCGTCGGGCGGGCGCAGCGTCGTGCCGCCCGCGACATACGTCAGCTCCGCCGGGCCCTGGAGCCCCGCGTCGCCGATGACACCGGTGACCTTGTACGGGAGCCGCTGCCGCAGCAGGGCGCTGCCCGGCTCGGCCAGCAGCTCCTTGAGCGCCGGGGAGACCCGCATCTCGCCCGGTCCGGGAAGGCGGTCCATGCCGGGCGGTACGGGCGGGTGCGCGCCGTCGGGCCGGACCAGGCGGCCGCGGATCCGCTCGCCGTGGAAGACGGTGTCGGCGCTCGCGTAGCGCACCGTGGTGTCGCCGCGCGGCGGTTCGTGCAGCTGGCCCAGGTTCTCGCGGGCCTTCTCGCGGCCGTGCCAGGCGTTCATCAGCGTCGGTACGGACGCGCCGATCAGCAGCACGGCGACGCCGAGGGCCACGCCGACCGCCGTCAGGGCCGTACGCGTCCAGCCCTCACGTCCGCCGCCCGCGGCGAACCGCATCCCCATCAACAGGTCGCGGCACCAGCCACGCGCCCGGACGGGCACGGGCGCGGCGGGAGTGGTCACCGCAAGCCCGCCAGCAGGTCCTTCACCTTGCCGTCGCGGACGGTGATCTCGCGGTCGGAGTAGGCGGCGACGCGGGTCTCGTGGGTGACGAGGACGACGGCCGCCCGGGTCTCGCGGGCGGCGTCGGTCAGCAGCGTCATGACGCGCTCGCCGTTGAGGGAGTCCAGGGCGCCCGTGGGCTCGTCGGCGAAGACGACCCGGGGGCGGGTGGCGAGGGCGCGGGCGACGGCGACGCGTTGGCCCTGCCCGCCGGAGACCTCGCCGGGGCGCTGCGTGTGGACGTCCTCGACCTCCAGCCGCTCCAGCCACTCCCGCGCCTGCCGTTCGGCCTCCTTGCGGCGGGCGCCGTTGAGGCGGAGTGGCAGGGCGACGTTCTCCAGGCAGGTGAGTTCGGGGACGAGCTGGCCGAACTGGAAGACGAAGCCGAAGTCGCTGCGGCGCAGGGCGCTGCGTTCGGCGTCACTCATGGCCGTCAGGTCGCGGTCCCCGTAGCGGACGGTGCCGCGGTCGGGCCGGATGATCCCCGCCAGGCAGTGCAGCAGCGTGGACTTCCCGGAGCCGGACGGACCGAGGACGGCCACGACCTCACCGGGGTGGATCGAGAACTCCGCACCGTCCAGCGCGGGCGTGGCGCCGTACGCCTTGTGCAGGTCGCTCGCGGCGAGCAGCGAACCCTCGGGCGTCATTTGTGCACCGTCTGCGCCAGGCCGTCGAGCCGGGCGGCGGTCAGCTCCAGCCAGCGCAGGTCGGCCTCCAGATGGAAGAGCGCGTGGTCGCAGATCAGCTGGTCGGCGAGGTCGCCCTGGCGCTTGCGCTCGGTGAGCCCGCGCATCAGCCGCAGATGCTCGGCCCGCTGGGTGTCGAGCAGCTCGGCGGCGTCCCGCCCGGTCATCAGCGCGAGAACGACCTTGGTGTACAGCGTCGACTGGAGATACGGTTCCGGCTTCTCCGGGCGGCTGAGCCACTGCCCGACATCGGTGACACCGGCGTCCGTGATCGCGTACCGCTTGCGCTCGGGGCCCGCACCGGCCTCGACGCCGTCCACCTCGACCAGGCCGTTCTTCAGCAGCCGGGACATCGTCGAGTAGACCTGCCCGTAGTGCAGCGGACGGTCGTGCCCGAAGTGTTCGTCGAAGGCCCGCTTGAGGTCGTAGCCATGGCGGGGTCCGGACTCCAGGAGGCCCAGCAGCGTATGACCGATTGACATGGCGACCACCTTACGTCGTGGGTGTATCCGGGGTGTATACGCTTGATTTATACGTACCCGGTACGGGCACGGGAACGCCCCGCGCGACCCGGTCACCCGGGCCCCGCGGGGCGCGTACCGCACCGTGGCGCGTCACTCCGTGCGCAGGCCGTCCGGGCGCATCAGCCGCCACAGCGACGGCAGGGTGAGCAGCGTGACGAGGAGGACCAGCAGGCCCCCGGCGAGCGGCAGCGGCCAGACGCCCGCCCAGTCGTAGTCGGCCTTGCCCGCCATCCGCAGCAGCCCGGAGCCGAGCCCGAGCCCGGCGGCCACCGCGAGGGCCAGCCCCAGCGCGACGGGCACCGCCGTCTGCCACAGCACCGACCAGGCGAGGGTGGAGCGGCGGGTGCCGAAGGCCACCAGCACCGACAGCAGCCGCCGCCGCTCACGCAGCTGCTCCACGGTGGTGACCAGCAGCCCGGCGGCGACCAGCGCCATCGTCACGGTCGAGCCGAGCAGCAGCCCGGTGTGCACGCCGGCGTACTGCGCATCGCTCTCGGTGTCGTGCACCGTCGAGACGAACACCTCCGGGCCCAGCGCGGCGGCGGTGTTGCGGACGTGTTCCTCGGCGTCGGGCACCGCGGGATCGGTACGGATCAGGACGCGCGCGTACGGGTCCTGGAGCCGGGTGGCGTCGAGGGCGCCGGGGGTGGCGAGGACGCGGAGCGAGAGGTCGCCCGTCGGGTCACTGCGGGCGGCGACCTCGCGGGTCCGCTCCGGGACGGTCCACAGGCGGGGCGCGCCGATCGGCTTGCCGGTGTCCCCGTCGGCGTTGAGCAGGACCTGCCCGCCGGGGCGGGCGGCGGCGCGGACTGCCCCGGCGTCGGACGCCGGGCCGCCGTGCACGGCGAGGAAGACGTCGCCGTCGTGGCAGGGGCCGGTGTCCGCCACCTCGCGGAGCGAGGCGCAGTCGCCGACGGTCAGCGGGGCGCCGGGCGGGAAGTCCTCGCCCTTGCGCAGCGGACCGGGCCGGGTCACGTTCGCCTCGATCAACGCGCGCGTGCCGCGGATGCCCTCGGTTCCCGCCAGCCGCGCGATGCCGCGGCGGAGGCCGGCGGTGGTGGACTCCGGCAGTGACACGGACATCTGGGCGCGGCTGGAGTCCTGCCCGGTGCGCCGGACGAAGTCGCTCTGGAGGGCGGAGACCAGCAGTTGCAGCGCCAGCGCCCCGGCCACCGCGACACAGATGCCGCTGACCGCGCGGGCCGCGCCGCCGCCGCTCAACTGGAGCCTGCGGACGGCCAGTTGCCAGGCGACGGGCCCGCCGCCGAGCCGCCCGACGACCGCCTCGATCGCCCACGGCAGCAGCGCCGTGACGCCGCACAGCGTCAGCGCCGCGCCCACCGCGACCGGGTAGACGTCGCTGCCGCTCTGCCGCGGGTCGAGCCGCCCGCCGAGCAGCAGGATCGCCGGGCCGCCCACCAGCAGCGGCAGCCGCCACCACAGCCGTCGGCGCCGTACCGTACGGCCGCGGACCACGCCGAGCGGTTCGATGGCGACGCCGCGCAGCGTGAAGAGGGCGACCGCGAGGGCGGCGAGAGGGACGGCCACCGCGATCAGCGCGGCCAACGCCGGGAGCGGTGTCACATCGGAGGGGAAGGCGTTGATGTCCCAGAGCGTGACCGACCCCGCGAACGTACGGCAGACCAGGAACAGCGCGGTGCCCAGCGCCAGTCCGCACAGCGCGCCGAAGAGCGCCTCACCCGCGGCGATCCGGCGGGTGGTGGCGACATCCGCGCCGACCAGCCGGAGCGCGGCCAGCCGCCGGTCGCGGCGGTCGCCGCCGAAGCGGATCGCGGTGGCGATGAAGACGGCCACCGGCATCAGCAGCACCACACACGCGATGATGATCAGCATCAGCAGCATCGGACTCATCGGCGGCCCGGGATCGTCGGCGCCGAAGCGGGCCAGGCGGAACGCGCCGTTGTCCACGGTGAGGGCGTCGCTGGTCAGGTAGTACGCCAGCTCCTTCGGCCCGAGCAGCCCCGCGTCGCCGATGGTGCCGGTGATCACGTACGGCAGCCGCTCGCGCAGCAGGGCGCCGCCGGGCGAGGCGAGCAGGGAGCGCAGGGCGGGGGAGACCACCATCGTGCCGGGGCGCGGGTACGCGGTGACGCCCGGCGGGAGCGGGGCGTCGGGTCCCTCGGGGCGTACCCGGGTGCCGAAGACCCGCTCGTCGCGGAAGGTGGTGTCGCTCCCGGCGGCGAGCACGGTACGGGCGGAGGCGGACGGCGGCTCCTCGCCGTTGAGCAGCTGACGGGCCATGGCCCGCTCGTGGCGGCCCTCCATGAGGGTCGGCACCGACGCGGCGCCGAGCAGCAGCAGGACGCCGAGGCCGACGCCGACGGCGGTCAGCAGCGTACGGGTCCAGCCCTCGCGGCCCCCGGCGGCGGCGAACCGCAACCCCATGCCGAGGTCGCGGAACCAGACGGCCGGGCCGTGCGGCGGTACGGGACGCCGGTGCGGTGGGCGCGTCATACGGCGGTCACCGCTTCCCTGACCTTGCCGTCGCGGACGATGACCTCGCGGTCGGAGTAGGCGGCGACGCGGGCCTCGTGGGTGACGAGGACGACGGCCGCCTGTGTCTCACGGGCGGCGTCGGTGAGGAGGCCCATGACGCGTTCGCCGTTGAGGGAGTCGAGGGCGCCGGTCGGTTCGTCGGCGAAGAGCACGCGGGGGCGGGTGGCGAGGGCGCGGGCGACGGCGACGCGTTGGCCCTGGCCGCCGGAGACCTCACCGGGGCGGCGCCCGGCGACGGGGTCCACCTCCAGCCGCTCCAGCCAGCCGCGCGCCTGCGCCTCGGCGGCCTTGCGCGCCACCCCGGCCAGCCGCATCGGCAGGGCGACGTTCTCCTGGCAGGTGAGTTCGGGGACGAGCTGGCCGAACTGGAAGACGAAGCCGAAGTCGCTGCGGCGCAGGGCGCTGCGTTCGGCGTCGCCCATGGCCGTCAGGTCGCGGTCCCCGTAGCGGACGGTGCCGCGGTCGGGCCGGATGATCCCCGCCAGGCAGTGCAGCAGCGTGGACTTCCCGGAGCCGGAGGAGCCGAGGACGGCGACGACCTCACCGGGGTGGATCGAGAACTCCGCACCGTCCAGCGCGGGCGTGGCGCCGTACGTCTTGTGCAGACCACCGGCGTGGAGCAGTGAGCCGGACGGGGTCATGGGCGGGCCTCCGTGGGCGCGGACAGGGGACGACCTTCGGGCATGCGCCGCACTCTACACGAGGTGTATACATCGCATGTATAGAGGTGAGGGTGGGGGAAGGTGCCTCCCGATCCGGCTGGTCGGGCGGTGGTCCGGGTTCACGCCGGTCCGGCGGCCGACCGGTTCGGCGGTGCCCCGGTCCGCGCCGGTCGGTCCGGCGGTGGCCCGCCCGTCCTGCCCGTCCCGCTCGGCCCGGTCAGTCCGCCGCCCCGTCCGTACCGGGGTCCGGCTCCTTCGGGGGCCGCCCCCGCCGCGGCTGTCTCTTACACACATCTGACGCTGCCGACGACTTAATAGGTGTAGA
>NZ_VKJP01000107.1 GCF_007280575.1 Streptomyces benahoarensis
GGGCAGGGGCGCCGCGCCGGGTGAAGGCGGGGCGGGAGCGAGTGGCGAGGCGAGCGGGGGCACAGGTGTTCCTCCGTTGCGTAGGGCGAGCGGGAACTCGTGATGCTGCGGGAGGTGTGCGGCCGGGCGGCGCACGGGTGGTACCTGTTCAGCGGTGGAAAAACCGCGCGTCAGCACATTCCGGACCGGAAAAGACCTGCCCGGAATGGTGGCGGTAAAGGAAATGCCGGGGAGGGCATCGGAGAACGGAGTCCGTATTTCGCGACGAATCGAGGATGTCGCCGCGTGGGTCAGTACGGCTCCGGAGGATCGTCATCCGTATAACAGGGGCGGGCACCCGGTGAGTTGATCATGCCGCTTGCCCCTCTCCGTGTGGTCTTGGGATGAAGGACGTCAGATTAACAGGCGACGGGTTCAGTCAGACAACTAAAGAAACAGTAAAATTGATGATCCTTCTTCCCCTGTTGATCCAATTATCCCGGCTGAATTCTGGCCGGTCCGCATCTCTTTCCGGGGCGCCGTGCAACCCATCGTGCCCCGGCGGTGTTTCTACCTGTTCAGGCGAAGCCGCCGCCCGGGCCGCGACCCCGCCCCACGGCGGAGAACCCGCACGTCGCGCCCGTGTACGCCCCGGTGGGCCGCCGCGCCCCGCACCACGGTGCCCACCGCGGCGCGTTCGCGTACGGCGCCGATCGGCCACCGCGGACGGGCCGCCCGCAGGGGGCGCGCCAGGTACGGCCGGGCCGCCCGTGCCCGGATGGCGGGAAGTCCCGGGCCCGCATGACGAGTTGGCAAAGTCCCGCGCCGGGAGCCGCGGCGGCGGGCAGAGTCGGCCCGCTGCGCCCCGTACGAATCCCACATCCGTGTGTTCGAAGAGATGGGCTCACCATGGCACTCTCCGTATCCGCACTCCGCCGCCCCCGGCTGCTCTCCCTGGCCGCCGCCTGCACCGTCGCCGCCACGGTCTGCGGCGTGGCCACCGCCCCCGGCAGCGTCGCCGCCGCACCCGTCGGCACCCCCGGCGCGCCCGGCGCGGGCGACACCTACTTCCCGAACCTCGGCAACGGTGGCTACGACGCCCTCCACTACGACCTGGGCGTCAGCTACCACGCCTCCTCCGGCCGCCTCGACGGCCGCACCACGCTCACCGCCCGCGCCACCCAGAACCTCAGCGCCTTCGACCTCGACCTGCAGAAACTCGATGTCGCCGCCGTCCGGGTCGACGGTCGCCCGGCGCGCTTCACCAGATCCGGCGACGAACTCACCGTCCGGCCCGCGCGGATGCTGCGCGACGGCCGGACGTTCCAGGTGACCGTCACCTACAGCGGCGTGCCCCAGCCGCTCGGCGGGCCGATCATCTTCGGCTCCGACTACGGCTGGATGAAGACGAAGGACGGCGTCTTCGTGGCGTGCGAGCCGAACGCCGCCTCCACATGGTTCCCCTCCAGCGACCACCCCGGCGACAAGGCGACGTACGACATCCGCATCGACGCGCCCAAGGGGCTGACCGGCGTCTCCAACGGGCGGCTGATCGACTCCGGCGAGCGCGGCGGCCGCTCGTACGCCCACTGGCGCGAGAGCCGCCCGATGGCGACATATCTGGCCACCGCCACGATCGGGAAGTTCGACGTCCGCACCGGCACCACGCCCGGCGGCACGCCGATCTACGTCGCCACCGACCCGACGCTGCCCGCCGGGAAGGTCGACGTCTACGGCGTCACGGCGGAGGCCACGGATTACTGGTCGAAGGTGTTCGGGCCGTACCCCTTCGAAGAGACCGGCGCCATCGTCGACGACATGCCGCAGGCGGGCTTCTCCCTGGAGGTGCAGTCCAAGCCCGCCTACTCGGCGGTCCGCAACGAGTCCACCATCGTCCATGAACTGGCCCACCAGTGGTTCGGCGACTCCGTCTCCGTCAAGGACTGGCAGCACATCTGGCTCAACGAGGGCTTCGCGAGCTACGCGCAGTGGCTGTGGGACGAGCACAAGGGCACCAAGAGCGCCCACGACGCGTTCCGCGAGGCGTACGCCGCGGCACCCGCCGACGACCCGTTCTGGAAGATCAAGGTCGCAGATCCGCAGCGGGACACGATGTTCTCCCACGCGGTCTACGACCGGGGCGCGATGACCCTCCAGGCGCTGCGCGAACGCATCGGTGACACCGCGTTCTTCACGCTGCTGCCCGCCTGGACCGCCGCCCACCGCTACGGCAACGCCGAGACCTCGCAGTTCATCGCGCTGGCCGAAAAGATCTCCGGCCAGCGGCTGGGCGACCTCTTCGACGCCTGGCTGAACACCGGCTCCCGGCCGCCGCTGCCGAAGTCGTAAGGCCGCCGCCCCGGCCGCGTCAGTCGTCCGCGCCCCCGTGGCGCGCCGAACGGTGCGGCCGGGGCAGGTGCAGCCCGAAGTAGACCGCGCCCATCCGCAGCGCGAAGACCAGTCCGGCGGAGGCGGCGGTGGCCGCGGTGCCGCCGATGCCGAGATGGTGCAGGGCCAGCAGGAGGGCGGCGCCGGCCAGCGCGGCGATGGCGTAGACGTCCTCGCGCAGCAGCAGTGGCGGGAACTCCCCGCACAGCACATCGCGGATGACCTCACCGGCCACGCCCGTCAGCACCGCCAGGATGATCACCGCGAGCGGGGTGGCGCCCGCGTCGATGGCGGCGCGCGCCCCGATCACGGTGACGACGGCGAGCCCGACCGCGTCGACGACCAGCAGGGACTTCCGCGGCAGGGTCCAGAAGCGGAGATAGACCATGGTGGCCACGCCGACGCAGATGATCAACGTCAGCAGGACCCAGTCGTGCGTCCAGTAGAGCGGGTGCCGATTGAGGATCAGATCGCGCAGCGTGCCGCCGGAGATCGAGGCGGCGAAGGCGAGCACCAGACCGCCGAAGGGGTCCATGTTCGCGCGGTACGCGGCGAGCACGCCGCTCGCGGCGAACGCGGCGACACCGAACAGGTAGAGCACGTGCAGCATGCCGGGATCATCCCAGGCCGCGGCGGTGCGTCTACCCGCAGGGCGCCGCAAACCGACACTACCAGTCGGTAACTTTTCGGTGTAGCGTTCCAGCCATGGCACAGGTGACCCTTGGCAACAGCGAGTTCGACCGGGACACGGCGGTGGTGCGCCGCGCCCCGGGGCGCTACGACGCACAGCTCTCCGCAGGCTGGACGATCATCCGGGCCGTCAACGGCGGCTACCTCCTCGCCCTCATGGGCCGCGCGCTCGGCGACGCCCTGCCGCACCCCGACCCGTTCTCGGTCACCGCGCACTACCTGACGGCGTCCGTCCCCGGGCCCGCCACCCTCCGCACCGAAGTGGTCCGCACCGGCCGCACCATGTCGACCGGCACCGCCACCCTCGTCCAGACCGCGCCGGACGGCACCGAGGTCGAGCGGATGCGGGTACTCGCCTCCTACGGCGACCTCGCCGCGCTCCGCGACGACGTCCGCACCAGCGCCAAGCCCCCGGAGCTGCCCCCGTACGAGCACTGCCTGGGCACCGACACCGCACCCGACGGCGGATCGGCGATACCGGGCAGCACCGCCATCGCCGACCGGCTCGACATCCGGCTCGACCCGGCCACCTCGGGCTGGGCCATCGGCGCGCCCTCCGGCAAGGGCGAGATGCGCGGCTGGTTCGGCCTCGCCGACGGCCGCGACCCGGACCCGCTCTCCCTGCTGCTGACCGTCGACGCCATGCCGCCCACCGCCTTCGACCTGGGCCTCTCCGGTTGGGTGCCGACCGTCGAGCTGACCTGCCACATCCGCTGCCGCCCGGCGCCGGGCCCGCTGCGCGTCGCCGTCACCACCCGCAACCTCGCCGGTGGCTTCCTGGAGGAGGACGCCGAGGTCTGGGACTCCGCCGACCGCCTCGTCGCCCAGTCCCGCCAGCTGGCCCGGGCGCCGCTGGGGGGCTGAGCGCCCGGGCCGGGGCGCGGCGTCGCGATGACCGGCAGCGTCGCGTCGGCGGCCCGGTCGACCGCCCGGCCCGGGGTGAGGCGGCTCACGCCCCCGGGCGCGCCCCCGCCGCCAGGAACTCCGCCAGCTCCGCGGTCAGTTCCGCCGGGGCGTCCTCCTGGACGAGATGGCCCGCGCCCTCGATCAGCCGGAGCCGGGCGCCGGCGATCCGCGCCGCGAGGGCGTGGCCGCGCTCCGGCGGGACCCAGGTGTCGCGCGCACCCCGGCACACCGGCGTCGGCAGGGTGATCTCGCCGTACCGGCCCTCGACCTCGTCCGTCATCCGCTGGTCGTTCGCCGCGATCTGCCGGTGGAACGCGGCCCGGCCCTCGGCCGTGCACCACGGCTCCGTCAGCCGCTCCAGGACCTCGGGGCGCAGCCCGGTGGCGCTCGCCGAGGCGACGTACTCACGCACCAGCGCCCGGTGCAGCGCGGGCGGCAACTGCGTGAAGACGTCCGCGTGCCGCCCCAGCAGCCGGTACGCCGGGGACTCCCAGGGCGCCATCGCCACCGGGTCCACCAGTGCCAGCCGGGCATGGCGCGCGCCGTGCAGCAGATGCGCCCGCAGCGCCACACAGCCCCCGAAGTCGTGTGCCACCACGGCCGGTTCGGTCAGCCCCCAGTGGTCCAGCAGCTCGGTGAGGACCACCGCCCGCGCGGCCAGCGAGACGTCCTGCCCGGCGCGCATCTCCGAGGCGCCGTAGCCCGGCATGTCCCAGACATGGACCCGCCGCCGCCCGGCCAGTGCGCGGGCCACCGACCGCCAGACGTGCGACGAGAACGGCGTTCCGTGCAGTAGGGCGACGGGCGGCTCCTCGCTCTCCTCCGGGCCGAGCACGGCCCAGCGCACCTGCCCGGTCGAGGCGGCGAACGTACGGTCCAGGTGCCACGGCACCTCTTGCGTCGCTGATGTCATGACCGTCAGGCTAGTGACTCCTTACGGAGGGCGTCGAGAGGCCCGACGGCGGGCACGCGGGCGGTGCGGCGCGGCGGCGCCCCCGCGCGCCGGACATGCGCCCCCGGGGGCCCGGACGGCCGCCCGTAGAATCGGGGGCACCATGGTTTACCTCGACCACGCCGCCACCACGCCGATGCTCCCCGAAGCGGTGCAGGCGATGACCGCTCAGCTGACCGTCACCGGTAACGCGTCCTCGCTGCACGCCGCCGGACGGCGATCCCGGCGCACCGTCGAGGAGGCGCGCGAATCGCTCGCCGCCGCCCTCGGCGCCCGCCCCAGCGAGATCGTCTTCACAGCCGGCGGCACGGAGGCCGACAACCTCGCGGTCAAGGGCCTGTACTGGTCCCGCCGGGACGCCGACCCGGCCCGCACCCGCGTCCTGGCCAGCCCCGTCGAGCACCACGCCGTCCTGGACGCCGTGGAATGGCTCGCCACCCACGAGGGCGCCCGCGTGGAGTGGCTGCCGGTCGACTCCTACGGGCGGGTGCACCCCGACGTGCTGCGCGAGGCCGTCGTCCGCAACCCCGCCGATGTCGCGCTGGCCACCGTCATGTGGGCCAACAACGAGATCGGCACCCTCCAGCCGGTCACCGAACTCGCCGCCGTCGCCCGGGAGTTCGGCATCCCGCTGCACGCCGACGCGGTGCAGGCGGTCGGCCAGACCGAGGTCGACTTCGCCGCGTCCGGACTCGCCGCCATGACGGTCTCCGGCCACAAGATCGGCGGCCCGTACGGCATCGGCGCGCTGCTGCTGGGCCGGGAGTGGGCGCCCGTGCCCGTGCTGCACGGCGGCGGCCAGGAGCGTCAGGTCCGCTCCGGCACCCTCGACACCCCCGCGATCGTGGCCTTCGCCGCCGCCGCCCGCCACGCCGTCGCGCACCGCGAGGAGTTCGCCCGCGAGATCGGCGGCCTCCGCGACGACCTGATCAAGGCGGTACGCGCCGCCGCGCCCGACGCCGTCCTGGGCGGCGACCCGGACCCGGCCGGGCGGCTCCCCGCCAACGCGCACTTCTCCTTCCCCGGCTGTGAGGGCGACTCCCTGCTCCTCCTCCTGGACGCCCGGGGCATCGCCTGCTCCACCGGCTCCGCCTGCACCGCCGGGGTCGCCCAGCCCAGCCATGTGGTGCTCGCCACCGGCACCCCGCCCGAGCTGGCCCGCGGCACGCTCCGCTTCTCCCTGGGCCACACCTCGACCGCCGAGGACGTCGCGGTGCTCGCCGAGGCCATCGGCCCGGTGGTCGAACGGGCCCGGCAGGCCGGACTGAGCTGACCGGGGGCGGCCCCGTTACGCGGCGCCCTTGGGCGGGGTCTTCCGCAGCTCCGCGCGGACCAGCCGCAGATAGCCGTCCCAGTCCCAGTGCGGCCCCGGGTCGGTGTGATCGGCGCCGGGCACCTCGGAGTGGCCCACTATGTGCTTCCGGTCGGCGGGGAACCCGTAGCGGCGGCATATCCCGGCCGTCAGCCGCGCCGAGGCGGCGTACATCGCCGTCGTGAAGTCCTCCGGGCGGTCCACGAAACCCTCGTGCTCGATGCCGACGCTCCGCTCGTTGTACGCGCGGTTGCCCGCGTGGAACGCCACGTCCAGCTCCCGGACGACCTGCGCGATATGGCCGTCCTTGCGCACCACGTAGTGCGAGGCGGCCGCGTGGAACGGATCCTGGAAGACCTTCAGGGCCGTCGCGAAGCTGCCCTGGACGACATGGATCACCACACGGTCTATGGGGTAGTCGTCCGGGCGGTCGGCCCGCCGCCAGTTCGCCGGGGACGCCGCTGTCCACTCCGCGCCCGGCTGGTCGACGGCGCCGGGCGTCCGCGGCTTCCCGGCTTCCGGCAGCAGCCCGCCACGGGCCGCGACCGCGGAACCGGCGGCCACCACCGCGGCGCCGCCGATCCACAGCACCCGCCGTCTGCTGATGCCGGACCCCGTCCGTTCCGTCTTCCCCATGCGCTGGACAACGCGTACGGGCCTGTCGGTGGTTCCGTCTACTCTGGAGAAGTTATGACTGACGCACCCCGCCGCCTGCGCGTACTCGCCGCCATGTCCGGCGGTGTCGACTCCGCCGTCGCCGCCGCCCGCGCCGCCGAGGCCGGACACGAGGTGACCGGCGTGCACCTCGCGCTGTCCGAGAACCCGAAATCGTTCCGGACCGGCGCCCGCGGCTGTTGCACCATCGAGGACTCCCACGACGCCCGCCGCGCCGCCGACGTCATCGGCATCCCGTTCTACGTCTGGGATCTCGCCGAGCGCTTCCGCGAGGACGTCGTCGAGGACTTCGTCGCCGAGTACGAGGCCGGCCGCACCCCCAACCCCTGCCTGCGCTGCAACGAGAAGATCAAGTTCGCCGCGCTGCTCGACAAGGCCCTCGCCCTCGGCTTCGACGCCGTCTGCACCGGCCACTACGCCACCGTCGTGCTGCGCGAGGACGGCAGCCGTGAGCTGCACCGCGCCTCCGACATGGCCAAGGACCAGTCGTACGTCCTCGGGGTGCTCGACGACCGGCAGCTGGCGCACGCGATGTTCCCGCTGGGCGACACCCGCACCACCAAGGCGGAGATCCGCGAGGAGGCCGCCCGGCGCGGCCTGTTCGTCGCCAAGAAGCCGGACAGCCACGACATCTGTTTCATCGCCGACGGCGACACCCAGGGCTTCCTCGCCAAGCGCCTGGGCACCGCCGAGGGCGCCGTCGTCGACGAGTCCGGCAACCGCCTCGGCAGCCACGACGGCGCCTACGGCTTCACCATCGGCCAGCGCAAGGGCCTGCGCATCGGCACCCCCGCCCCCGACGGCAAGCCGCGCTACGTCCTCGACATCTCCCCGGTCGACAACACCGTCACCGTCGGCCCCGCCGCCTCCCTCGACGTCACCGCCCTCACCGCGATACGTCCCCGCTGGTGCGGCCGCCCGCCGGCCGACGGCCCGGCCACGTACACCGCCCAGTTGCGCGCCCACGGTGGCGAGACGGAGGTGCGCGCCGAGCTGGTCGACGGCGAGGAGCTGCACGTCACCTTCGCCGAACCGGTCCGCGGCGTCGCCCCCGGCCAGGCCATCGTCCTCTACGACGACACCCGCGTCGTCGGCTCCGCCACCATCGCCACGACCCGGCGCCGGGCGGCGGCGGGGGCGTAGGGGGTCCGCGGTCGGTCCCGGAGGGGAAGGTTCCGAGCGGGGGCCTTCCCCTCCGCCGGACGCGGCCGGATTCCGCGGTGCGGATGAGGTTTTCCCCACAGTGCTCTCGATGTGGGGCCCTGCGGCAAATAGTCTCGGAGCTGCGACAGGACGTTTCCGTAAGCCGCCGCCCCTTTCGATTTCGTCAGGAATCGGGGCGCGGGCGGCTTTTCGTCGGTCAGGAAGGGATCCGAAAGCATGTCGACTGTTCAGTCCGAGGGCCGGTCCGGAGTTCACCCGGGGTGGCACAAGGCCCTGCACGCGGAGCTGGTCCGGCGGAATCCCGGGGAGCCGGAATTCCACCAGGCGGCGCTGGAGGTGCTGGAGACGCTGGCCCCGGTGCTCGCGGCGCGGCCGGAGTTCGCCGAGGCCAGGATCGTGGAGCGGATCTGCGAGCCCGAGCGGCAGATCATCTTCCGGGTGCCGTGGCAGGACGATTCCGGGGCGATCCGCGTCAACCGGGGCTTCCGGGTGGAATTCAACAGCGCACTCGGTCCGTACAAGGGCGGACTGCGGTTTCATTCCTCGGTCAATCTCGGGATCGTGAAGTTCCTCGGTTTCGAGCAGATCTTCAAGAATTCTCTCACCGGCCTCAATATCGGCGGCGGCAAGGGCGGCAGCGACTTCGATCCGCACGGCAGGTCCGACGCCGAGGTCATGCGGTTCTGTCAGTCGTTCATGACGGAGCTGTACCGGCATCTGGGCGAGCACACCGATGTGCCGGCCGGTGACATCGGCGTCGGCGGTCGCGAGATCGGCTACCTCTTCGGCCAGTACCGGCGGATCACCAACCGCTGGGAGGCCGGGGTGCTCACCGGCAAGGGCCTCGACTGGGGCGGCTCCAAGGCCCGTACGGAGGCCACCGGGTACGGCAACGTCCTCTTCACCGAGGAGATGCTGAAGCGGCGTGGCGAGGAGCTGGACGGCCGTCAGGTCACCGTCTCCGGCTCCGGCAATGTCGCCATCTACATCATCGAGAAGGCCCAGGCACTGGGCGCACACGTCCTGACCTGCTCGGACTCCGGCGGCTATGTCGTCGACGAGAAGGGCATCGACCTGCCGCTGCTCCAGGAGATCAAGGAGGTCGAGCGCGGCCGCATCTCCGAGTACGCCGAGCGGCGCGGCAGTTCGGCCCGGTACGTCCCCGGCGGCCGGGTGTGGGACGTCCCCTGTGACGTCGCGCTGCCGTCGGCCACCCAGAACGAGCTGGACGCGGACGCCGCCCGGACGCTGATCCGCAACGGCGTCAAGGCCGTCTCGGAGGGCGCGAACATGCCGACGACCCCGGAGGCGGTGACGCTGCTGAAGGATGCCGGTGTCGCGTTCGGGCCGGGCAAGGCCGCCAACGCGGGCGGCGTCGCCACCAGCGCGCTGGAGATGCGGCAGAATTCCGCGCGCGAGGCGTGGAGCTTCGAGCGGGCCGAGGGTGAACTCGCCGCGATCATGCGGCACATCCACGACACCTGCTACGAGACGGCCGAGCGCTTCGGTCTGCCGGGCGACTATGTCGCGGGCGCGAACATCGCGGGCTTCGAGCGGGTCGCGGACGCGATGCTCGCCCAGGGCCTGATCTGACGCGCCCGGCGGCCCCGCCCAACGACGTGCGGGGCCGACGGTGCCGGTCGCCCGCCCGGCACGGCACCTCCGTGCCACCTCCGCCGCGGCCGCCCGAGGGGCGCCGCGCCCCGGCTCGTAAGCTGGCGCGTATGAACATCTGCGTCTTCTGTTCCGCCGCCGACCTCGACGACCGTTACGTCACCCCCGCCCGGCAGTTCGCCGAGCTGATCGGCAAGGGCGGCCACTCCCTGGTGTGGGGCGGTTCCGACACCGGCCTGATGCAGGTCATGGCGGACGGCGTGCAGGAGACCGGCGGACGGCTGATCGGCGTCTCCGTGGAGTTCCTGGCGCACAAGGCGCGCTCCGGCGCGGACGAGATGGTCGTCACCCGGGATCTCGCCGAACGGAAGGCGCAACTGCTGGAGCGGGCAGACGCCATCGTGATCATGGTCGGCGGCACCGGCACGCTCGACGAGGCCACCGAGATCCTGGAGCTGCGCAAGCACGGGATGCACACCAAGCCGGTCGTCCTGCTGAACACCGCGGGCTTCTACGACGGCCTCAAGGCACAGTTCCAGCGCATGGAGGCCGAGGGCTTCCTGCCGCTGCCCCTGACCGAACTGGTCTTCTTCGCCGAGGACGGCGTGGGCGCCCTGGCGTATCTGGAGGAGCAGGCGGGCATCACCGCCTGACCCGGCTCGCGGCGGCATACACCCAGGTCACTCGGGTGTTCGGCGATATGCGGCCCTTGCGGGGGTATGGGTGGAGTGCCCGCGGCGGCTCGTTAGGATCGGGGTATGGGTACGCACTTGATCACGGGCGCAGGGTCGGGCATCGGAGCGGCGGTCGCACGGCGGCTGGCGGAGCGCGGGGAGGACCTGTGGCTGCTGGCCCGGGACGCCGGGCGGGCCAAGGAGCTGGCCGCGCGGTACTCGGGCGCCCGGACGCTGGTGGGCGACCTCGCCACCCCGGAGAAGCTCGACTGGGCGCTGGGCAAGCAGCCGCTGCCCGAACGGCTCGACTCGCTGATGCACATCGCCGGCGTCATCGAGCTGGGAGCGATCGGTGACCTCGGCGCCAAGGCGTGGCAGCGGCAGCTCGCCGCCAACCTCGTCTCGCCCGCCGAGCTGACCCGGCTGCTGCTGCCGCTGGTCCGCGTCGCCAAGGGGCACGTCGTCTTCGTCAACTCCGGCGCCGGGCTGCGCGCCAACCCCGAGTGGGGCGCGTACGCGGCGAGCAAGCACGGCCTGAAGGCGCTCGCCGACGCGCTGCGCGGCGAGGAGCACGGCAACGGCGTGCGGGTCACCTCCGTCTACCCGGGCCGGACGGCCACGCCGATGCAGGCCCGCACGCACCAGCAGGAGGGCAAGGAGTACGACCCGTCGCGCTGGATCGACCCCGAGTCGGTCGCGACGGCCATCCTCGCTGCCGTCGACCTGCCGCGGGACGCCGAGATCAACGACCTCTCGGTCCGCCCGGGGCGCTGAGCACCGCGCCCCGGGGAACGCCCGCCTCTCCGGGGCGCCCCCGTGCGCCCCGGGCGGGCCGCCCGCCACCAGGTGACGTACCGCGTCATACGCTTCCGGGGTGAGCGAGAACAGTACGAGTGAGCGCAGCGGCACGGACGAGCGGGGCGGCGCGCGCCCCTGGGGCGCGGGGACGGCGACCGCCGTGGGCTCGATGCCCGGCGGCGACGCGCGCGAGGCGGTCAGGACCGTCACCGGCTCGTTGGAGACCTTCCCGCACCTGCCGGAACTGCCCGCCCGCGGCCCCGGAGCCGACATGATCGGCCGGACCTGCGGCCTCCTCGTCGAGCTGTACGCCCATGTGGAGCCCAGCGGCTGGCGGATCAGCGACCGCCCCGGGCGCGACACCCGCCGCGCCCGCGCCTGGCTCGGCGAGGACCTCGACGCCCTGGAGGAGTTCACCCAGGGGTACGAGGGCCCGCTGAAGGTCTCCGCCGTCGGACCGTGGACCCTCGCCGCCGCCCTGGAGTTGCACAACGGCGAGGCCGCCGTCAGCGACCGCGGTGCCTGCCGCGACCTGACCGCCTCCCTGGCCGAGGGGGTACGCGCCCACCTCGCGGACCTCCGGCGCCGGGTGCCCGGTGCGCGGCCCGTGCTCCAGCTCGACGAGCCGTCGCTCACCGCCGTCCTCCAGGGCCGGGTGAAGTCCGCCAGCGGATACCGCACCCACCCGGTCGTCGACCGCGCCGATGTCGAGGCCGCGCTGCGGACCGTCGTCGACGCCGCGGACGGCGTCCCCGTCGTCGTCCATTCGTGCGCGCCCGCCGTCCCGTTCGCGCTGCTGCGCCGGGCCGGTGCCCAGGGCATCTCGTTCGATTTCTCCCTGCTCACCGAGCGTGAGGAGGAGGCGATCGGCGAGGCGGTGGAGGGCGGCACCGCGCTCTTCGCCGGAGTGGTGCCCGGCGTGGACGGCCGATTGTCAGACCCTGCCGGTAGCGTCATGGGTGTCAGGACGCTGTGGCGCAGGCTGGGGCTGACGCCGGGGACTCTCGCCGAGTCCGTGGTCGTCACCCCGTCGTGCGGGCTCGCGGGCGCTTCGCCCGCATACGCCCGCTCCGTGCTCGCCCACGTCGTCCGGGCCGCGACCTCGCTCGCAGACAACCCTGAGTGACGACCACTCACGGATCACGGGAGGACAAGACGGTGGCTGGCGAACAGCACGCAGTGGCATCAGAGGTGCCCGCGGCGGCGCGGGAGGAGCACGCGCGGCTCGCTGAGCAGATCGAGGAGCACCGCTTCCGGTACTACGTGAAGGACGCTCCGGTCATCAGC
This sequence comes from Streptomyces benahoarensis, assembly GCF_007280575.1. Taxonomy (GTDB): domain Bacteria; phylum Actinomycetota; class Actinomycetes; order Streptomycetales; family Streptomycetaceae; genus Streptomyces; species Streptomyces benahoarensis. The sequence continues at coordinate 12,440 of NZ_VKJP01000107.1, forward strand.
GACGCGGAGTTCGACCGGCTGCTGCGCTCCCTGGAGGCGATGGAGGAGGCACACCCCGAGCTGCGCACCCCGGATTCCCCGACCCAGAAGGTCGCCGGTGCGTACGCCACGGAGTTCACCGAGGTCGAGCACCGCGAGCGGATGCTCTCCCTCGACAACGCCTTCGACGACGAGGAGTTGGCCGCCTGGGCCGAGCGGATCGCCGGGGAGCTGGGCGGCGACCCGAAGAGTGCCGGTTACCACTTCCTGTGCGAGCTGAAGGTGGACGGCCTCGCCGTCAACCTCACCTACGAGCACGGCCGCCTCACCCGCGCCGCCACCCGCGGCGACGGCCGCACCGGCGAGGACATCACGCCCAACGTCCGTACCATCGCCGAGATCCCGCACCGCCTCACCGGCGAACGGATCCCGGAGCTGGTCGAGGTCCGCGGGGAGGTGTACTTCCCCATGGAGAAGTTCCTGGAGCTCAACGAACGCCTCGTCGCCGACGGCAAGCCCCCGTTCGCCAACCCGCGCAACGCCGCCGCCGGTTCGCTCCGCCAGAAGGACCCCAAGGTCACCGCCACCCGCCCGCTGCACATGGTCGTCCACGGCGTTGGCGCCCGGCAGGGTTTCGCCATCGACTGTCAGTCGCACGCCTACGACCTGCTGCGCGAATGGGGCCTGCCCACCGCCGCGCACAACCGCGTCGTCGACTCCCTCGCCGCCGTCCGCGAGTTCATCGCCCGCCACGCCGACCCCGAGATCCGCCGCACCGCCGTCGCGCACGAGATCGACGGCGTGGTCGTCAAGCTCGACGAGATCCCGCTCCAGGGTCGGTTGGGCTCCACCTCCCGCGCCCCGCGCTGGGCCATCGCCTGGAAGTACCCGCCGGAGGAGGTCAACACCAAGCTCGTCGACATCCGCGTCGGCGTCGGACGCACCGGCCGCGTCACGCCGTACGCCGTCGTCGAGCCGGTCACCGTCGCCGGGTCCGAGGTCGAGTTCGCCACGCTCCACAACCAGGACGTCGTCAAGGCCAAGGGCGTCCTCATCGGCGACACCGTCGTCATCCGCAAGGCGGGCGACGTCATCCCGGAGATCCTCGGCCCGGTGGCCGATCTGCGCGACGGCGGCGAGCGGGAGTTCGTCATGCCCGCCGACTGCCCCGAGTGCGGTACGCCGCTGCAGCCGGCCAAGGAGGGCGACATCGACCTGCGGTGTCCCAACGCCCGCTCCTGCCCCGCGCAGATCCGCGAGCGGCTCTTCTACCTCGCCGGGCGCAAATGCCTGGACATCGAGAACTTCGGCTATGTCGCCGCCACCGCGCTCAGCCAGCCGCTGGAGCCCGCCGAGCCGCCGCTGAAGGACGAGGGCGACCTTTTCGGCCTCTCCATCGAGCAACTGCTGCCCATCAAGTCCTCTGTCCTGGACCCGGATTCCGGTCTGCCCAAGAGGGACCCGAAGACCGGCGAAGAGAAGATCGTGACGTTCTTCGCCAACCAGAAGGGCGAGCCGAAGAAGAACGCCCTGGCCATGCTGGAGAACATCCAGGCGGCCAAGGAGCGTCCGCTGGCCCGGATCATCACCGGCCTGTCGATCCGTCATGTCGGCCCGGTGGCCGCCGAGGCGCTGGCCCGCGAATTCCGCTCCATCGACCGCATCCGCGAGGCCGACGAGGCGGAGCTGGCCGCCGTGGAGGGCGTCGGGCCCACCATCGCCGCCTCCCTCAAGCGCTGGTTCGAGGTGGACTGGCACCGCCAGATCATCGAGAGCTGGCGCGCGGCCGGTGTCCGTATGGAGGAGGAGCAGCAGGACGACGAGGGCCCGCGCCCGCTGGAAGGCGTCACCGTCGTCGTCACCGGCACCCTGGCGTCCCACACCAGAGATGGCGCGAAAGAGGCCCTGCAGAGTCTCGGGGCGAAGGTGACCGGTTCCGTTTCCAAGAAGACCGGATTCGTCGTCGTGGGTGACAACCCCGGTTCCAAGTACGACAAGGCGATGCAGCTGAAGGTGCCCGTTCTGGACGACGACGGCTTCGCGGTGCTGCTGGAACAAGGGCCCGACGCGGCACGTGAGGTGGCGGTCACGCCGCCCGAGGAGGAGTGACAGGCCAGCCCCTTCGGCGCATACCAGAGTGATCGGGATGGCCGGGTCGCATTCGGGCAACCGCTGCCGATCGCTGCCCGTAGGGGCCCTTCGCGTCCTACTGTTGAGGGGTGCGCCTGCCGTGGCGCGGGCACAGCCGGCTGTGAGAGGGATCGGAATGAAACCGACCGACAGCGCCGCTCCGGCGTCGCGGCTCCGCCGGCTTGTCGTGCCCGCGCTGCCCGCCGCCTTCACGGTCCTCGCGGGCCTCACCCTCCTGACCGGGGTGATCTGGACACTGGGCGAGCGGCGGGAGCTCTTCCCCTCCGGCACCGTCGGCTGGTCGCTCGCCGTCCTCACCGGCATCATCGTCGGCCATCTCGTCGCCCTCGGCCGCGACCGCTGGTGGGGCGGCACCGGCTCCGGCGCCGCCCTCGCCCTCGCCGTCGTCCTCCTCTACGGCTGGATGCCCGCCGTCCTGGTCAGCCTCGCCGTCGTCGTCCTCGTCGGCGCGGCGCGCCGCCACCGCTGGCGGCAGGCCGTTCTGCACGGTGCGGTCGACCTGCTGGGCGTGGGGGCCGCCGCCCTCGCCGGCACGGCCCTCGGCAGCACGGCGACGGTCCGCCACCCCTGGCGGCCCGAGGCGTGGGACCTCTCCGTCCTCCCGCAGGTCGTTGCGGCCGCCGCCTGCTATCTCCTCGTCACCCGCGGCCTGTTGTGGTGCACCCTGCTGCCGCGCGGCGGCGGCCTGCCCACCGTCACCCGGACCGCGCTGACCCGTCAGATGCTCGTCGGCGTCGCCCTGTTCGGCATCGCCCCGTTGATCGCCGTCACCGCCGACCACGCCCCGCTGCTGCTGCCGCTCTACGCCGTCCCGCTCATCGCCCTCGACTCCACCCTCTGGATCGCCCGCGCCCGCGCCGAGGAGCAGCTGCGCGATCCGCTCACCGGACTCCCCAACCGCCAGTGGCTGTTGGAGCGCACCTGGTCCGCGCTGGACGAGGCCGAGCGGATCGAGGCCCGGTGCGCCCTGGTCCTGATCGACCTCGACCGCTTCCGTTCGGTCAACGACACCCTCGGGCATCTCGCCGGTGACCGCCTGCTGCTGCAGATCGCCGACCGGCTGCGCGCCGCCCTCCCGCGCGGCGCCGAGGCGGCCCGTCTGGGCGGGGACGAGTTCGCCGTACTGCTCCCCACGGCCGATTCGCTCACCAGCGCCCAGCGGGTGGCCCGCAACCTCGTCGCCGCGCTGGGCTCCCCCCTCGACCTCGACGGTCTGACCCTCGTACTCGAAGCGAGCGCGGGGGTCGCCGTCTTCCCGGACCACGCGCTGGACGCCGAGGGATTGCTGCGCCGCGCCGACGTCGCGATGTACCAGGCCAAGCGGGACCGCAGCGGCGTCGAGGTCTACGAGGCCCGGCGCGACGGCAACACCCCCGACCGCCTCGGCCTCCTCGGCGATCTGCGCCGCGCCCTCGACGCCGGGGACGTCGAGCTGCACTACCAGCCGAAGGTCGGCTTCGACGGCCATGTCGCGGGCCTGGAGGCGCTGGTGCGGTGGGTGCACCCGGACCGCGGGCGGGTGCCTCCCGACGAGTTCATCGCCATCGCCGAGACCTCCGGCCTGATGCCCCGGCTGACGGAGTACGTGCTGGAGACCGCGCTCGCCCAGGTGGCGCGGTGGCGGGCGATGGGCCTGGAGGTGCCGGTCGCGGTCAATGTCTCGCCGCGCGATGTGCACTCGCCGGGCTTCGCCGGTGCGGTCGCCGCCCGTCTCGCCCGGCACCGCGTCCCTCCCGGAGCCCTCCAGCTGGAGATCACCGAGCATGTGCTGCTGGAGGACCCGCAGCGGGCGGCCGACACCCTCGCCGGGCTGACCGGGCACGGCGTCAAGATGTCCCTCGACGACTTCGGCACCGGCTACTCCTCCCTGGTCCATCTGCGGCGGCTGCCGGTCAGCGAGCTGAAGATCGACCGTTCCTTCGTGGCCCGGCTCGCGGTCGACAACGAGGACGCCGAGATCGTCCGCTGCACCCTCGACCTCGCCCACTCCCTCGGGTTGCTGGTCGTCGCCGAGGGCGTGGAGGACGACGAGACCTGGGAGCGCCTGCGCGACCTCGGGTGCGACGCCGTGCAGGGCTGGCTGGTGGCGGCGGCGATGCCACCGGACGAGACCACCGCCTGGCTGCGCGCCCGTGGCAAGAGCGGTTGGCACCGTGAATCGGAGACGGCCGCCCTGGCGGCGGAGAAGGCGGCAGACCGCCCTTCGGGACAGGTCCTGAACTGAGGACCCGGCCACCGGCCGTCCCACCTCCCCGCTCCGACCACACCGACCGGCCGTCGCCGGATGCGTCCGCCGCGCCTGGGGAAGCCCGTGCGGCGGACGCGTCCGGCGAGCCTGCCGCGTCCGGCGAGCCCGGGGGAGCCGCCACGCCCGCCGAACCGGCCTCGCCCGCCACATCAGGCGCACCCGGCGAACCGTCCCCGCC
>NZ_VKJP01000108.1 GCF_007280575.1 Streptomyces benahoarensis
CCCCCGTTCAGCGCCGCACCGCCCCGTCGGCCGCACCGCTGCGCCCCGCCCCGGCTCCGGGCGCGCCCTCCGTCCCGCTCCCGCACCCGCCGACGGGCCCGGCGCGGCAGCCGGGCGGCCCGGCCACGCAGCGCACGCCCGCTGCCCCGCTCCCGCAGAGCGCGCCCGGCGCCCCCGTACCGCTGCGGCAGCTCCCGAACAGCCCGGCACCACACGCCCCATCCGTCACCACAGCGCTCAACGGCCCCTCGGCCCCACGCGCCGCCGCACCGCGATCCGGACCCGCCCGACAGGCCGTCCCCCTCCGCGCGGCCCCGGCGCCGGACGGTCCCCACGACGCGCCCCGGCGCCCGCCGGTCCCGCTCCCGACCACGCCCGGTGCCCAGCAGCCCGCCGTCCAGCGAAAGGCCGCACCGCTGACGCCCCGTCCGACGGGCGTGCCCGCCGAGCCCCCGGCCCCGGTGCCGCAAGCACAGGCGCAGGCACAGACGCAGAGCGCCGCCGCACCGGCCCTGCCGAACCTCCCGCCCCTCGCCATCGTCCAACGCACCCCGGAGCAGGGCGAGTCCGGGCGGCGGCCCCTGCTGGCGAAGAGCACCCCCGGCACGCAGGACACCGCCCCCGTCCCGTCCCTCGTCATCGGAAGGAACAACCCGGCGCCGGAGCGGAATCAGCCCCGTGAGCAGCCCCCCAAGCGCGCATCCGCCCGCAACCGCCACACCCCGAAGGAAAGTTCCGGAAAGCGGTCCGCCGGTCGGGAGGGCGCCGAGTTCGATGCCCGGACCCTGACCGACGGGCAGGTCGATGAGCTGGTGCACCGGCTGACCGGGCTGCTGATCCCCCGGCTGAAGGCCGAGTTCCGGCACGACCGGGAGCGCATCGGCAGACTCCGCGACCCGCGCCGCTGACGCGGCGCACCCCCGCTTTGCCCTTACGTCCGTACCAGAAAGGCCGCCGCGATGCCCAGCGATCTCGATCCGGGATCCACCATCTTCTTCACCCTGACCATCGACGGCGAGAGTCTGGGGTACTTCAACGGCTGTGAAGGGCTCGCCTCCGAGGTGGAGGTCGAGCACCACCAGGAGGGCGGCAACAACGGCTTCGTCTGGCAGCTGCCCTCCCGCGTCACCTTCTCCAGCATCCGGCTGACCCGGCCGCTGACCCCGGACACCTCGAAGGTCGCGGCCTGGATCTCGTCGGTGACCACCGGGGTGCGTCGCCCCACCGCGCAGATCGCGGCGCTGCGGGCGGACGGGTCGATCGTCGCCCGCTGGGGTCTCATCGACGTGCTGCCGGTCCGCTGGCAGGGGCCGTCCCTCGACCCGGCGAGCCCGGGCGTGGCCACCGAGGTCCTGGAGATCACCCATCACGGCTTCACGGATGCGGGGGGTGCGTGATGGCACCGGGTTCCGGCGGCAAGGGTGCGGGCAAGAGCCTGGTCCGCGCCTCGCTCGCGATTCATGAACCGCCGGTCGGCGAGAGCACCACGCCCGGTGCGCTGAAGCGCACGTTCGGCTTCGACTTCAACCCCTCGCAGCTGGCGCTCAGCCAGCGCTCCGACTGGAAGGTGACGCCGGCGCCCGCCATACGCGACGGCTCGCTCCCCGAGTTCATCGGCGCGTACGCCCGGGAGCTGAGCCTGGAGATCTTCCTGGACTGCTCGGACAAGCCGGACAGCAACGAGGTCCTGAAAAAGGTCGAGGCGCTGCTCGACTGCTGTGAGGTGACGGCCGCGAGCATCGCCGCGAAGCAGCCGTCGACGCCGTGGGTGGTGTTCCAGTGGGGCGGGTTCTCCACCGCGCACTTCACCGCGTACGTGGCCTCCGTCGACGTCTCGTACACGCTGTTCGGCACCACCGGAATGCCGATCCGGGCCACCTGTCAGGTGCGGCTGGGCGAGATCCCCACCGACACCAAGGGGCAGAACCCGACCTCCGGGGCGCTGACCGCGCGGCGGGTGCACCGGCTGGTGGCCGGGGACTCGCTGCCGTCGCTGGCCTGGCGGGAGTACGGCGACGCCGGGGCGTGGCGGGCCATCGCCACGGCCAACGGCATCGACGATCCGTCCCGGCTGTCGCCCGGTACCGAACTGATGCTGCCCGCGGTCGAGGAGGTGACCGGATCATGACCAAGCTCGCCTATTCCAGCGTCATCCACGTCAAGATCGGTGGGTCCCCGCTGCCGAGGAAGCTGCTGCCGTATCTGTCGGACGCCTGGGTGGACCTCGGCTCCGGAGTGCCCGGCGCCTTCCAGCTGACCTTCCGCGACCCGCACCGCAAGCTGCTGGGCGCCGCCGGGATCAAGATCGGCACCAAGATCGTGCTGGCGCCCGTCGCCGACGGCAAGGGCGCCCAGGACCCGCTGCTCACGGGCGAGGTCACCACCCTGGAGACGGAGTACGACGGCACCGGCACCTTCACCCTCGTCCGCGGCTACGACCTCGGTCACCGGATGCTGCGCCAGCGCCGGGTCGCGGGCTACACGCGGATGACGGCGGCGGCCATCGCCCGGAAGCTGGTCGCCAAGAGCGGCATCTCCCTCGGCCGGATCGAGTCCACGAAGGGGACGTACGACTTCCTCACGCAGGACAACGTCACCGACTGGGACTTCCTCTCCCGGCTCGCGGACGAGAACGAGAAGGTGATGTTCCTCGACCCGCGCGGGCGCTTCCAGTTCGTCACCCCCGACCGGGCGTCGGGCGCCCCGCCGGAGAGCACCCCGGGCGACAAGAGCCCGTACGTCCTCCAGGCGGGCGTCGACATCCTGCGCTGCCGCTCCGCCGTCGCCGCCGCCGACCAGGTGCCGCGGGCGGAGGCGCGCGGCTGGGACGTGCAGAGCAAGAAGGCGCTGCGGGAGCGGTCGACCGCGAAGGACAACCCCGGCTTCTCCATCGGCACCACACCGGGCAAGGCCGCCGCGGCGTTCCCGACCTCCCCCCTCGTCGAGACCGGCACGCCCTACGACCAGCAGGCGCAGGTCAAGCGGGCGGCGGACGCGCTGGCCGACGACGTCACGGCGTCCTTCGCGGAGCTGGAGGTCACCGTGCGCGGCGCGCCGAAGCTGCGGCCGGACACCCCGGTGACGCTCACCGACGTCGGCGAGCCCTTCGAGGGCAAGTACACGGCGACGGGCGTACGGCACGTCTTCGCCTCCGGGCGGCACTACGAGACGTGGGTGACCGTCACCGGGCGCCAGTGGCGGTCGCTGTTCGGCGTGGCGTCCGGCGGCGCCGCGGTCTCCTCGCGGCTGCCGTCCGTCGCCAACGCGATCGTCACGGATGTGAAGGACCCGCTGAAGCAGGGCCGGGTCAAGCTGCGGTTCCCGTGGCTGGACGACACGTACGTCAGCGACTGGACGCGCACCGTGCAGCTGGGCGGGGTGGACGGCGGCAGCATCGTGCCGCTGGACGTCAAGGACGAGGTGCTGGTGGCGTTCGACCGCGGGGCGCTGGACCATCCGTACGTCATCGGCGGGCTGTACAACGGCAAGGACAAACCGGAGAACGGCGATGTGCCGCTGCACGACCGGCTCAGCGGGAAGGCGAGCCGCCACACCCTCGCCGACCGGGAGAACAACCGCGTCGATCTGCTCAGCCAGAAGAGCGGGCGGCGCAAACGCGGGGTGCGGCTGCGGACCGGGGACGACCGGCTGACCGTCGAACTCGACCGCACCAAGACGCAGATCACCGTCGACAGTTCCGGGAGCGTGAGCATCAAGGGCAACACGACGGTGTCCGTGGAGGCCAAGGGCGATCTGTCCCTGCGGGCCGGCGGGGCGATGAACATGTTCGCGGGCGGGGCGATGAGCCTCACGGCGGGCGGGGCGATGTCGGTCAAGGGCGGCCTCGATCTGGCCCTCCAGGCCGGTGCCATGTTCAACCTGTCCGCGGGCGCCGCGGGCACGATCGACGCCGGGGCGATGCTGCACATGGCCGGTGGGGCCGATGTGAACCTGATCGCCGGTGCGGCCATGCAGATCCTGGCGACCGGCAATGTGGCGGTCGTGGCCGCGGAGGTCGCGTTCGCGGGCTATGTCACCGTCGACGGGGTCCCGGTGATCTGATGCCTGAACAGTTTGTCGGGTCCGGTTGGTCGTTCCCGCTCCGCATCAGTCCGACCGGGGGGATCGCCCTGGTCAGCGGGGAGCGGGAGGTGGAGGAGGCCATCCATCTGGTGCTGGCGACGGCGCCCGGTGAGCGGCCGATGCGGCCGGAGTTCGGCTGCGCCATCCACGACATGGTCTTCGCGCCGGTCAATGAGGCCACCGCCGGCCGTATCCAGCACGAGGTGCACACCAGCCTCGACCGGTGGGAGCCGCGTATCGAGGTGCACGACGTGGAGGTGTCCGCCGGCGACGAGCCGGGCGTCCTCTTCATCGATGTGCGCTACACGATCCGCGGCACCAACAACCCCCGCAACCTCGTCTTCCCCTTCTACGTCATTCCCGCCCACGACGGCCCCGACTCCGCCCCCGGCCCCGACTCCGGCGGCCCGTCCACCGAAAGCGACCGCTGATGGCCCTGCCTTCCCCGAACCTCGACGACCGGCGCTTCCAGCAGTTCGTCGACGACGCCAAGCGCTACATCCAGCAGCGCGCCCCGGAGTGGACCGACCACAACGTGTCCGATCCCGGGGTGACGCTCGTGGAGACCGTCGCGCACATGGCCGACCAGATCGTCTACCGGCTCAACCGCGTCCCGGAGAAGAACCACCTCGCCTTCCTCGACCTCGTCGGCATCACGCTCTTCCCGCCGTCGGCGGCGCGGACGGATGTGACGTTCTGGCTGTCCGCCGCGCAGGACGAGCCGGTGCAGGTGCCGCTGGGCACCGAGACCGCGACGGTGCGGGCGGACAGCGAGGAGGCGGTGGTCTTCGCCACCGAGCGGGACCTGACGGTGGTGCCGTGCACGCTCGCGCATCTCGCGGTGCAGAACGAGGGGCAGCCGGTCACCGACCGGACCGCCGACCTCGAAGAGGGCGAGGACCTGCTCTGCTTCGCCGAGGCGCCGCGGCCGGGCGACTGCATGCTGCTGGGGCTGAGCGCCGCGGTGCCGCACTGCGCGGTGGCGCTGCGGCTCGACAGCAGGGTCGACGGTGTCGGTGTCGACCCGCGGCAGCCGCCGCTGGTGTGGGAGGCGTGGACCGCCGACGGGTGGGCGGCGTGCGAGGTCGACCAGGACACCACCGGTGGTCTCAACCGGCCCGGTGACGTCGTGCTGCACGTGCCCGGCGGCCATGTGCTGTCCCGGTCGGGGCGGAACGAGGCGGGCTGGATCCGCTGCCGCGTCACCGAGGCGGCGTCCGGCCAGCCCTTCTACACCACGTCGCCCACGGTGCGGTCGGCGGAGGCGTTCACGGTGGGCGGCACCGTCCCGGCCGTGCACGCCGAAACGGTGTACGACGAGACGCTCGGCGAGTCCGGCGGGCTGCCCGGCCAGCGGCTGCGCCTGGCCCGTACGCCCGTCGTCGGCGATGCCCCGCCGCTCCACCTCCAGGTCGCCGAGTACGACGGCTGGACGGACTGGGAGGTGGTGCCGCACTTCGCGGGGTCCGGGCCCGACGACCGGCATGTGACGCTGGACGCCACCACCGGGGAGATCGCGTTCGGCCCGTCGGTGCGCGAGCCCGACGGGACGCTGCGCCGCTACGGCGCGATGCCGCCGAAGGGCTCCGTGATCCGCGCCCGCCGCTACCGCACCGGCGGCGGCCGCACCGGCAACGTCGCCCGGGGCTCGGTGCGCGCGCTGCGGGACTCCGTGCCGTACGTCGCCGAGGTGATCAACCGGGAGGCGGCACGCGGCGGGGTGGACGGCGAGACCGTCGAGGAGGCGCGGGCCCGCGCCCCGATCACGCTGCGGGCGCAGGACCGTGCGGTGACGCTGCGGGACTACGAGGAGCTGGCCCGGCGGGCGGCGCCGGAGACGGCCCGGATCACCTGCCTGGCGGGCGACGAGGAGGAGCACGGGGCGTACGCGGTGCGGGTGCTGGTGGTGCCACAGGCGGTGCCGGACCCGGGCGGGCGGCTGCGGTTCGAGCAACTGGTGCCCGCGGACTCGCTGTTGGAGCGGGTGACGCGGTATCTGGACGAGCGGCGGCTGATCGGCACCCGGCTCGCGGTGGGCCCGCCGTTCTACCAGGGCGTCACGGTCGTGTCGACGCTGCACGCGTTCCGGGGCGTGGACGTGGACCGGGTGCGGCGGGAGGCGCACGACGCGCTCTACCGGCACCTCGATCCGCTGACCGGCGGCGCGGACGGCACCGGCTGGCCGTTCGGGCGTCCGGTGCAGGCCGGTGAGGTGTTCGCGGTGCTCCAGCGGGTGCCGGGGGTCGAGCTGGTGGACGAGGTGCTGCTGCACCCGGCCGACCCGCTGACCGGCAGGCGCGGCGACCAGTCGGACCGTATCGATCTCGATCCGTCGTCGCTGGTGTTCTCCTTCGACCACCGGGTCCGGGTCATCGGGGACGCGTCGTGAGGGGGTCGGTGGACGGGCTGGCGTCGTCGGCGCCGCTGGGCCCCACGCTCCCGGCGATCTTCGCGGACGATGCGCTGGCGCAGGACTTCGTGGCGGGTCTGGACGAGGTGCTGGCGCCGCTCCTCAACGTCCTGGACTGCCTGGATTCGTACTTCCGGCCGTCGCTGGCGCCGGTCGACTTCACCCGCTGGCTGGGCTGGTGGGTGGGGGCCGACACCGACGGGATCGACGACGGTGATGCCGCCGGGGAGGCGCGGCTGCGGGCCGCGGTGGCCGCGGCGGCCCATCTGCACCGGGTGCGCGGTACCCGCCGCGGGCTGGCGGAGACGGTGCGGCTGGCGTTCGGTGTCGAACCGGAGATCACCGAGAGCGGCGGGGCGGCGTGGAGCGCCCGCCCGCGCGGCCCGGCCCCCGGCGAGCGCCGCCCCCGGCTGCACGTCGCGCTCCGGCTGCCGGCGCCGACCGCCGCGGACCTCCACCGGCTGGACGCCCTCGTGGCTGCCGCCCGCCCCGCCCATATGCCGTACACCGTCGAGGTGTTGACGGCGGAAAGGACCTGACCGACATGAGCAACAGCCCGTCCCCCGGAGCCTCCGGCGAGGACGCGCGCCCTGCGGCCTGCGAACAGTGCGGTACGCCGCACGAGGCGGGACAGCCGTTCTGCGACACCTGCGGCGCCGTCCTGCGCTGGACGCCCGGCGGCACCGCCCGCCCGGCACCGCACGCCGCCGCGGGCCGGTCGACGGCCGGTCCGGACGCGGACACCGCCGATCTGCCGCCCGCCACGGGCCGCCCGGCCGCGTCGGACCGTATGTCCGACACCGCGGGCACCGGGCGGGAGCGGACGGCGGGGACCGCCGGGACCGGTGGCACGGCGGGGTCCGGCGCCACGGGTGACACCGCGGGTTCCGGCGCCGGTGCGGCGGAGGGCCCCGGTCCGCTGCCCGCGCCCGCGTCGGGCACCGCGTCCACCTCGTCCGGCTCCGCGCCGTCGGCCGGTGCCACCGATCCGGCCGAGGACGAGCGGGCCCGTGCCCGAGCGTTGCTCGTGCCGGTCGACGATCCGCAGGGGGAGCAGGAGCGGCCGTCCGTGGCGCCCGTGCTGCCGGGGCAGCCGGTCGCGGCGCGGCCGCAGGTCCGGGCGCCGGGCGAGTACCGGACCGTGGACGGGGTGGCCTGCCCCTGGTGCGGTACCCCCAACCGGCCGGACCGGCACTTCTGCTGCCGCTGTGCGATGCGGATGGCGTCGTCCCCCGAGGGTCCGGCGCGATTGCCGTGGTGGCGGCGGCTGTTCGACCGCCGCAACCGGGAGCAGCCGTGGGCCGGGGACCGGCCGCGGCTGCGCTGGCAGATCGGGCGCGTCCTGCGGTGGCTGGCCCTCGCCGCGGTGCTCACCCTCGTCGTGATCGGGCTGTTCCAGACCGATACGGCGATCCAGGCGATCCGTGACCACTTCGCCAAGCGGGCGCTGGTGAGCCCGGAGTCGACCACCGCGTCCGCCTCGTTCGCGAAGCACGGGCCGGACCAGGCGTTCGACCCGTTCAGCAACACCTGGTGGGGGCCCGGGGTTTCGCCGGGGACGGGGAACTGGCTGGAGGCGCGGTTCTCGGATCCGGTGCGGCTGCTGGACATCGGCATCACGCCCGGTGAGTCGTCCCACGCCGAGGCCCTCACCAAGTCGGCGCAGCCGCACCGGATCTCGGCGCAGATCACCATGGACAACGGGCACGTCGAGAACCGCGTCCTCAACCTCGACCAGGGCAGCGGTTTCCAGCACCAGTCGTTCCGGTACGGCGATGTGGTCAAGGTGCGGCTCACCGTGGACTCGGCGTACGGGACGGGCCCGGACAAGCAGGTGGCCATCGCCGCGGTCGAGTTCTTCGGCCCGTCGCACAGCCAGGGGTGACGGCGGCGCGCGGGGTCCGTCCGGGAGCGGGCGGGCCCCGTGCGGCGCCCCGCCGGACCGGCCCTGCGCCGGGCCCGTGCGCGTCGCCCCCACCTTCTCTACAGTGCTGTAGATTTTGCGTTTCCGCAGCCGGGCGGGCGCGCCCGCGGCACGCCCGTCGTCCGGTGGGCACCGCCCGGTTCACCGTCACGACAGAGGAATCTGATGTCCGTAAACCTGAGCAAGGGCCAGAAGATCAGCCTGAGCAAGTCCGACGGCGGCGCGCTCACCCTCGTGCGGATGGGCCTGGGCTGGCAGGCCGCGGGCCGCAAGGGGTTCTGGGCCAAGCTCACCGCCAAGGAGATCGATCTGGATGCCTCGGCGGTGCTCTTCGCCGGGCAGCAGCCCGTCGATGTCGTCTTCTTCCAGCATCTGGTCAGTGACGACGGTTCGGTGCGGCACACCGGCGACAACCGCGTGGGCGGCGCCGGTGAGGGCGGTGACGACGAGTCGATCCTGGTGGACCTGGGGAAGGTGCCCGGCAACGTCGACCAGATCGTCTTCACCGTCAACTCCTTCACCGGGCAGACGTTCCAGGAGGTGCAGAACGCCTTCTGCCGTCTGGTCGACGAGACCACCGGTCAGGAGCTGGCCCGCTACACCCTCGACGGCGGCGGCGCGCACACCGCGCAGATCATGGCCAAGGTGTACCGCTCGGACCAGGGCTGGCAGATGGCCGCCCTCGGCTCCCCCGCGAACGGCCGCACCTTCCAGGACCTGATGCCGTCCATCGCCTCGCATCTGTGACGCGTGCGCCGCACCCGGTACGCCGGGTGCGGCGCCGTCACGTCCCCCAGGGCCTGTCGTCAAAGTCCCGTCGTCCACCCGGAGGGCGGGACCGGGAGTGTGACGACAGGTCCTAGAACGCCCCGGCGAGCGCCGCGCCCAGGAAGGCGGCGCCGAGCCCCGCGACGAGCTGCGCGACGACATTGGCCACCGCGAGGAACCGCGCGCCGTCCTCGGCCAGCCGCAGCGTCTCGTACGAGAACGTCGAGTACGTCGACAGCGCCCCGCACAGCCCCGTGCCCAAGGTCAGCTGCACCTGGGAGGAGACCGCGCCGGTGATCAGGCCGAGGATCACGCACGCCGAGACGTTGACGATGAAGGTGCCCCAGGGGAACACCGAGTCGTGGCGGGCCTGGACGGCGCGGTCGGTGAGGTAGCGCAGCGGGGCGCCGACCGCGGCTCCGGCGATGACGAGCAGCCAGTTCACCGGCGTACCTCGTTCCGCGCGTACCGGAGGGTTTCGCAGACGTCCAGGGTGACCAGGCCGTCGCCCACCACCTCGTCCAGCTGCGGCAGGAAGCCTCGGATGCGTTCCTCGGTGTCGATGAGGACGACGGCGACCGGCAGGTCCTCGCTCAGCGACAGCAGGCGGCTGGTGTGGATGACGGACGAGGAGCCGAAGCCCTCGATGCCGTGGAAGACGGAGGCACCGGCGAGCCCGGCGGCGCGGGCGCGGTGGACGATCTCGGCGAAGACCGGCTTGTGGTGCCAGGTGTCGTGCTCCCCGACGTAGACGGTCGCCCGCAGCGCGGAACCGGTGATCCTCACTTCTGCCTCCCTACGACGAGGCGGCGGGTGACCGTCGCCGCGAGGGTCACGGACACCAGCGCCGCCACGAGGGTCAGCGCCAGATAGGCGAGCCCGGTGCGGGCCCGGCCGTCGGCCACCAGGCGCTGGATCTCCACGGCGTAGGTGGAGAACGTGGTGAAGCCGCCGAGCACGCCGGTGCCGAAGAAGGGCCGCACCAGGCGGTGGGCGGCCCAGACCTCGGTGATCAGCACCATGAAGACGCCGATGACGGCGCAGCCGAGGCAGTTGACCGCGAGCGTGGTCCAGGGGAAGCCGCCACGCGGGGTGGGCCACAGCAGCGAGGCGCCGTAGCGGGCGCAGGCGCCGAGGACGCCGCCGAGGGCGACCATGCCGACGACGGCGCCCTGGCCGCTCAGCGGGGTACGGCGCCGCGCGGGCGGGCGGGCGCCGATCTCGGGATCCACGGGGTCGTCACACACCGGTTCCTGGGCCTTCACCATGCGTCTCTCCTACCCGCGGCACACCGTCGCCGGGCGCACATCGTCGCAAGTAGGGACCGTTGGCGGCGTACGTGCCGCAGTGGGGTACGGCGGGCCCCACCGCCGCGCAGCGCCCGGAGGCGCTGCGTGGCTCCACGGTACCTCCGGGCCGCCGGGCACCTGTACCGGGGATGGCCGAAAACGACCCCTGGCGGCGGGAGCGGTATCCGCAGCGCGTACGGGGGCGTTCCGTACGGGTGAACGCCGGTGGGTCCGGCGCGGACGGGCGGGGGCGACGCGGGTGTCCGGTGCGGGAGGGCGGACCGCGGCGGACCGGGCGGACTGCTTCCCGTACCAGGTCAACGGCGTTTTCGGGTCTCGCTTCCGGTGCCGCAGGGCCCGCGCGACGGATTCCACAGGCGGCGGAAGACGCGCGGATCCGGCGCGCCGCGGCGGGGCGGGCGAGGGCCGCCGCCCCGTCCGCACCGGAGACCGCAGCCCGCTTGCGGCACCGTCCCCGCCGCCCACGGGAGACTCCCGCCGACCCCGCGGCCTCACGGGCGACGGCGCCACTGATTCCGTTTTTCCATCACAAACACAGCACCAATACCTCCTCATCACCCCCGTCACGCAACGGATTCCGTCGTCCAGTGAATTTCATATGAAACCTTGACGCGCCCCTGGGACGGGGGTTTCATTCGGTCACCGAAACGGCGACCGCGCCCCTGTCGCGCTTCCTGGGTCGCACCGCTTCGTGGCACCACCTCTTCGGCACGCTCCTCAGCCGCTCGCACGATGGGACACGGATGACCACTACGCCCTCCCCACCCGTTGCCTCCGCGACCCCCGCGGCGGATCCGCATCCGGCACCGACGGCCGGGGCGGACACGGACGCCGCGACCGGCGGAGCCCCCAAGCTCAACCGCTCGATCGGCGTGGTGGGCGGCACCCTGCTCACCCTCTCCTGCCTGACCCCGGCCTCCTCGCTCTTCGTGATCGTGCCGGACTCCTTCGCGACGCTGGGCACCGGCGCCGCGCTCACCATCGCCATCGCCGCCGTGCTCTGTATCGGCGTCGCGTTCACCTACTCCGAGCTGGGCACGCTGATCCCCAGCTCCGGCGGCGAGTACGCCATGGTCGGCACGTTGATGGGGCGGCTGGCCGGGTGGCTGGTCTTCGTCCTGTCGCTGATCGTCGTCATGATCGTGCCGCCGATCATCGCGCTGGGCACCGCCGACTATCTGGCGCCGCTGACCCCGCTCGATCCGCAGTGGACCGCCGCCGGGGTGATGCTCCTCGCCACCGCCATGGGCCTGCTCGATCTGCGGGCCAACGCCTGGATCACCGGTATCTTCCTGGTCCTGGAGGTGGTGGCCGCCGGGGTCGTCGCCTTCCTCGGCTTCAGCCACACCAGCCGTTCCGCGTCCGTCCTGGTCCACCCGGTGATCGCCACGCCCGACGGGCACAGCACCGCGCTGACCGCGGGCCTGGTGGTGACCGGCCTGGCCACCGCGCTCTTCATCCTCCAGGGCTTCTCGACGGCGGTCTACCTCGCCGAGGAGATGGAGAACCCGCGGCGCAACGTCTCCCGTACGGTCCTGTGGACGCTGGGCATCGGCGCGGCGGTCGTCCTCGTACCGGTCGTCGCGATCACGCTGGGCGCGCCGGACCTGGCGACGCTGACCTCCGGTGATGTCGCGGGCATGGTGGAGTCCTGGAGCAATTCGGCGGTCGGTACGTTCGTCAGCCTCTGCATCGCGCTGGCGATCATCAACGCGGCGATCGTGATGGTGATCCAGAACTCCCGGGTGGTCTTCGCCTCGGCGCGCGACGCGGCCTGGCCGAGCGGCGTCAGCCGGGCCCTGTCCCACCTCGGGCAGCGCTTCGGCTCCCCCTGGGCGGCGACGCTGGCGGTGGGCGTCCCCGGGGCGGCCCTGTGCTTCGTCAATCTGGACACGCTGAGCGAGGTCACCGGCGTCGCCGTCGCGGCGATGTACGTGTTCGTGGCGCTGGGCGCGCTGGTCTCCCGGCGGGGCGCGCACCGGCACCGCGCGGCCTGGCGGATGCCGCTGTGGCCGGCGATCCCGGCGCTGCTCGTACTGGTCCTGGTGTGGGTGCTGTGCCAGCAGAGCGTCGAGAGCCTGGCGATCACCGGCGCGATCGTCGCGGCGGCGGCCCTGTACTGGGCCTGCTACCTGCGGCCGCGCCAGGACACCCACTGGGTGATCTCGGTACCGGAAGACGGGGCCGAGGAGGGGGCCTGACCGGGTACGCCGCCGGGCACCGGCGGACCGCCTGGTGCCGGAGCCCGGACGGTCCGCCGGTGCCGAGGCCCGCGGCCGGTCCCGGTGCCTGGGCCCGGGCGGTCCGCCGGTGCCCAGGCGCGCGGCCCCGGCCCTCACCGCCCCGGACGCCCCGCACCACCCGGGCCGCGGCTCACGGCCGTTCGCCCTGGGCCACCTCGATATGGGCGTGCAGGGTGTCGGCGGCGCTCAGTTCCGCCGCGCCCGTGGTGACCAGGCAGAGCAGCAGCCCGGCGGCGACGGCGCGGCGCAGCCGGGGCGCCGGACGGGCGCCCATCTCACGGCCGAGCAGCGCCGCCACCCGGCGGGGCACCGGCCCGGCGGTGGCCGCCAGGACGGTACGGGGCCGGGGCGCGGGGCCGCCCGCGAGCGCCGCCCGGCCCACCGCGCGAGCGGCCAGCGTCCGGTCGCCGACGGCGTCCGCGGCGGCCTCGTCGGCGATCCGCTCCAGCGCGTACCCAAGGGGCGCGCGGAGGCCGCGCAGCGCCGGATGGCAGCGGGCGGCGAGGTCCACGGCGGCGAGCAGCAGATGGTGGCGGCCACGCAGATGGGCGCGTTCATGGGCGAAGAGGGCCGTGCGTTCGCCCGGTTCCAGGGCGCGCAGCATCGCGGTGGTCACCACGATCCGGCCGGGGCGGCCGGGCAGTGCGAAGGCGTCCGGCCGCGCATCGGGCACCACCGCCAGCTCACCGTGGACCGCCCCGGCCTGTGCGCGGGCGTCCCGCAGGTCCGCGCGGTGGCCTAGGAGGCGCACCGTCACCGCGGCGGCGCTCGCGCCCAGCAGACCGGCGGCCGCCACCGAGACGCCGACGGTCACGGCGGGCGGCCCGTCGGTGAGCGGGGTGAGCAGTTCGCCGGCGGCGGCCACCCACGGCAGATACGACGCGCCGGGGATCACCAGCAGCGCCAGCGCCGCCGCCGCGCAGCCGGCGAGCCCCACCGCGACGCACACCAGCAGCGCGGCGGCGCGGCGCGGCGCGAGGGCGTCGGCCAGCCGCCGGGCCGCCGGGACGGCGAGGAACGGCGCGAGCAGCGGGACCCACACCAGGGACATCACGGGCCGCCTCCGGCGGGGCCGTCGTCGAGCAGGGAGCGCAGCAACCGTTCGTCCGCGTCGGAGAGCTGGGAGACGAACCGGGCGAGCACGGCCCCGTGGTCCTCGTCCTTCGCCAGCTCCGAGTGCATCCGGCGGGCGGTCAGCCCGGGGGCGTCCTGGGCGGGCGCGTAGGCGTAGCCGCGGCCGGAGCGGGCGCGGACGACGGTGCCCTTGTCGTGGAGGCGGGTGAGGATCGTGGTGACCGTGGTGCGCGCCAGCGACCCGCCGAGCGCCTGCTGGACCTGACCGGGGGTGAGCGGACCGTCCATTGCCCACAACACGGCGAGCACACCGGATTCCAGCTCACCGGCGGGCCGCCGCTCCTTGTCCGCACCGTTCATCGCACCATCTCCGCACCGTTCATGGCGCCCAGCCTCCCATATCGTCGTCTACAGTGACGTAGTCGGTCTACAGCGATGTAGACGTCCGTGCCGTCCGGTCCGGGCCTCCCTCCGGGGCGGACGGCACACCGGAGAGGCCCCGCGCACGGCGCCCGCCCGCGCGCCCCCTTCCGCTCACAAGGAGCTGCCGTGACCCTTCCGCTCGCCTCCGGTGGAGCCTCCCTCGACGGGGGGCTCTACCTCTGGGTGACCGATCTCGCCGCGCACACCCCGGCGCCGTGGAACACCGTGGTGTCGGTGTGGACGGATTTCGGTCTCGCCGCGTTCGCCCTGTGCCTGGCCGTCGCCTGGTGGCGGGCGCGCGCCGACGGGGACGCGGTCCGGATGGCGCGGGTACTGGCCGTGCCGGTGGTGATCGTCGCCGCGTACGTCGTCAACGACCTGGTCAAGGCGGTCTTCGACGAGCGGCGGCCGTGCCAGGTGCTGCACACCGTCACCGTCCAGGCGTGCCCGCCGCCGGGCGACTGGTCGTTCCCCAGCAATCATGCCGCCATCGCCGGGGCCGCCGCCGTGGCGCTGCTCCTGGTGGACCGGCGCATCGGCGCGCTCGCGGCGGTGCTGGCGCTGCTGATGGCCGCGTCCCGGGTGTGGGTGGGCGCGCACTATCCGCACGATGTCGCGGTCGGGCTCGTGGTCGGCGCGGCCGTCGCCTGCGCGGTGACCGTCCCGGCGGGCCGCGCCGCGCAACTGGTGGAGCGGTTGCGGACCACGCGGCTGCGGCCGTTGGTGGCGGCAGCCTGACGAGGTAAGGCGGGCGGCCCCGGCGCTTCCGCACCCTGCCGTAGACCGTCTCCGAACGGACCTGCCCGGCGCGGACGCAGCCACGGGCCACGCCGAGGCCGGGCGCCTACCGGGACACGAGCGGCCGTGGGCCACCCGCCTCACCCGTAGGCCGATTCCCTCCCGGCCCGACGCACGCCCGCACCCACCCTCACTCCCTCGCCGCCAAGGCCCGCCCCCGCGCGGCCGTGACCAGCTCGACGGCCTGTTCCCGGGTGCGGCCCGGCACCGCGTTCCAGTCGCCGATCAGGGCCTGCCAGCCGCGGTGCCGCAGTTCGCCGAGGATGTGGGCGGCGGCGCGTTCGGCGGCGTCCTCGGAGCCGACGCCGAGCGCCACCGCGCCGAGGAGCGCCCCGCAGACGCACCGGCGGCCGCGGCGGTCCCGCAGCCGGTGGGGGCGCTGCTGCCAGCCCCAGGTCCGGAGGATCTCGGCGGTGACGGCGAGTTGGGTGCTGGGCCGGTGGGAGAGGCCGGGGCGGCGGCGGTGTGCCCAGTCGGGCAGCGCGCGGGCGAACCGGCCGGGCAGCCGCACCTCGACATCCGGGCGGGTGCCGTGGCGGGGCACCGCGCGCAGCGCCTCCGCGACCAGTTCGTCGACGGTGGCGCCGACCAGCCGCCGGGCCACCGGATCGGCGGGCGCGGTGCGCGCCCAGCCCGCGGCGATGCCGTCCCAGGCGGCCCGTTCCCCAGGGTCCGGGCGTACGGGTTCCGGGGCGGCGCCCGGGCCCGTCCCGGAGTCCACCAGACGGGCGGCGGCCCGGTCGAGGGCGGTGACGGTCAGCTCCGGGACGGGCATGAGGTCCCCTTCGCGGTGCGGCGGGATGGCGCGCCGCGATCACCGCGGCCCACCAGAGACCTTATGTCCCTATTTGCGGCTTTTCTTCTTAGCGTCGTGCCGCGCCCGGAAGGTCTTCGTATCGCGCCCGGGACGGCTCAGCCACGCCCGTCCGCGGCCGGGGGTCAGGCCCGGAAGTGCTTCGGGCGCGGTGGGGCGCAGGTGCGGAAAACGCAGGTGGGGTACGTCATGAACGGTGCGGCGACGGAGGCGCCACAGGACGACGCCTGCCCTCGATGGGATACCAAACGCGAGATCCGCCCGCGCGCCCAGCGGATGAGGTCGATGTCACGGCCGCCCGGCGTCCACCGGCGGGGCGCCGCCGCCCGGACGCCGGACCGACTCGTCCGCGCCACCTGGCCGAAGAGCGCCGGTCAGCGCCGTATCACCCCTGCGGACCAGGCATACTTCAGTCATTGCGCAATCCGGGAACCATGGGATCGCGGGAAACCGAAGGACGCCGTGCGGTACGGCAGTTGTGGAGGGAAGAGATGACGGTGGCCCTGACCAAGGGCGGCAATGTGTCGCTCAGCAAACAGGCCCCCGGCCTGACCACCGTGCGGGTGGGGCTGGGCTGGCGGACCGAAGCCACCGGAGGGACCGGCTGCGATCTGGACGCGAGCGCGCTGCTGTGCGACGACTCCGGAAAGGTGCTGTCCGAGGCGCACTTCGTCTTCTTCAACAACCTCCGCAGCCCCGAGGGCGCGGTGACCCTCTCTCCGGACGCCCCGGCCGACGGCAGCGGCGACGGCGCGCGGATCGACATCGACCTCGGCGCCGTGCCCGCCGCCGTCACCAAGATCGCCTTCCCGGTCTCGCTCTACGAGGCGGAGGACCGCCACCAGAGCTTCGCGCAGGTCACCGCCGCCCACATCCGGGTGACCGCCGGGGACGGCGGCGCCGACCTCGCCCGCTACGACCTGCACGGCGCGGGCGGCGCCGAGACCGCCATGGTCTTCGGCGAGCTGTACCGCCACGGCGCGGAATGGAAGTTCCGCGCCATCGGCCAGGGTTACGCCTCCGGGCTCGCCGGTATCGCCCAGGACTACGGCGTCGACGTGCTGCGCCCGGAACCGGCCGCCCCGGCACCGCCCGCGCCCGCGATGCCTCCGGCGCCCCCGCTCCCCCCGGAGC
>NZ_VKJP01000109.1 GCF_007280575.1 Streptomyces benahoarensis
TTAAGTCGTCGGCAGCGTCAGATGTGTATAAGAGGCAGGTGTGGGGGCGGTCGGGCGGGTGTCAGTCGGGGTGTCAGCCGGTGCCAGTGCAGGTCAGAGGGGTGTCAGTCATCGGCCGGCCGGGAGCCAGGGCGCCGCCGGGCAGCCTTCCGGCCCCGACGGGGCGGGGGTGGGCGGTTGATTGGATTGATCGGCTTTCCGCAGGTCAGCATCGGCGCGCTGATCGGCCGGGGATTGGCTCGTGATTGGCGCCCGCCAGCCGATCAGCGCCAATCATGAGCCGATGGCCAGCCGATCAGCCGCCGATCACCGCGCCGACCGCAGGGGCTCCCGAACGGGCGGATGCGCGTGGACGGGGCGGGGGGCCGGGGCGTTGTCCGGGTTGTCTGGGCAGCTCAGAGGTTGTCCACGTGTTGTCCGCCGGTTGCCGGTGGTTGTCCGCTCAGGCAACCACCGGCAACCGGCAGACAACGTTCAGCCGAGATTGGCCGCGCCAACCGGCTGCAACATGGCGGGGCACCCCCATGTTGCAGCCGTTCTTCCGCGACTCCGACTCGGCGGAACCGCAACGAACGAGCGGTCCCGCCGGGCGCCCAGCGAGCGGGTGAGCGGGAACCTGCGAGCGGCACGGGCCCCGTAGGGCATTCCAGGGGCGGGGAGCGGTCTCCCGGCGCTACCCGCTCGCTGCTGCGGCGCCACGGGGCGGGTGTGACGGACGGCTACTGGTTAGTGGGTAGTGGGGTGTCACACCCCACTACCCACTAACCCCCCTCCGACCGCTCCATGGGCTGGTCGGAGGGTGTATCTACTGGGGATTCCCCACTACCCACTACCCAGTACCCACTACCCAGTAGAGTCACGGAAAGTGACCATTATGGTGGCTCGGGAACCCGCTCGATACCCGCTCGCACCCCGCTCACAACCCGCTCGACGCGGGGTCGGTTGAGCGGGTGCCGAGCGGGGTGCGAGCGGGTATCGAGCGCCCTTCGAGCGGGTACCGAGCGCCCCCGCCACAGCGAGCCGGGCGGCCCCGCTCCTTGGAAGGCGGCCTGGATGGTCACGGCGGGGTGGTCGGCATCCGGCGGCCAGCCGGGAAGGCGTTGAGCCGGGGTGAGCCGGGCAGTGAGCCGGGCATGAGCCGGGCAACCCGGCTCACCCATCATGGCTCTGACCTGCGATGAGACGGGCTGAGCCGGGTGAGCCGGGAAAATCCGAGAAACTCCCCCCCTCTATAGGCCCTGGCGGGGCGTCGACGTTCGCTGCACCTAGCCCTTGGAGGTGAGGGAATCCACATGCGTGCCTCGCGGCACCCACCTGTACAGTAGGTAGTGGCCTAGTCCACCACCCTGGAGGTTGACCCCGTGTCCCCGAAGGTAGAACGCCCCCTCCCGCCGTATCTCCAGATCCTGCAGGCGATTCGCTCGCAGATCGCCGACGGAGTACTACGAGAGGGTGAGCCCGTACCGTCCGAACGGCAGATCAGCTCCGATTGGGGTGTCTCTCGCGCGACGGCAACCAAGGTTCTCGCCGCACTGCGATCCGAGGGATTGGTGCAGTCGGTCCAGGGGGTGGGGACGATCGTGAGCCCTCAGCCCCCCGTCGGCACTTCCGCTCAGGACCGGTTCACAACGATGCGGCGCACCGGCCGCATCTATGCGCCGGGCGAGCACGCCAAGATCGTGACCGCCACCCTCGTCGAAGCTTCGGAAGCCATCGCTTCGGCCCTCGGTGTCGAACTTGGAGCTCCCGTCATCGAGCGCCAGCGGGTCACGTATCAGGGCGATGACGCGGTTTCCGCTTCTCACTCATGGTTCGACGGCGCACTGGCCGACGATGCGCCGAAGCTGCTGCTCACGGAACGCCTGGTAGAGGGAACGCCCGGCTATATCCAGAGCACAACAGGGCGCACCGCCTGCCGGGGGCGAGACCAGGTGACAGGGCGAGCAGCAACGCAGGTCGATGCCGAGCGCCTCGGGGTGCCGGAAGGCGCTCCGGTGCGAGCTGGACGTAACTGGCTCTACGACACGGAGGGCGGCGTGATCGAGTACGGCGAGTCCGTCTCACTGGCGGGCCGCTGGGCGTCATACGAGTACGACATCTCGAACTGACAGTGCGCGCCTGACTGGGCGTAACGAAGAGGGCGGAGCGATCCGCCCTTTTTCGTTGCCCGGACTAGTAGACAGTGGACTAGGCCACCGCTAGGCTAACCCCAGTTAAGTCAGCAGGGAGCGGCGCCCTACGGCCAAGCAGATCGCCGCTCCCCGACCCGAAAGGGGTGGTTCCATCATGCCTGGAACTGTCAAGGAATGGCGTACTGACGCTGGCAGCCGGAACGTACGGCTGCGGTCCGCTCTGTTCGATGCGGATCTGACGCACGAGGAGTTGGCCGCGCGGCTGGGGGTGGACCCGAAGTCGGTGGAGCGGTGGGTCAACACCGGTCGTACGCCCTACCCCCGCCACGCTCACGCCGCCGCGAAGGTCCTGCGTGCGGATGCGTTCTACCTCTGGCCGCAGTTGGGGGAGCGCACCGGCGCCAAGGCCGCTCCGCGTGACGAGGTGGTGGCCTGCTACGCCAGCCGGGGAGCTGTCCCGATGCGGCTGTGGCGGGAGGTCCTGGCGGGCGCTGAGGACTCCATCGACATCAGCGTCGGCTGTGGTCTGTTCCTGCTGGATGCGGTGGCCGACTTGGTTCCGCTGCTGGCGGAGCGGGCGGCGGCCGGGGTGCGGGTGTGGATCGCCCTGCCGGACGCGGTCGGGTTCACCAGCCCGGCTCAGGCCGCGCGGGCGGTGCTGGCCCAGGAGGAGTTCTCCGCGCTGCTGGCGGAGTCCGGCGTACGGCTGGCCACGCACGACGGCGTGACCAACGACGTGGTCCGTGGGGACGACGACCTGTTGGTCACCACGCAGGTGGACGGTTGCACGGCTGCCGCGTCGCCTGTGCTGCACCTGCGCCGTCTGGGCACGGCGCCGCTGTCCGGCCTCTACCTCACCGGCCTGGAGCACGTCTTCGGCACGGCGGCGCCGATGCGCATGCCGCGTCAGACGGTGAGCGCCGTGGTTGCGGGGGTGTCGCTGTGAGCGTCGTTGTTCCTGAGCGCAGGTGGATGCGTCCGCCGAGTGCGCCGAAGACGGACATGGTGCTTGCTGGGCAGGCGCCGGATGCTCCCGGCCGTCAGCCGCGTCCGCAGCCGCTGCGGGCGCCGGACACCCCGCTGGGGCGGGCCCGGCTGGCGCGTGGCTGGTCGCGTGAGCGCACGGTGCGGGCACTGATGGCGCTCGCGGACCGGTGGGGCTGGCAGATCGCGACGGAGGACTCCTTGAAGGTGCAGCTGCACCGCTGGGAGCACCAGCAGAGCAGGCCCAGCGAGACCTACCGCGTGATGCTGTGCGCCCTGTTCCGGGTGACGCCCGATGAGCTGGGCTTCTCGGCTCAGCGGGCGATGACCGAGACGGCGCTGAACGCGCGGGTGGAGTCGCTGGAGTCGATGGTGGCCCAGCTGACGAACGCCCTGGCCCGCACCCTGGGGGCTACCGCGTGAGTTACCCGAAGTCGCGTGGGAACGCGGCCCGTCGCCGGGCGAGGAAGCGCAGCCTCGCCCGGCGGGACGGCCGCCACTGCACCTACTGCAAGACCCCCTTCTCCGCCCACCTGCGCAACGCCACGGTCGACCACGTCATCCCCGTCTCCCTGTTCCTGACCTGGCGCCTGGAGAACCTGGTACTCGCCTGCCGTCCGTGCAACACGGCCAAGGGCAACAGGCTGCCGCTGTCGGTCGCGCTGCTGCTGTGCGCCTACTGGCCGACCGGTGAACACCCGACGGACACCGGTGAGTCGGGTGGCGCCACCCTCACTCAGCCGACCGACGAGCAGGGGCACGAAGAGTCGGGTGAACGAGCCGACTCGCCCCGTGGACGCCTCTCGTGGTCGGTCGATTGGGCGCTGTTGGCCCGCCTCGCCCACGCCCGAGAGTCGGCCGACTCTCAGGGCAGCCGACTGTGGGAACGGTCGGGTGCTGACCTGCCCGAACGTGCCGCCGGATCGGGGGCCGTCGACCCGACTCTGACGGTCGTCGGTCGGCAGCCGGCGCCCGGCCGATGGTCGCCCGACCCGACCGGTTTCGACGACGGCTTTGCCTGGACGGGGGCTGCGGCATGACCGACTTCGCCGAGGAGTTTCCCCCGCCGTCGAACCCGATGGCGGTGGCCCGGCAGCTCGTGGAGCACTGGCAGTGCGGTGGCGTGCTGGTGCTGCGGCACTGGTGCGGCACCTGGATGCGGTGGGAGGACATGCACTGGCGCGAGATGGACGACCAGGAGCTACGCGCCTGGCTCTACAAGCAGATGGAGCACGCCACCTACGAAGCCGTCACGCCCAAGGGCGAGACGGAGGTGCGGGATTGGGCGCCGACGATCCCGAAGGTCGCCAACCTCACCCAGGCGATGACGGCCGTCACCCATCTCTCCCCCCGCGTCGACGCGCCCGCCTGGCTCACCGACGGCGGTGACGGCGGCGGGCGGCCGGTCGATGGGCCGGTGGTGGCGTGCACGAACGGCCTGCTACGCGTCTCCAACCGCTCGTTGACGCCGCTGACGCCCCGGTTCTTCAACCTGGTGTCGGTGCCGTTCGACTACGACCCCGCCGCCACCGCCCCGAACTGGCGGGAGTTCCTGGCGAAGATCTGGGCCGACGATCGTGAGTCCGTCGACGCCCTCCAGGAGTGGTTCGGCTACATCCTGTCCGGCCGCACCGACCAGCAGAAGATCCTGCTGATCGTCGGCCCCACCCGGTCGGGGAAAGGCACCATCACGCGGGTCTTGGAGACGCTGGTCGGGGAGGGGAACAAGGCCGGTCCGACGCTCGCGAGCCTGGCCACGAACTTCGGTCTCTCGCCACTGCTGGGGAAGTCCCTGGCGCTCATCTCCGACGCCCGGCTCTCCGGCCGGGATGGTCAGCAGGTGGTGGAGCGGCTGTTGACGATCTCGGGTCAGGACACCATCGACGTGGACCGGAAGTTCCGCATCCCGTGGACGGGGAAGCTGCCGACGCGGATCATGATCAGCTCCAACGAGCTGCCCAACTTCGGCGACAGCAGCGGCGTCATCGCGAACCGCTTCATCGTCCTGCGCACCACCGCCTCCTGGCTCGGCCGGGAAGACTCCGCCCTCGGGGACAAGCTGAACGCGGAGATGCCCGGCATCCTCAACTGGGCCCTCGACGGCCTCGACCGCCTGGAGCGCACCGGACGCCTGACGGAACCGGCCGCCTCCCGCGACGAGGTGACCGTCATGCAGGACACCGCCTCACCCACCAGCGCGTTCCTGCGGGAGCGCTGCACCACCGGCCCCAACGAATCCGTCCCCGTCGACGCCCTATGGGCGGCCTGGAAGGACTGGGCGGAGGACAGCGGCGTCCCGCCCGGCACGAAGGCGGTGTTCGGCCGCAACCTCCTCTCCGTCGTCCCCCAGCTTCACCGCATCAGGCCCCGCGGGGCCGACGGCCGCCAGATCCCCACCTACACCGGCCTCTCCCTCACCGCCGCCGACGCCGACCAGGCGCCGTCGCCCCGCCCCGCGCCGCGCCCGGCCGCCGAGTGGCCGCCCGTGGCCGTCCCCGGCCGCCCGACACCCCCGCAGCAGACCGCGCTGTACGCCGGATGCGGTGAGCCCTTCCAACCCATCGAGCCGTGCCAGACCACACACCCCACGTGCGAACCGGCACGCCTCCCCGCCTGACGCAGCCGAACCCGGGCCGGGCCGCACACCAGCGGCCCGGACGCGTCCAGAGCACATCGTCCTGACCCGCCAGGCACAGGAGCCGCCATGCCCAAGCGCCCGCCGGCCGATCCGCGCGCCACCCTCCGCGCCGGACTGCCCGACCGCTACCTGACCCCCGAAGACCTCGCCTCGCTGCTGTCCGTCCCCCTCGAAACCGTCTACGGCTGGCGCAAGAAGCGCATCGGCCCGGCCGGGTTCCGGGTCGGCAAGCACCTCCGTTACGACCCCGCCGCCGTCCGCGCCTGGATCGACCAGCAAACCGCCCTCGACGCCGCCGCCTAACCACACCGGCTGGTGGGCCCGTTACGGGAGCACCACTCACCGTTTCGGGCCCACCGGCCCCCATTCCGACGCCGGGCCCCACCGTTCCGAGAACGCCGCCGAGCACTTCGGGCCCACCGGCCCCCATTCCGACGCCGGGCCCCACCGTTCCGAGAACGCCGCCGAGCACTTCGGGCACACCAGCCGCCGCTTCGGCACCGGCCCGCGCCGTTTCGACCCCGCCGCCCCACGTTTCGGGCGCACCACCCCGCGTTTCGACGCCACCACTCCAAGAGGAGACAGCCCGCCATGGCTGGCCATATCCAAGACCGCTGGTACAAGACCGAGACCGACGCCAATGGCAAGGAACGTCGGGTCAAATCCGACCGCTACGGCAAAGGCAAGCGCTACCGCGCCCGCTACATCGGCCCCGACGGAACCGAGCAGAACCAGTCCTTCCCCGATGGGCAGAAGCGCAAGGCCGAGAAGTGGCTCAGCAAGATCGAGACCGACATGGACTCGGGGCAGTACATCGACCCTCGACGGGCCCGCACCACGTTCCGGCAGTACGCCGAGAAGTGGCTACCGACCCAAGGCGCGGACCCGAACACTCAGGCGTCGATGGAGTCGCAGCTTCGGCTGCACGCATTCCCGTACATCGGAACCCGGCCGCTGGGTTCCTTTCAGCCCGAGCACGTACGGGAGTGGGTGGCGGATCTCGCAGGTAACGGCGTCCGTGGCCCCTACGCGCGGACGATCTACTCCAATGTGCGGTCCGTGCTGAGCGCCGCCGTGGACGACGGATACCTGAACCGCAATCCGTGCGCCGCCCGCACGGTCAAGCCGCCGGCCGTTGACCCGAAGCGCGTCGTGCCGTGGGCGGCGGAGCGAGTCTTCGCCGTGCAGGACGCCCTGCCGGAGCGCTACCGGGCCATGGTGGACCTGGGGGCAGGCTGCGGGCTCCGACAGGGCGAAATCCTGGGCGTGCCCGAGGACGCGTTCGACTTCGAGAACGAGGTGCTTCACGTCGTGCAGCAGCTCAAGATCAGTCGGAGCAAGCCCGTATTTGCGCCGCCCAAGGGCGGCAAGCTGCGTGACACGCCCCTCCCTGGCCCCGTGGCCGATGCGGTGCGCGCGCACATCAAGCGCTTCCCGCCGGTGGAAATCACCCTGCCCTGGAAGACGGCCGACGGCGACAAGGTCACAAAGCGCCTGATCTTCATCGCTCCGAGGGGCAACCACGTGTGGCGTACCTCGCTCAACGACGAAGCGTGGAAGCCCGCCCTCGTCGCCGCCGGAGTCATCCCCCAGCCCAAGACCAAGGAGGAGAGGTACGCCGCCGCGCGGGAGCATGGCATGCACGCGCTGAGGCACTTCTACGCGTCGGCGCTGCTGGACGGTGGGGAGAACATCAAGGCGGTGAGTGAGTACCTGGGGCACAGCGACCCAGGGCTGACGCTGCGGGTCTACGCCCACCTCATGCCGAACAGCCAGGAGCGCACCCGGAAGGCCATCGCGTCGGCCTACGACCGGGGCCGGAATTCCGGCTGACGGCCCACAGACGGCCCAGAGGGCATCTCAGGCCCCTCATTTGCGGAGAAACCGCAGGTGAGGGGCCTGAGAGGGGGGATTACTTCTTCTTCCCCTGGGTCTGGCGGGCCCGTTTTTCGGCCCTGGTCAGCGGGTCGCACACCCCAACTGACCTGCGGCCGGGCGGTCGTTGTTGGTCGTTGTCGGTCGTCGTTGGTTGACCTCGGAGGGCCCAGAGAGGGCCCCACCTCGGCCGCTCAGGCGTCGCCTTGGGCCGCCCGGTAAGCCTCATACTGCGTCCAAGCACGTTCCAACGTCTCGACGGCTGCCGGGATGGCGCCGCGCTCTTCGAGGTAGTCACGCTGGCCCGGCAGTCCCCTGCGTGAGGGCCAGCCAGGATCAGCGGAGACATCCCGGGCCAGATCTCCGATAGCGCTGCTCTGGCCGGCGTGGGTCTTCAACCACGCAGTGAAGCTCTTCGATTTGGGCATATCCCCATCCTTCCGCCGTCATGCCGGGGGTAATCCCGGCGCCGCCCCACCGGGGCCAACGCCATAAAGGAGCGGCCTTCGGCCGCGCGTCTTTCGGGCGCCTACGGGATGCCGGGGCGGGGCCCGCGAATGCGCCACCGGGAGCGACGTGGGAGTGGTGGAGGCGAGTGGTGGAGGCGTCGGAATCTGGTGGAGAACTCCATCAAGGGGTCCACCACCCGCATCCACCACCCCTCACCTGTGGAAATGCCATCTTGGTGGACCTGGTGGACCTGGTGGAGGCGCCCCTCCAACAGGGCTTACGAGCCCCGGCTTTGAGGGCATGAGGGCCGCGTTGCCACCGGCCTGCCGCGTGCCTGCGGCCCGTCTGCTGTGCGGAAGAGAACACGCCTGCGGGAGCGCGGGCGTGGTCTCTTCGCTGCCGCCTGGCAATCGCCGGGGCATGGACAAGAGGAGCACCGGGCGGCGGGTGCTCCTCTTGTCTGTCGTGGATTCCTACAGCCGGACTTTTTGAATTTGCCCGGCTCACCCGGCTCACCCGGCTCACCCGCAGGTCAGCGGCGTGACTGGGCCGCCAGTCTGCCCGGCTCATGCCCGGCTCACTGCCCGGCTCAACGCATCGCGCCACGTCGCCCGCCCCCTCTGAAGAGCTGTCTGAGGCTCCGACCGCGCCGGCAGACAAAAACACCTTCCGGGAATACCGGGGACCGTCTTCGGGCGGCGGGAAAAAGGCGTTCCGCTGGTCGACGTCGCCCGCTAGGCCTAGCAGGGCCAGCCGCTAGACCTAGCACGCTCGCTAGCAGGAGAAGTCCCCTCTGACCAGGGACCTAGCCCCTAGCGGGTGTCCTACACGAAGGCGGGAAACCGCTCACCAAGCGGCGAGCGCACCAACGTTCCGGCCGCTAGGTACTCGCCACCAGACGGCTCTTCAGGACGCGGCGGCCTCCTATCCGCTGGAGAGCGGCCGTCATCCGTCCGGGAGGGTGCTGAGCCGGGTGATCCGGGCACTGAGCCGGGCATGAGCCGGGCAACCCGGCTCACCCACCACGCCTCTGACCTGCGGTTGAGCCGGGTGAGCCGGGTGAGCCGGGCAAATTAAAAAAGTTCCCCCCGCTATAGGGCCGGGCGAGCGGAAAGGGGCGAGGGCTGGCCGGTGCTGGGCTACCGCTAGGGGCGGGCCCCGTCTGCAAGCGCCGTGAGCACGGAAGCCGGGTCTCCGGCATAGACGATGTGCGGTTCGTCAGCCTGAGGCGGGATGAACCTGGTCCGGTAGCGGGTCAAGTCGCTCTCAGCGAAGTAGATGGCGTTCGGGTTCGCTTCGTGCTGGGCGTTCCGCTTGCTGATACGTGACCAGAGTTCTTCGTGGCTTGCCTCCAGGTAGACGAGCACCGGAAGCGCGCCCGCCTCCACCGCTATCGACTGCCACCGAGCACGGTCCTCCGGGGTCCAGAAACCGTGGTCCATCACCACGTTGTGCCCAGCCTGGAGGTGCATGCGGAGTTCCGCGGCCATCTCTTCGAGTACGGGCCGCTCCAATGTCGGGAACGTACCCCGTGGGAAATCGACTCCGTACACACCGTGTCGACGGAACATTTCCTCGTCAGGGCACAGGCGGAGGAAGCCCTGAGCCGCGAGAGCGCGCGACAGTGTCGTCTTGCCCGAGCCAGGAAGTCCCGCCAGCAGAACGCAGACCGGCGGCGGAGTGGGGGGCGCCGTCACTGTGCCACCTCCGACTCGCTGAGCCACGTTCGGCCAGGGCCGCCGAGGTCTACGCCGTACTCCACCACGTTCCCCGCGCTGTCAACGAACTTCGCGGTCATGACGACCACGGGCTCCGTGGACGGGTTCGCGGTGTCCAGCTCCAGAAGTTCCGCATCCTCCGGTGTCAGCAACCGCGCCGAGACCGTATCGCTCCGGTGAGTGACAGGACGCCCGGTGGCCTGGGCGATGAGCTGGAGCGATGTCCCCCCGGTCAGGCGCGCGCTGTCAGCCAACTGGGGCACCAACTTCCCGTATTCCACAGGAATCCACGACGTGGAGTACGCGACGATGCCGTGCCGGTCGCGGTATACGCGGCGGCGCCGGATCACGTCTGCCCCTGGTTCGATGTCCAGAGCCTGGGCGACGTCTGCCGGCGCTGCCACCACCGCAGCTTGATGGGAGTCCGAGCGTTCGCCCGCCCCCCAGCTTGATCCGTTGCGGTGTCCGCGATCCTGGCGCTGGGCGCCCGAGGACATCGGGGCAGGGCGGTCGAGTACCTCGGTGCCGATGCCGTGGATACCTCGGACGAGCCCCTCACTCCGCAGCTTCCGCAACGCCTTCTCTGCGGTCGCTGTGCTGACTCCCCACTCCTTCGAGAGCGTCTTGATGCTGGGCAGAAGCTCCCCCGGCCGTAGCCGACCGGACGCGATCAATTCCGCGAAGTGGGCAGCGATCCGCGCGTACGGCGCCCGACTGCCGGCCTGGTCCGACATCACTCAGCTCCCTTGTCTCCGTGGATGCGTTCCCTAGCGTACCGCTTGACACCCTAGGGTGCCCTAGGGAACCTTAGGGATGTGTTCACCGGTCGATCCGGCCGGAGGGCGCATCAGTGCCTATGCGTGCGCTGATCGCAAGAAAGCCCTGGTCAGAAGACCAGGGCTCTCACAGGGAGCCGGTGCCCAGCCGCCAAGCAAAGAACACCGCTCCCCGACCCTCGAAGGGGCACCTCCATCATGCCTGGAACTGTCGCGGAACGGACAACCAGTCGGCGTCGAGTGGGCGAGATCGTGCCGCTGACCGCTGAGCAGTCGGACCGGCTGGCCACGCTGTACGAGGAGTACGGGCGTCGCCTGGTGGGCTATGCGTACTCGCAGCTCCAAGGCCGGGGTCACATCGGCTCGGGCGCCTGGAAGCTCGCGGAGGACGTCACCCAGGAGATGTGGGTACAGCTGGCCCGCGACGGCGGACGCTGCCCGCTGCTGGGTGACGAGTCTGAGGAGTACGGGGCCGGACTGCTGTTCCACCGGGTCAAGCAGGCGATCAGCCACCACTTCCACCTCTTCTCGTCGGACGAGACGTCCATGGACTTCGACGATCCGGTGATCTGCAACTGGCTGTGCCCGCTGATGCCGGGCCAGTGTGCGCTGGTCGAACTGCCCGCCTACCTGGCGAAGATGGTCGACGCCCTGCCGGAGCAAGAGCGCGCGGCGCTGCTGCTGATGCTGGACGGCCTGGACCCGCGTTCCATGGCCGAACAGCTCGGGTGCGGCGACACCACGGCCGTGCGGCTGGCCAACGCAGCCGTACTCATGCTCCAGATCGACAACCCGGAACTGACGCGCGAGCCGGTAGCGCCGGAGTCGCTGCCGGAGTGGGAGCAGCGCGCGTTGTCGGAGCTGACTGCGGAGCGGCGGGCGGCGCTGCTGCGCCTGGAGCCGGTGGCGCGTCAGGCCCTGCTGCTCAAGCACCAGGGCCTGGGCAGGCGCGAGATCGTCAAGCGGCTCGGCCTGACCTACGACACGGTGGGCGCCCTCTTCCGCTGCGCCCCCGCTTCTCCGTACGGGCCGAAAGCCAAGACCACGGGTCGGCGACCGAACTCGAAGTTCTCCCAGGTCGCCGAGGCGCTACGGAAGGACATCAAGACCATGCGGCCCGGTGACCGCCTGCCGCGTCGAGTGGAGCTGATGGAGCGCTTCGGAGTCGGCAGCCGCACCATCGACAACGCGTGGGCCCTCCTGCGCGGTGAGGGGCTGATCGAGTCCAACGGCCTGTACGGGTACACCGTCACCCGTTCCCAGAACGACATGGACCAGGCGGCATGAGCTACCCCCGGCCGCACCTGAACGCGGCTCGTCGTCGGGCGAGGAAGCGCTTCCTCGCCCGACGGGACGGCCGCCGCTGCACCTACTGCCGCGTCCCCTTCGCCAAAGATCTGCGGGACGCGAGCCTTGATCACGTCGTGCCGATCTCGCTGCTGCAGACCTGGAGCAGCGGGCACCTGGTCCTCGCCTGCCGACCGTGTAACACGGCGAAGGGCAACACGCTGCCGCTGTCGGTCGCGCTGCTGCTGTGCGCCTACTGGCCGACCGGTGAGCACCCGACCGCCTGTAGCGAACGGGCGTCGGTCGGCTGCGAGTCGGGTGGTGCCGTCCCCGGTCGACCGACCGACGGGCGGGGAGACGAAGAGTCGGGTGAACGAGCCGACTCGCGCCGTGAACACCTCTCGTGGGCGGTCGACTGGACGCTGTTGGCCCGCCTCGCCCACGCCCGGCAGTCGGCCGACTCTCAGGGCAACCGACTGCCGGAACGGTCGGGTGCTGACCTGCCCGAACGTGCCGTCGGATCGATGTCCGTCGACCCGACTCTGACGGTCGTCGGTTGGCAGCCGACGCCCGACCGACGATCGACCGACCCGACGGCTTTCGACGGCGACTTCGCCTGGACGGGGGCTGCGGCATGACCGACTTCGCCGAGGAGTTTCCCCCGCCGTCGAACCCTATGGCGGTGGCCCGGCAGCTCGTCGCCTACTGGCAGACCAACGGCGTGCTGACGCTGCGGCACTGGCGGGGGACGTGGATGCGGTGGGAGGACGTGCACTGGCGCGAGATGGACGACCAGGAGCTGCGCGCCTGGCTCTACAAGCAGATGGAGCACGCCGCCTACCTCGCCACCACGCCCAAGGGCGAGACGGAGGTGCGGGACTGGGCGCCGACGATTCCGAAGGTCGCCAACCTCACCCAGGCGATGACGGCCGTCACCCACCTCGCCCCGCGCCTCGACCCGCCCGCCTGGCTCACCGACGACGGCGACGGCCGGGCAGTCGGCGAACCGGTGGTGGCGTGCACGAACGGCCTGCTGCGCGTCGCCGACCGAACACTGACGCCGCTCACGCCCCGGTTCTTCAACCTGGTGTCGGTGCCGTTCGACTACGACCCCACGGCCACCGCTCCGAACTGGCGGGAGTTCCTGGGCAAGATCTGGCCCGAGGACCGTGAGTCCATCGACGCCTTGCAGGAATGGTTCGGCTACGTCCTGTCCGGCCGCACCGACCAGCAGAAGATCCTGCTGATCGTCGGCCCGACACGGTCGGGCAAGGGCACCATCACCCGCGTCCTGGAGACGCTGGTGGGCGAGGGGAACAAGGCCGGTCCGACGCTGGCGAGCCTGGCCACGAACTTCGGCCTCTCCCCGCTGCTGGGGAAGTCCCTCGCGCTCATCTCCGACGCCCGGCTGTCGGGTCGGGACGGTCAGCAGGTGGTGGAACGCCTGCTGACGATCTCGGGTCAGGACACCATCGACGTGGACCGCAAGTTCCGCACCCCGTGGACGGGGAAGCTGCCGACGCGGATCATGATCAGCTCCAACGAGCTGCCCAACTTCGGCGACTCCTCCGGCGTCATCGCGAACCGGTTCATCGTCCTGCGCACCACCGCCTCATGGCTCGGCCGCGAAGACTCCACCCTCGGGAACAAGCTGAACGCGGAGATGCCCGGCATCCTCAACTGGGCCCTGGACGGCCTGGACCGCCTGGAGCGTGCCGGAAGGCTGACCGAGCCCGTCGCATCCCGCGACGAGATCACCACGATGCAGGACACCGCCTCCCCGGCATCGGCGTTCCTGCGAGAGCGCTGCACCACCGGCCCCGACCACACCACCCCCGTCGACGCCCTGTGGGCGGCCTGGAAGGACTGGGCGGAAGACAGCGGCGTTCCACCCGGCACCAAAGCCCTCTTCGGCCGCAACCTCCTCTCCGTCGTCCCCCAGCTCCGCCGTGGAAAGCCCCGCGGCCCCGACGGCCGCCAGGTGCCCACCTACACCGGGATCGCGCTCGCTGAGCACCACCAGGACGTGGCAGGAACCCGCCCTGACGCCCCACTCGCCGGTGCTCCGGCCGCGGGCATCAGCGGGCCGAACGTCGGCCCATGCGTCCGCTGCAAGACACCCACCGTCCGCTATGGCCCCTTCGGCAACCCCCACTGCCGCGACTGCCGCTGACCGCCCGGAACGGAGACTCCATGCCCAACCCCACGGCCGCACTCCGCCACGGCCTCCCCGACCGCTACCTGACCCCCGAAGACCTCGCCGCGATGCTGTCCGTCCCGCTCGAAACCGTCTACGGCTGGCGCAAGAAGCGCATCGGCCCGCCCGGCTTCCGCGTCGGCAAGCACCTCCGCTTCGACCCGGCAGCCGTCCGGACCTGGGTGGCCCAGCAGACCGCCCTCACCGACGCCGCCTAACCCACGCAGGGGCCTGAAAGGTCACGCTCCGTGCAGGGAGGCGGGCTGGGAGGCGCCGGGGAGTTGGGGACTTCTCCCCAACTGCCTCCCCAAGCCGCCTCCCCAGCATTGACCTGCGATATCACCCCCGTTGGGGACCCTGGGGACCCTGGGGAGGCACCCGCCGGCACCCCCAAAATCGCCCCCAGGAAGCCTCTTGGGTCCCCTGCCCCTGCCTCCCTCCCCGGCCAGAACGGTTGCTACCGATAGCAGCCCGGCCCGCTGCCGGTAGCACCCCCGCTAGCAACCAAAGCCGTCACCGACCAGGCCCGTAGCAAGTAGAGGGCCCGGTCCAGCACTCCCCGAAACCCTGCCGAACGGGCCCTCGCAGCCCTCCGGCGCCTGCTACGAAGAAGGGACTCGCCTGCCATGGCAGGAAGCATCCAAGACCGCTGGTTCAAGACCATCACCGACACCGACGGCAAGACGGCCCGCGTCAAGACCAACCGTCACGGCAAGGGCATGCGCTACCGGGCCCGCTACTTCACGCCCGACGGCAAGCGGAAGGGCAAGTCCTTCGCCGACGGACAGAAGCGCCTCGCCGAGCAGTGGTTGAGCAGCATCACGGCGGACGTGGCCCGCGGTGACTTCATCGACCCGAACGCCTCGCGTACGACGTTCCAGGAGTTCGCTGAGAAGTGGCTCACGAGCCAGAGTGGCGACCCGAACACCCGAGCGTCGATGGAGTCCCAGCTGAAGCTGCACGCCTTCCCGCGCATCGGGTCACGTCAGCTGGGGTCGTTCCAGCCGAGTCACATCCGCGAGTTCGTGACGCAGCTCGAAGCGTCGGGCATGTCCGGCGCGTACGCCCGCGTGATCTTCTCCAACGTCCGTGCGGTGCTCTCCGCTGCTGTCGAGGACGGGTGCCTGCGCCGGAATCCCTGCAACTCTCACACGGTGACGCCCCCCGCATTGGGCACGCGCCGTGTTGTTCCCTGGCCGCCGGAACGCGTCTTCGCGATGCGGGCCGCCATGGCCGCGCGCTTCCGGCCCATGGTCGACGTCGGCGCCGGGTGCGGTCTGCGGCAAGGCGAGATCCTTGGCCTGTCCGTCGATGACCTGGACTTCGAGGGCGGCACCGTGCACGTGGTGCAGCAGCTGAAGCTGAGCCTGAGCAAGCCCGTGTTCGCGCCGCCGAAGGGTGGCAAACTCCGTGACGTACCGCTGCCCGATCCTGTGGCAGAAGCGCTAAGGGAGCACATCGAGCGCTTCCCGCCGGTCGAGGTCACCCTGCCGTGGATGCGAGCGAACGGCCAGCCCGTGACCAAGCAGCTCATCTTCAGCGGGCCCAATGGCGGGCACGTCTGGCGTACGTCGCTGAACGAGGACCACTGGAAACCCGCTCTCGCGAAGGTCGGCGTCATCCCGACGGCCAAGAGCCGGGAGCACGCCGCCGCTCGCGAGCACGGTATGCACGCCCTGCGGCACTTCTATGCGTCCGTTCTGCTGGACGCCGGGGAGAGCATCAAAGCCCTTGCCGAATACCTCGGGCACTCCGACCCGGGCCTGACTCTGAAGGTCTACGCGCACCTGATGCCCACCAGCCGGGAGCGGGCCCGGAAGGCTCTCGGCGTGGCGCTCCGGCCGCAAGACTCGGAGCACTGAGGGCCCAGAGTGGGCCCAGGCTGTGAAAACGCCCCCGATCTACGCCATAAGTGCAGGTCGGGGGCATGATCACAATTCCTACTTCTTCTTCCCCTGGTTCTTCACCGCTTCGATAGCGGCCTTGGCGGCCTCCGGGTCGAGGTAGGTGCCGCCCGGGGTGAGGGGCTTGAAGTCGGCGTCCAGCTCGTAGGAGAGGGGGATGCCGGTGGGGATGTTGAGGCCGGCGATGTCGGCGTCGGAGATGCCGTCCAGGTGCTTGACCAGGGCGCGGAGGCTGTTGCCGTGGGCCGCGACCAGGACCGTCTTTCCGGTCAGCAGGTCGGGGACGATGCCGTCGAACCAGTACGGGAGCATGCGGACGACGACGTCCTTGAGGCACTCGGTCTGCGGGCGCAGCTCCGGCGGGAGGGCGGCGTAGCGCGCGTCCTCGAACTGGGAGTACTCGGCGTCGCGGGCGAGGGCCGGCGGCGGGGTGTCGTAGGACCGGCGCCACTTCATGAACTGCTCCTCGCCGAACTCGGCGAGGGTCTGCGCCTTGTCCTTGCCCTGGAGCGCGCCGTAGTGGCGCTCGTTCAGGCGCCAGCTGCGGTGGACGGGGATCCAGTGGCGGTCGGCGGCCTCCAGGGCCAGCTGCGCGGTGCGGATGGCGCGCTTCTGGAGGGAGGTGTGCACGACGTCGGGGAGCAGACCGGCGTCCTTCAGCAGCTCTCCGCCGCGGACCGCCTCCTTCTCGCCCTTCTCGTTGAGGTTGACGTCCACCCAGCCGGTGAACAGGTTCTTCGCGTTCCACTCGCTCTCGCCGTGGCGGAGGAGGATCAGCTTGTACGGTGCGTCGGCCATGCCTTCGAGCCTAATCGACGCCCGTCCGGGGACCGCCCCGAGGCCGGGCCGGGCGGGGAGCGGCCCCCGGGGCCGCCGTCGGGCCGAAGCCGCAGGTGGGCGGGGGCTGTCTCTTATACAC
>NZ_VKJP01000010.1 GCF_007280575.1 Streptomyces benahoarensis
CTCCCCCACCGGGCCCGCCCCGGGAGACCCCATCCCGCGCACCCGGCGTCCGCCGGTGCCCGGGCACAGCTGGTCGGGTGCGGCGCAGTAATGCGCCGCACCTACCCGACCAGCGGCCCCTTACGTCTGCGCCATGTCCACGAACCGCGAGTAGTGGCCCTGGAACGCCACCGTGATCGTGGCCGTCGGGCCGTTACGGTGCTTGGCGACAATCAGGTCCGCCTCACCGGCACGGGGGGACTCCTTCTCGTACGCGTCCTCGCGGTGCAGCAGGATGACCATGTCCGCGTCCTGCTCGATGGAGCCGGATTCACGCAGGTCGGAGACCATCGGCTTCTTGTCCGTGCGCTGCTCGGGGCCACGGTTCAGCTGGGAGAGGGCGATGACCGGGAGCTCCAGCTCCTTGGCGAGCAGCTTCAGGTTCCGGGACATGTCCGAGACCTCCTGCTGGCGGCTCTCGGCCCGCTTGGAACCACCCGACTGCATCAGCTGGAGGTAGTCGATGACCACCAGCTTCAGTTCATTGCGCTGCTTGAGGCGGCGGCACTTCGCGCGGATCTCCATCATGGAGAGGTTCGGCGAGTCGTCGATGTAGAGCGGCGCGGCGGACACGTCCGGCATCCGGCGGGCCAGCCGCGTCCAGTCCTCGTCGGTCATGGACCCGGACCGCATGTGGTGCAGCGCCACCCGCGCCTCGGCGGAGAGCAGACGCATCGCGATCTCGTTGCGCCCCATTTCCAGGGAGAAGATCACGCTCGGCAGATTGCTCTTGATCGAGCAGGCGCGGGCGAAGTCCAGCGCGAGGGTCGACTTACCCATCGCGGGACGGGCCGCGATGACGATCATCTGGCCCGGGTGCAGGCCGTTCGTCAGCGCGTCGAGGTCGGTGAAGCCGGTGGGGACGCCCGTCATCTGGCCCTGGCGGGAGCCGATCGCCTCGATCTCGTCGAGCGCGCCCTCCATGATGTCGCCGAGCGGGAGGTAGTCCTCACTGGTGCGCTGCTCGGTGACGGCGTAGATCTCCGCCTGGGCGCTGTTGACGATCTCGTCGACGTCGCCGTCCGCCGCGTATCCCATCTGCGTGATGCGGGTACCGGCCTCGACGAGGCGGCGCAGCACCGCCCGCTCGTGGACGATCTCCGCGTAGTACTCCGCGTTGGCGGCGGTCGGCACGGACTGCACCAGGGTGTGCAGATACGAGGCGCCGCCGACCCGGGCGATCTCGCCGCGCTTGGTCAGCTCCGCCGCGATGGTGATCGGGTCGGCCGGTTCGCCCTTGGCGTAGAGGTCGAGGATCGCCTGGAAGACCAGCTCATGGGCGGGGCGGTAGAAGTCCTCGCCCTTGAGGACCTCGACGACGTCCGCGATGGCGTCCTTGGAGAGCAGCATGCCGCCGAGGACGGACTGCTCGGCGTCCAGGTCCTGGGGCGGGACGCGCTCGAAGCCGCCGGCCCAGGAACCGCCCTCCTCGTCGCGCTCGGGGCGGTCGCCGCGGCCGCGGCCCTTGCCCTCGCCCCGTCGGAAGCGGCCGGCCGGCAGCCGGTCCCCCGGACCGGAGTCCGCCCAGGGGTCGTCCATGGGCTCTGCCACGCTCACCCCGGCACCTCCTCCCGTCCGCGACGCGGACCTCGCCGTGCCTCTTCCTTCTTACGGCACGGCTCCGACAATTGAGACGCCCGACTCCGGTTATGACGCGTCGAGTTCGCAAGGTCCTCGGGCCGAAAACAGGTGGCGGGCGCCGGTCAACGGTAGGCCCGCGGGCACCGTCCGCCAATCTGGTTATCCACAGGTGGTGTGGACGACCGGCCCTCAGCTGTGGAGAACTCCCCCGTTCCTGTGCACGGCCTGGGGGAAACCACTGTGTACAAGCACACAATCACCCCAGCCGCACCGCCGTGACCTGCAGGTTTGCCATCCAGAGGCTGTGGGGGAGAAAAACTTCGACAACCTGTTCATGATCGACGCCACAGACGTGTGCCCCCTCACCCCGTCCGGCGAAAAGTAAGGATCACA
The DNA here is from genome assembly GCF_007280575.1 of Streptomyces benahoarensis. Taxonomy (GTDB): domain Bacteria; phylum Actinomycetota; class Actinomycetes; order Streptomycetales; family Streptomycetaceae; genus Streptomyces; species Streptomyces benahoarensis. The sequence continues at coordinate 2,014 of NZ_VKJP01000010.1, forward strand.
ATCGCCTTGCATCCATTACCTGTGGAAGATTAGATTGAGTGCATGACACAGGCTCCCGCGACGCCGCGGCGCTCCGCCCGCCGCCACGACCGCGAGATCATCACCCTCGCCCTGCCTGCCTTCGGCTCCCTCGTCGCGGAACCCCTGTTCGTGATGGTCGACAGCGCCGTCATCGGCCACCTCGGCACGCCACAGCTCGCCGGTCTCGGCGTCGCCGCCGCACTGCTGACCACCGCCGTCTCCGTCTTCGTCTTCCTCGCCTACGCCACCACCGCCGCGGTCGCCCGCCGGGTCGGCGCCGGTGATCTGCCCGCCGCGATCCGGCAGGGCATGGACGGCATCTGGCTGGCCCTCCTCCTCGGCGCCGCCGTCATCGCCGCCGTCCTGCCGACCGCCCCCGCGCTCGTCGAGCTGTTCGGCGCCTCCGGCACCGCCGCGCCGTACGCCACCACCTACCTGCGGATCAGTGCCCTCGGCATCCCCGCGATGCTCGTCGTGCTGGCCGCCACCGGCGTCCTCCGCGGCCTCCAGGACACCCGCACCCCGCTCTACGTCGCCATCGGCGGTTTCACGGCCAACGCCGCCCTCAACATCGGCCTGGTCTACGGCGCCGGACTCGGCATCGCCGGTTCCGCCTGGGGCACGGTCATCGCCCAGTGCGCCATGGCCGCCGTCTACCTCGTCGTGGTGGTCCGCGGTGCCCGTCGCCACGGCGCCTCGCTGCGCCCCGACGCCGCCGGGATACGGGCCGGCGCCCAGGCGGGCGTGCCGCTCCTCGTCCGCACCCTGTCGCTCCGCGCCGTCCTCATGATCGCCACCGCGGTCGCCGCCCGGCTCGGCGACGCCGAGATCGCCGCCCACCAGATCGTCCTCACCCTCTGGTCGCTGCTGGCCTTCGCCCTGGACGCCATCGCCATCGCCGGTCAGGCCATCATCGGCCGCTACCTCGGGGCGGGCGACCGGGACGGCGCCGGGGCCGCCTGCCGCCGCATGGTGCAGTGGGGCATCGCCTCCGGTGTCGCCCTCGGCATCCTCGTCGTGGCCGCCCGGCCCCTGTTCATCCCCCTGTTCACCAGCGACCCCGCGGTGCGCGGACCGCTGCTCACCACTCTTCTGGTCGTCGCCCTCACCCAGCCCGTTTCCGGCATCGTCTTCATCCTCGACGGCGTCCTGATGGGCGCCGGGGACGGGCCGTATCTGGCCTGGGCGATGCTGGTGACGCTCGCGCTGTTCGTCCCCGCCGCGCTGGCCGTCCCGGCGCTCGGCGGCGGGCTCACGGCGCTGTGGTGGGCGATGGCCCTGATGATGACCGTCCGCATGCTCACGCTGTGGCTCCGCGCACGCTCCGGCCGGTGGATTGTGACCGGCGCCTTCCGCTGAACCTCTACCGATCTTCGAAGCGTTGCCGATAATGACGGAGTGCGCCCGCTTGCCTGGAAAACGCTCCTCCCCCTGACGCTGGTGGTCATGGGGGCAGGCGTCCTCACGGGGTACGCCACCGAGGAGGCCCCGCCGCCCCTCGCCGCCCGGGACGGCTTCGGGAAGTCCGGCATCGGGGACGAACCACCCCAGGACCAGGACCCCGCCGCGACCGCTCCCGCATCGGACGGCAGCGCCTACACCCCGCGCCGTACGAAGGAGAACGCCCGGATCGGCGCGGTCTTCGAGAAGGACGACACCGGCAACCACTTCTGCACCGCCAGCGTGGTGCAGAGCCCCGGGCGGAACATGCTGGTCACCGCCGCCCACTGCGCCTTCGACCCGGACACCGGAAAGACCGTCGACGACCTCGTCTTCGCCCCGGACTACCGCGACGGCACGGAACCCACCGGCCTGTGGAAGGTCCGGAAGGTCTTCGTCGACCCCCGCTGGGCCGCCTCCGACGACGAGGACCTCGACGTCGCCTTCCTCACCCTGGACTCCAATGGCGGCAAGCAGATCCAGGACGTCCTCGGCGGCAACACCCTCGGCATAGACCGCGGCTTCGACAACGAGGTCAAGGTCACCGGCTACCCCACCAGCCGGAACACCCCGATCTCCTGCCAGAACCGCACCACGAAGTACAGCAGCACCCAGATGCGGATCCAGTGCGACGACTTCGCGGGCGGCACCAGCGGCAGCCCCTGGCTCGCCGACTACGACCCCAAGAGCCAGACCGGCACGGTCATCGGCGTCCTCGGCGGCCACCTCGGCGGCGGGGACGAGGACGATGTCTCGTACGCCGCGTACTTCGACGACGACATCGCCGCCCTCTACCGGCGTGCCCAGGACGGCGACTGAGCCTCCCCGGAGACGGCGAAGGGCCGCATCCCGGGAACGGGATGCGGCCCTTCGGCGTTTACTGCCTGGCTCAGGCGGCGACGACCTCGACGCCGACCTTCGCGGTGACCTCGGCGTGCAGACGCACGGAGACCTGGTGCGCGCCCAGAGTCTTGATCGGCGAACCGATCTCGACGCGGCGCTTGTCGATGTCCGGACCACCGGCAGCCTTGACCGCCGAAGCGATGTCGGCCGGGGTGACGGAGCCGAACAGACGGCCGGCCTCGCCGGCACGGACCGCGAGCTTCACCTTGACGCCCTCGAGCTGGCCCTTGACCTCGTTGGCCTGCTCGATCGTGGCGATCTCGCGGATCTTGCGACCGCGGCGGATCTGCTCGACGTCCTTCTCGCCGCCCTTGGTCCAGCGGATCGCGAAACCGCGCGGGACCAGGTAGTTGCGGGCGTACCCGTCCTTGACGTCAACGACGTCGCCGGCGGTGCCGAGGCCGGAGACCTCGTGGGTGAGGATGATCTTCATGTTTCGGTCACCCTTCCCTTATCGCGCGGTGGACGTGTAGGGCAGCAGCGCCATCTCACGGCTGTTCTTCACAGCCGTGGCGACGTCACGCTGGTGCTGGGTGCAGTTGCCGGTGACTCGGCGGGCACGGATCTTGCCGCGGTCGGAAATGAACTTCCGCAGCAGGTTCGTGTCCTTGTAGTCGACGTAGGAGATCTTCTCCTTGCAGAACACGCAAACCTTCTTCTTAGGCTTGCGAGGAGGCGGCTTCGCCATTGTCTCTCTCCAGTGAGTTCAAGAAGTTTTGTACTGACGCCCTGGGCCGCGGGCCGGGATACCGCGACGTTTCACGTGAAACGTCGCGGACGGCCGCGCGGACCTAGAAGGGCGGCTCGTCCGAGTAGCCGCCGCCGGAGCCACCGCCCCAGCCACCGCCGCCGCCACCCTGCTGGCCGCCACCCTGCTGGCCGCCGCCGGAGGGGCCGCCGGTCGCCCACGGGTCGTCGGCGGGAGCACCGCCGCCGCCCTGCGGCTGGCCGCCGCCGGGGCCGCCGCCCCAGCCGCCGCCACCCTGGCCACCGCCCTGCTGGCCGCCGCCGAAGCCGCCGCCCTGGCCACCGCGACCGCTGGTCTTGGTGACCTTGGCCGTGGCGTTGCGCAGGCTCGCGCCGACCTCGTCGACGTCGAGCTCGTAGACCGTGCGCTTCACGCCCTCGCGGTCCTCGTACGACCGCTGCTTGAGGCGGCCCTGCACGATCACGCGGGTGCCCCGCGTGAGGGACTCGGCGACGTTCTCCGCCGCCTGACGCCACACCGAGCAGGTCAGGAACAGGCTCTCGCCGTCCTTCCACTCATTGGTCTGACGGTCGAAGGTGCGGGGAGTGGACGCGACGCGGAACTTCGCGACCGCCGCACCGGACGGGGTGAAGCGCAGCTCGGGGTCGTCGACAAGATTGCCGACGACCGTGATGACGGTCTCGCCTGCCATTAGGGGAACCTCTCGGCGGGTGTGCTGCTGGCTGCTGGTGTTGCTGCTACTCGGACCCGGTTACCGCTGACGCCGAAGCGTTCAGTGGGTCTCGGGACGGAGGACCTTGGTCCGGAGGACCGACTCGTTCAGGTTCATCTGACGGTCGAGCTCCTTGACGACCGCAGGCTCGGCCTGCAGGTCGATGACCGAGTAGATGCCCTCGGGCTTCTTGTTGATCTCGTACGAGAGACGACGACGGCCCCAGGTGTCGACCTTCTCGACCTTGCCGTTGCCCTCACGGACGACGGAAAGGAAGTTCTCGATCAGGGGAGAGACAGCGCGCTCCTCCAGATCGGGGTCGAGGATGACCATCACCTCGTAGTGACGCATGTGGAACCCACCTCCTTTGGACTCAGCGGCCACGGTCGTTCCGTGGCAGGAGGGTCGTGATGCGTTCCGCACCGGCCCTGCCCGGAGTATCCGGACAGAGATGGGCGCAGACCGTCCAGCGTACCCGCTGCCACGCTTCCGGTTGAAATCCGGCCACGGAACCCCGCAATCTGGAACACATCGGGCATGAGCGGCGCCACACCGCGCCGCCCCTCTTGGGAGGTGCCGCATGGCACAGGCAGTAAAGACCCAGCGCAACCTGCTCTCGTTCCTCAACAGCGACGGCAGGGCACATCCAGTGGAAAACACACTGGCTGCCGTGACCCTGGTGCTCGGCGCCATCGCCGTCTTCACCACCCTCGCGCCCGGCCTGCACCTGGTCAGCTCCTGGGTCGGCATCGTCGGCATCGCCACAGGGCTCTGGGCACAGTTCATCTCGTCCACGACAGGCGAACGCTTCATGGCGATCATCGGCCTCGGTGCCTCGGCCGTCGGCCTCTACATCGGCATCGCGCACGGCGGCCCCTTCGGCGGCCTCTTCTGACCGGGCCGGACCGTTCCGCACCGGAGGCGACGCCCACAGCAGGCGCCGCCTCCGCCGTGGACCGCGGCCCCCTCGCCGCCCGGTGAGGCGGGCGCGCACCCGGCTCCCGTACGCCTGAACGGGACGCTCCCCAGTAGGCTTCGGCGCGAGAGCCGGAGCCCCGACCCTGGGGACACACCTGCCGAGGAGCGCCCCGCATGAGCCTGACCCTGAGGACCATCAGCCGAGAGCAGCATCTGGCATACATCCAGAGTCTGCCCGCGGCGAGCCACATGCAGGTCCCGGCCTGGGCAGACGTCAAGTCCGAGTGGCGCTCGGAGAACCTCGGCTGGTTCGACGCCGCCGGCGAGCTGGTCGGCGCGGGCCTGGTCCTCTACCGCCAGCTCCCGAAGATCAAGCGGTACCTCGCCTACCTGCCCGAGGGCCCGGTCATCAACTGGTACGCGCCGAATCTGGAGGACTGGCTCCAGCCCATGCTGGCGCACCTCAAGCAGCACGGCGCGTTCACCGTGAAGATGGGCCCGCCGGTGATCATCCGCCGCTGGGACGCCCCCGCGATCAAGGCCGGTATCCAGAACCCGGACGTCAAGCGGCTGCGGGACGTCGAGGCGACCCACATCGAGCCGCGCGCCTTCGAGGTCGCCGACCGGCTGCGCAAGATGGGCTGGCAGCAGGGCGAGGACGGCGGCGCCGGATTCGGTGACGTCCAGCCCCGGTACGTCTACCAGGTGCCGCTCGCCAACCGTGCGCTGGAGGAGGTCCACAAGGGCTTCAACCAGCTCTGGCGCCGCAACATCAAGAAGGCCGAGAAGGCCGGTGTCGAGGTCGTCCAGGGCGGTTACGAGGACTTGGCCGAGTGGCAGCGGCTCTACGAGATCACCGCGGAGCGCGACAAGTTCCGGCCGCGCCCGCTCGGCTACTTCCAGCGCATGTGGACGGCCCTCAACTCCGAGGACCCCAACCGCATGCGGCTCTACTTCGCCCGCCACAACGGCGTGAACCTCTCGGCCGCGACGATGCTGGTCGTCGGCGGGCACGTCTGGTACTCGTACGGCGCCTCCGACAACATCGGCCGCGAGGTGCGCCCGTCCAACGCCATGCAGTGGCGAATGCTGCGGGACGCCTACGCGCTCGGCGCGACCGTCTACGACCTGCGCGGCATCAGCGACTCGCTGGACGAGACCGACCACCTCTTCGGCCTGATCCAGTTCAAGGTCGGTACGGGCGGCCAGGCGGCGGAGTACCTCGGCGAGTGGGACTTCCCGCTCAACAAGCTGCTGCACAAGGCGCTCGACATCTATATGTCGCGCCGCTGACCGCTCCTCCGTACGTCCCTCCGTCACACCCAGCCACGAGAAAGGTTCCGGGCCCGGCCATGGCGCTCACCCTCTACGTCGACACCGCGCGCTGGCGGGCGCATCACCAGAGCGTTCTCCAGCAGTTCCCCGGGCTGGTCCCGGTCTGCAAGGGCAACGGCTACGGCTTCGGCCACGAACGCCTCGCCGATGAGGCCGCCCGCCTCGGGTCCGACATCCTCGCCGTCGGGACGACCTACGAGGCGGCCCGGATCAAGGACTTCTTCAGCGGTGACCTCCTCGTCCTGACGCCGTTCCGCCACGGCGAGGAGCCGGTGCCGCTGCCCGACCGCGCGATCCGTTCGGTCTCCTCGGTCGAGGGGGTGGGCGGCCTGGTGGGCGCCCGCGTCGTCATCGAGGTCATGAGCAGCATGAAGCGGCACGGTGTCACGCCGGAGGACCTGCCCAAGCTGGCCACCGCCATCGAGGACGTCCGGCTGGAGGGCTTCGCCATCCACCTGCCGCTGGACCGCACCGACGGCTCCGACGCCGTCGAGGAGGTCATCGGCTGGATGGACCGGCTGCGGGCCGCCCGCCTCCCGCTGCACACCATGTTCGTCAGCCATCTCAAGGCCGAGGAGCTGGCCCGCCTCCAGCAGCAGTTCCCGCAGACCCGCTTCCGCGCGCGGATCGGCACCCGGCTCTGGCTCGGCGACCACGAGGCCACCGAGTACCGCGGTTCGGTCCTCGACGTCACCCGGGTCGCCAAGGGCGAGCGCTTCGGCTACCGCCAGCAGAAGGCCGCGTCCGACGGCTATCTGGTCGTGGTGGCCGGTGGCACCTCGCACGGCGTCGGCCTGGAGTCGCCCAAGGCGCTGCACGGCGTGATGCCGCGGGCCAAGGGCGTGGCGCGCGCGGGCCTGGCGACGGTCAACCGCAATCTCGCCCCGTACGTCTGGTCCGGCAAGCAGCGCTGGTTCGCGGAGCCGCCGCACATGCAGGTGTCGATCCTCTTCGTCCCGAGCGACGCGCCCGCGCCGCAGGTCGGCGAGGAGCTGGTGGCGCATCTGCGGCACACCACGACGCAGTTCGACCGGATCGTCGACCGCTGACCCGCCCGGGCCACGACCCGTACGACGAAGGCCCGGCGCCGCGGCACCCCCGCGGGGGCCGGGCCTTCGCCCGTTCCGGCTCCGGCTCACTCCCGTACGGCGCCCCAGCGCACCCGCGGGGCGCCCTCGAAGTGCACGGCGGGGCGGGGGAGCGGGGCCCGGCCCAGGACGAAGACGTCGGGTGCCCGGTCGAGGACGCCGCCGGACGGGTCGTCCTCGCCGTCCCGGCGGACCACGTCACGCTCCGGCAGCAGCACATCGCGGATCACGACGGCGCACAGGTAGAGCGTGCCCAGCAGATGCACCAGGATCGCCAGCTGGTAGCCCTCCGGCGGCAGCCCCTGATGCTTGTCGCCGCTGCCCGTGTAGGCGAGGTACATCCAGATCCCCAGGTAGTACAGGACCTCGCAGCCCTGCCAGACCAGGAAGTCCCGCCACCGTGGCCGGGCCAGCGCCGCCAGCGGGATCAGCCACAGCACGTACTGCGGGGAGTACACCTTGTTCGTCAGGATGAAGAGCGCGACGACGAGGAAGGCGAGCTGTGCGAAGCGCGGGCGGCGCGGCGCGTAGAGGGTGAGCAGGGCCAGACCACCGCAGCCGAGGAGCATCAGCAGCGTGGCGTAGAGGTTGGCGTTCTCCAGCGGGTTCCCGGTGCGCTGGGAGAGCAGCAGCCATACGGAACCGAAGTCGATCGGCCGTTCCTGGCTGAAGGTGTAGAACTTCGCCCACCCCTCACGGAGGTGGAAGCCGCTCGGATCGTGGGTGAGCATCACCGGGAGGTTCACCACGAGCCAGGAGGCCACGGCGCCGGTCAGGCACCGCCCGTAGGCGCGCCAGGCACCGGCCCGCCAGCAGAGCACCAACAGGGGGCCCAGGAGCAGTACGGGGTAGAGCTTGGCAGCGGTCGCCAGCCCGATGAGCACTCCGGCGCGGAGCGGGCGGCTCCGGGACCACAGGAGCATGCCCGCTGCGGTGAGCGCGACGGCGAGCAGGTCCCAGTTGATCGTGGCGGTCAGCGCCAGCGCGGGGGCCAGCGCAACGAGCAGCCCGTCCCAGGGACGGTTCCGGTGCGTACGGGCCACGCAGACGACGAGGACGGCGGCGCAGACCATCAGCATCCCGGCGTTGACCAGCCAGTAGATCTGCTCGCGCTGAACGATCTCGCCGCCGTTCGGGGTCAGCCAGGAGGCGACCTCCATGAACAGCCCGGTCAGGACGGGGTACTCCAGGTACTCCATGTCGCCGGGCAGCCGGTCGAAGTAGGGGATGAGCCCGTCGGCGAAGCCGCGTCCCGCGAAGAGGTGGGGGATGTCGGAGTAGCAGGCGTGGACGTACTGAGAGGTGGCGCCGAAGAACCAGCCGCCGTTGTAGCAGGGGAGCTTCTGCACCATCCCGAGGGCGAACATCCCGAGGGCCACGAGCACGATCACCCTGACCGGGGTCAGGCGGCCCGTGCCGGGCAGCGCCCGACGACCGAGCGGGCCCCCGAGCAGCTCGCTGCCGGCTGCCGCGACCTCGTCCCGCTGTGTGGGCCGTACGGACTCGTCCCCGCGCACGCTCGTCATGGCCCCATCCTGCCGCACGCCCCTGTGCGGAACGCGGCGAAGCCCCCGCCCGGTCGAGCCGGGTCGGGGGCTTCGTGGTGCGCTGTTTCACGTGAAACAGCCGTGCGTTCGGCTGCCGTGGCGGCGGACCGTTTCACGTGAAACGGAGGGGGTCAGGGACTTTCCCCGCTGGGGCCACCGAACCAGCCGCCGCCGGTGCCGGGTCCGCCCGTCGGATCCGGCGACTGGGTGTCCCCACCGGTGTCGCCGCCGGGCCCGCCGCCGGGCCCGCCGCCTGGGCCGCCGCCGGGGCCGCCGGTCGTACCGCCGTTGTTCTGGCAGCCGATGTCCCAGTCGGCGCACGTCTCCGTGGCCGTGGGCGTCGGCGAGTGGGTCGGCGTCTCGGAGTGCGAGGGCGTCTCCGAGGGCTTCTGGGACGGCGTCTCCGAGGGCTTCTGGGTCGGCGTCGGGGAGGGCATGCCCGGCTCGTCGATGCGCTGGCCGAGGGGCGTGGCAGCCGGGAAGTCCTGAACCGGCGTCCCCTGCAGCGCCTGGATCATGTACTGCGTCCAGACCTGGGTGGGCAGCGCACCACCGTGGATCGAGTCGAAGCCGCCGACGCCGTTCATGGAGAGCTGTCGGGGGTTCTTCGGGTCCTCACGGAACATCGAGATCGCGGTCGACAGCTGCGGGGTGTACCCCACGAACCACGCCGACTTGTTCTCGTCGGTGGTACCGGTCTTGCCCGCCGCGGGACGGCCCAGCTTCTGCGCTTCCTCCTTGGCCGTACCGTTCGTGATGACGTTCTCCAGCACCTTGGTGACGTTGTTGGCGATGTCCGGGTCGATCGCCGGTTCCGTCGTGGGCGCCTCGATACCGTCCACCGCCTCGCCGTGGTGCTTCACCTCCGTGACCGAGTACGGCTCCACCTTGGTGCCCGACTTCGCGAACGTCGCGTAGGCGTTGGCCATGCGGATCGCGCTGGGCGTCGAGGTGCCGAGGGCGAACGAGGGGTTGAGGTACTTGTCGAAGCTCGTGTCCGAGATGCCTGCGGCCCGCGCCATGTCCCGCACCTTGCTCATCCCGACATCCATGCCGAGCTGCACGAACGGGGTGTTGATCGACTGCTCCATCGCCTTGTTCAGGGTGATGTAGCCCCAGGCGTGATTGCTCTCGTTCTTCTGGTAGAAGGGCGAGTTGTCCTTTGACAGGTAGTCGGTGCCGTCGGCGTTCTTCACCTTGAGGTGGTCGTCACCGTTGTAGCGGCTCTCCGGTGACAGCGGCTGGCCGTTGCTGTGCTGCGTCCCGTACTTCATCGCCGCCGCGAGGACGAACGGCTTCCAGGTCGAGCCGACCGGCACACCGAAGGTGTCGGCGTTGTTGCTGAAGTGGCCCTTGTCGTAGCCCTCACCGCCGTAGAGCGCGACGATCTTGCCGGTTCCTGGCTCCACCGAGGCACCACCGAACTGGACGTACTTGTCCTTCTCCCGCTTCTCCGGGTCGATGTAGTGCTTGTCGACCTTCTTGACCGAGTTGGCCAGCGCGGTGACCTTCTTCTTGTCGAAGGTCGTGTAGATCTGGTAGCCGCCCTTGTCGAACGCCGCCTGACTGAGGTGGGTGTTCTTGAGGACGTACTTCTTGGCCGTGTCCATCAGATAGCCGATCTGGCCGTTCTGGCTGGCCGACGACTTCGGCTGCTTCGGCGTGGGGAACTTCGTGTACTTGGCCCGCTCGCTCTTCGACATCAGGCCCACATGGACCTCACGGTCGAGCACCCACGACCAGCGGCTCTTCGCCCGCTTCGCGTTCTCCTGGGGGCTGGCGTGCGGCACCGAGCCGCCCGCGGGGTCGTAGAGCTCGGGGCCCTTGAGCACCGCCACCAGGAGGGCCGCCTCGTCCGGCTTCAGATCGCGGGCGTCCTTGCCGTAGTACGCCTGGGCCGCCGCCTGGATGCCGTAGGAGCCGCGCCCGAAGTAGCTGGTGTTGAAGTAGCCCTGGAGGATCTGGTCCTTCCCCACCTTCCAGCCGACCTTGATGGAGATGAACAGCTCTTTGAACTTACGGGTGAGCGTCTGGTCCTGGCTCAGCATGGCGTTCTTGACGTACTGCTGAGTGATCGTCGAACCGCTCTGGGTCTCCTCGCCCTTGGCCATCTTGATCAGGGCGCGGATGATACCCCCGGGGGCGACGCCGGAGTCGTCCCGGAAGTTCTCGTTCTCCGCCGCGATCGCCGCGTTCTGCATCGACATCGGGATGTCGCTGATCTGGACGATCTGGCGGTTGGTCTCGCCGTCACGGGCCATGACGCTGCCGTTGGCCCAGTAGTAGATGTTGTTCTCCTGCCGGGCCGCGATGCTCTCCTTGGGCACCTCCACCAGCCACAGAGCGACACCGGCGACCCCGACTATGACGCCCAGGAAGGCGACGCACAACGTCGTGACCTGCTTCCACGACGGCACGAAGCGGCGCCACCCGACGCGTCCGGCCCGCGGGTAGTCGATGAAGCGCTTCTTGGCCGGACCGTTTCCGCCGCGGCCGCGCCCACCGCCCGCGCCGTCCGCGCCGCCACCGCGACGGCCCCGGCCGCCGCCTCGTCCGCCACCGGCAGCCCCCGCCGCGTCGGACGCGCGCCGGCGACCGCCGCGCTGAGCCGCACGACGTGCTTCCGCCCGCCCGCCTGGTGGCCGCTCCTGACCGTGCGCGGCAGAGTGGGATGTGGAGCCGGAAGCAGCATCACGGGGCGCCGAACGACGCCCCGATGACTGCTGTGCGGCACGTCGGGCCGCGGCGCGACCGCCACCTTGCGGCTGTGGCGGTTTGCGACGGTGCTCGCTCATGGAACGAATACTCCTCGGGCAGGCGCGCTATCTCGTCGCCTGAAGGCGGTGGTTGTCTTCAGGTCCCCCCGATGCACGGCCCGTTCCTGACGCGCGGGCCGCACTACACCGAGCACAGGGACGCCAGTTATCGGCCCACGGTTCCCGGCAGTCTGCATGCCGCACAGACTACGCACGGCCAAAACCTGCCCACCGTTGAAATTCACTCCAAATCAGGCAGGTTGGACGCTATGAATCGGTGATGTGACGCCGTTCACCGCACCCTTGCTTGTCCCGCCCCACGTGGCGTTCTATCGTCTGGATGTATCGAGTCGATACATCAGCACGGCATAAAGAGTGCGCGAGGTCGAGGAGGCGGAGGATGAGCAGGCGCTCCGGTGTCCTCGAATTCGCCGTTCTCGGCCTGCTGCGCGAGTCCCCGATGCACGGCTACGAGTTGCGCAAGCGGCTCAACACCTCGCTCGGGGTTTTCCGCGCGTTCAGCTACGGGACCCTCTATCCCTGCCTCAAGGCGCTGGTCGCGAACGGCTGGCTCATGGAGGAGCCGGGCGGCCCGCCCGAGGGCGCGCCCGCCACGGCTCTGACCGGACGCCGGGCGAAGATCGTCTACCGCTTGACCGCGGCGGGGAAGGAGCACTTCGAGGAGCTGCTCTCGCACTCCGGGCCGGACGCGTGGGAGGACGAGCACTTCGGCGTCCGCTTCGCGTTCTTCGGCCAGACGTCACGGGACGTGCGGATGCGCGTGCTGGAAGGGCGTCGCAGCCGGTTGGAGGAACGTCTCGAAAAAATGCGTACCTCCCTGGCCCGCAGCCGTGAGCGGCTGGACGACTACACCCTCGAACTCCAGCGCCACGGCATGGAATCCGTGGAGCGCGAGGTCCGCTGGCTGAACGGACTCATCGAGAGCGAGCGCACCGGGCGCGATCGGCATCCGCCCGGGACCGCTGAGCGGGACAAGCAGGATCAGTCAGGAGATACGGACGGCCTGCCCCGGCACCGGGGTGGTTCCCGGCCGGATCCGTCCGATGACACCACCACATGAGGTCCTGTCCGGCAGGACCTCAGCGAGAACACAGGGAGCAACCGGAATGGGTTCGGTTCGCGTAGCCATCGTCGGCGTGGGCAACTGCGCCGCCTCGCTGGTACAGGGCGTCGAGTTCTACAAGGACGCCGATCCGGAAAGCCGTGTGCCCGGCCTCATGCACGTGCAGTTCGGCGACTACCACGTCCGTGACGTCGAGTTCGTGGCCGCCTTCGACGTCGACGCCAAGAAGGTCGGCCTGGACCTCTCGGACGCGATCGACGCCAGCGAGAACAACACCATCAAGATCTGCGATGTGCCGAATGCCGGTGTGACGGTCCAGCGCGGCCACACCCTCGACGGCCTGGGCAAGTACTACCGCATGACGATCGAGGAGTCGGAGCAGGCTCCGGTCGACATCGTCCAGGTCCTCAAGGACAAGCAGGTCGACGTGCTGGTCTGCTACCTCCCTGTCGGTTCCGAGGAGGCGGCGAAGTACTACGCGCAGTGCGCCATCGACGCCAAGGTCGCGTTCGTCAATGCCCTTCCGGTCTTCATCGCCGGTACCAAGGAGTGGGCGGACAAGTTCACCGAGGCCGGTGTCCCGATCGTCGGTGACGACATCAAGTCGCAGGTCGGCGCCACCATCACGCACCGCGTGATGGCCAAGCTCTTCGAGGATCGGGGCGTCATCCTGGACCGCACGATGCAGCTGAACGTCGGCGGCAACATGGACTTCAAGAACATGCTGGAGCGGGAGCGGCTGGAGTCCAAGAAGATCTCCAAGACGCAGGCCGTCACCTCGCAAATCAGGGACCGTGACCTGGGCGAGGACAACGTCCACATCGGTCCCTCGGACTTCGTGGCCTGGCTGGACGACCGCAAGTGGGCGTACGTCCGCCTCGAAGGCCGTGCGTTCGGCGATGTCCCGCTGAACCTTGAGTACAAGCTGGAGGTCTGGGACTCCCCCAACTCCGCGGGGGTCATCATCGACGCGCTGCGCGCCGCGAAGATCGCCAAGGACCGCGGCATCGGCGGCCCGATCCTCTCCGCGTCCTCGTACTTCATGAAGTCGCCGCCCGTGCAGTACTTCGACGACGAGGCACGCGAGAACGTCGAGAAGTTCATCAGGGGCGAGGTCGAGCACTGACGCTCCCCTCATCACCACCTTCCGCGGGCCTCCGGGTATCTCTCCCGGGGGCCCGCGGGCTGTGTGAGGCTGTGCCTCATGTCTGCTGTGCGCGACCTCGCCGCCCTGCTCCGCCTGCGCGACTTCCGGTCCCTGCTCGCCGCACGGTTGCTCTCGCAGGCTGCCGACGGCGTCTTCCAGGTGGCGCTCGCGACGTTCGTCGTCTTCTCTCCGGAGAAGCAGGCCACGCCCGCCGCCATCGCCGGTGCGATGGCCGTCCTGCTGTTGCCCTATTCGCTGCTGGGGCCGTTCACCGGCGTACTGCTGGACCGCTGGCGGCGGCGTCAGGTGCTGCTCCACGGAAATCTGCTGCGTGCGGCGCTCACCACGCTCTCCGCGACGCTGGTGATCCTGCCGTCGGTGCCCCTCTGGCTGTTCTATGTCGCAGCGCTGTCGGTCACCGCGGTGAACCGCTTCGTCCTGGCTGGTCTCTCCGCCGCGCTGCCCCGAGTCGTCGATGACGCACGGAAGTTGGTCGTCGCCAACTCCCTCACACCCACGGCCGGGACACTCGCCGCGACGGCCGGTGGCGGGCTGGCCTTCGTGGTCCGGCTCCTCGGCCCGGACGCGGACGCCCTTGTCGTCCTCATCAGCGCGGCCCTGTATCTGACGGCGGCCCTCACCGCACTGCGTATGACGCCGGATCTGCTTGGGCCGGACGCCGCACAGCTTCAAGTCGGCCTGAAGGCCGTCCTGTTGGAAACGGCGCATGGCCTCGTGGACGGGCTGCGTCACCTCGCCCGGCGGCGAGCCCCGGCGCGCGCCCTGGCGGCGATGACCGCCGTCCGCTTCTGTTACGGCGCGCTGACCGTCATGGTGCTGATGCTCTGCCGCTACGCCTGGTCCACAACGGCAGCCGACGGCTTAGCCCTGCTGGGGATGACGGTCGCCGCATCGGGCGCGGGCTTCTTCGCCGCGGCGCTCGTCACGCCTTGGGCGATCTCCCGGTTCACGCTCTTCGGGTGGATCGCCTGCTGCGCCGCCCTCGGAGCCGTCCTGGTCCCGGCGCTGGGCCTGCCGTTCACCCTGCGGCCGATGCTGGTCGCCGCCTTCGTCCTCGGATTGAGCACCCAGGGCACGAAGATCGCGACGGACACGGTGGTGCAGGCCACGGTCGACGACGCCTATCGCGGCCGGGTGTTCGCCGTCTACGACGTGCTGTTCAACGTCGCGTTCGTCGGCGCCGCTGCGGTCGCCGCGCTCATGCTTCCGCCGGACGGACGCTCGGTCCCGCTCGTGATCGTGATCGCCTGCCTCTACGCGGCGACCGTCGTCGCGGTGACCCGCTCCGGATTCCTGAAGCTCCGCCCGTCCATGTGAGTCGCGCCCGGCGGCCGGAGGGCAGTACCGGTCCGCACCTCGGCGAACGCACCGGAGAATGTTTCACGGGAAACATCACTGAGGGCGGGGCGCCATGTTTCACCTGAAACGGCCCGTCGGGCACAGCGTTTCACGGGAAACCAGCGCGCACTCCACGTCGTGTTTCACGTGAAACACCACGCACCCGCCCCACTCGGTTTCACGTGAAACCGCGCGGTCGTCCACCCGGTTTCACGTGAAACACCACGACATCAGCCCTGCTGGGCTGCCCACCACTCCTTGAGCGCGGCGATCGCGTCCTCGCGCTCCATCGGGCCGTTCTCCAGCCGGATTTCCAGCATCTGCTTGTACGCCTTGCCGACGGCCGGGCCCGGGGCGATGTCCAGGATCTGCATGATCTCGTTGCCGTCCAGGTCGGGACGGATCGCGTCCAGCTCCTCCTGCTCCTGCAGGCGCGCGATGCGCTCCTCCAGACCGTCGTACGCGCGCGACAGGGCGCTCGCCTTGCGCTTGTTGCGCGTCGTGCAGTCCGAGCGGGTGAGCTTGTGCAGCCGGGTCAGCTGCGGGCCCGCATCACGGACGTAGCGGCGGACCGCCGAGTCCGTCCACTCGCCGGTGCCGTAGCCGTGGAAGCGCAGATGCAGCTCCACCAGCCGCGCGACGTCCTTCACCAGGTCGTTGGAGTACTTCAACGCGATCATGCGCGTCTTGGTCATCTTGGCGCCGACCACCTCATGGTGGTGGAACGAGACCCGGCCGTCGCCCTCGAACCGACGGGTCTTCGGCTTCCCGATGTCGTGCAGCAGCGCCGCCAGCCGCAGCACCAGGTCCGGCCCGTCCTCTTCGAGGTCGATCGCCTGCTCCAGGACCGTGAGCGTGTGCTCGTAGACATCCTTGTGGCGGTGATGCTCGTCACGCTCCAGCCGGAGTGCGGGCAGCTCGGGCAGCACTCGGTCGGCGATCCCCGAATCGACCAGCAGCCTGAGCCCCTTGCGCGGGTGGGGCGCCAGGATCAGCTTGTTCAGCTCGTCCCGGACGCGCTCCGCGGACACGATCTCGATCCGCCCCGCCATCGCCTTCATCGCCGCCACGACCTCGGGGGCGACCTCGAAGTCCAGCTGAGCCGCGAAACGGGCCGCGCGCATCATCCGCAGCGGGTCGTCCGAGAACGAGTCCTGCGGCGTACCGGGCGTCCGCAGCACACGGGCGGCCAGGTCCTCCAGACCGCCGTGCGGGTCGATGAACTCCTTCTGCGGGAGGAAGACGGCCATCGCGTTCACCGTGAAGTCGCGGCGGACGAGATCTTCCTCGATGGAGTCGCCGTAGGAGACCTCGGGCTTGCGCGAGGTGCGGTCGTACGCCTCGGAGCGGTACGTCGTCACCTCGATGTCGAAGGAGCTCTTCTTGCAGCCAACGGTGCCGAACGCGATACCGACCTCCCACACCGCGTCGGCCCACGGACGGACGATCTTCAGAACGTCCTCGGGGCGCGCGTCCGTGGTGAAGTCCAGGTCGTTGCCGAGCCGGCCCAGGAGCGCATCCCGCACCGAGCCGCCGACCAGGGCAAGCGTGAACCCGGCCTCCTGGAATCGGCGGGCCAGGTCGTCCGCCACGGGGGAGACCCGCAGCAGCTCGCTCACGGCACGGCGCTGCACCTGGCTCAGCGCGTTCGTCGACTGCGCAGACCGCTCGGGCTGCGGGGCGGGGATGTCATTGTTGGCGTTCGGCACAACTGAAAAGGGTACGTGCCCGTGCCACGCCCGGCGTCCCGCCGTCGAGGGCGCCGCCGTGACCGGTCCGGCCCGTGATCTTGTGGCGCACACCAGGGCACGACGCCACTGCGCACCTCGTTACCATGCGTGGACGCACATTCCGACGACCACTGACGACGACGAGGGACGGGCGAGCGCGTGGCCGATGCGGCAAGGTTCCGGTGGACTGAACGGCCGCGCGGGCGCCGGCTACGACGCGGCGCCGCGCTGCTCACCGGGGTGCCCCTGCTCATGGGCCTGCTGCAGCTCCCGCAGGCCCCGGCGGCGCACGCCGCCCCCACCGGGCCGCGCTCCGTCGACGTCAGCATCGACTCGCTGACCCCGACGGCCCCCGGCAAGGGCGACACCGTCACCGTCTCCGGCACCGTGACCAACAAGAGCCGGTCCACGGTCACCGACGCCCACGTCGGCGTCCGGCGCGGCCCGGCGGTCAGCGGGCGCAGCGCGCTCGACACCGCCGCCCGGCGCACCGGATTCTCCCCGGCGGAGGACGGCCCGGAGGTCAAGGGCCACACCGCAGACGTCGACGCGCTTCGGCCCGGCGTCAGCCGTTCCTTCTCGCTCCGCGTCCCGGTCAAGGACCTCGACCTCGGTGACGGCGGGGTGTACCAGCTCGGCGTCTCTCTCTCGGGCCGGACGCAGGGGCAGTACGAGCAGGTGCTCGGCATCGAGCGGACCTTCCTGCCCTGGCAGGAAGGCGATGCGGGGAAGAAGACCCAGCTCACCTACATGTGGCCGCTGATCTCCTCCACCCACCTCACCGCTCAGACGGACGCCGACGCTCAGCAGACGCCGGTCTTCCGCGACGACGACCTCGCCTCGGAGATCAAGCCCGGTGGCCGGCTGCAGCAGATGGTCGCGCTGGGCAAGGACCTCCCGGTGACGTTCGTCATCGACCCGGACCTCCTCGCGACGGTCGACGCGATGACCAAGCCGTACCGGGTGCACGGCCCCGACGGCCCCGCGGGCAAGAACCAGGCCGTCGCCAAGCAGTGGCTGAACGACCTCACGGAGGCGGTGAAGACCCACGAAGTCGTCGCGCTCCCGTTCGCCGACCCGGACCTCGCCTCCCTCGCCCACCAGGGCAAGAACGTGCCCAGCGCGCTCGGGCACCTCGGCCCGGCCACGGAGCTGGCGTCCACGACCGTCGACACGACGCTGGGTGTGAAGCCGCGCACGGACTTCGCCTGGCCCGTCGACGGTGCGATCGACTCCTCGATCGTGGATGTCGCCACCTCCGCCGGTGCCCACAACGTCATCACCCGCAGCGACAGCCTGCGGGAGTCCGACCAGCTGACCTACACGCCCACCGCCGCCCGGCCGATCGGCGGCGGCAACACCGCCGTCGTCGCGGACGAGGGGCTGTCCACCGCCTTCGAGGGCGACCTCACACAGAGCGGCCGGGCCACCGAAGCGGTCCAGTCGTTCCTCGCCCAGACCCGGCTGATCGGCCTGCAGGACCCCGGCCGGCAGCGGAGCATCGTCGTCGCACCGCAGCGGATGCCGTCCACCAGCCAGGCACAGGCCATGGCCGGGGCGCTGCGGACGCTGGAGACCACCGACTGGACGCAGCCGCTGGACCTCAGCGACGCCGCCAAGGCCGAGCCCGACGAGGCGGCGGCACGGAGCGTCCCGAGCCGCGCCGCGTACCCGTCGTCGCTGCGCCGTCAGGAGATGCCCACCGAGGCGTTCCGCCAGATCCAGGAGACCCAGGCGGCGCTGGACGACTTCCGGGTGAATCTGGACCGCCCCGAGCGCGTGGTCACGCCGTTCGGGAACGCGATCATGCGGGGGATGTCGACGCAGTGGCGCGGCAACCGGGCCGGAGCGGCCGCGTTCCGCGGCTCGGTGCGGGACTACCTCGACGAGCTGACGCGCAAGGTCCACCTGATCCAGAAGTCGAACGCCACGCTCTCCGGGCGCAGCGCGACGATCCCGGTGACGGTGCAGAACAACCTCCTGCAGGGCGTCGAGGGGATGACGCTGAAGCTGACGTCCTCGCAGCCGAACCGGCTGAGCGCGGGCGAGCCGCAGCGCATCAAGGTGGACGGCGGGCACAGCCAGTCCTTCAAGTTCGACACCACGGCGAACGCCAACGGCCCGGTCCGGGTGAACGCCCAGCTCTACACCGCGGACGGAAAGCCGTACGGTCAGCCGATGACGTTCGTCGTGAACGTCACGGAGATCACCGCGACGGTCATGCTCGTCATCGCGGGCGGCGTGCTGCTGCTCGTCCTGGCCGGTGTGCGGATCTACCTCCAGCGCAAGCGGGCGGCCGTCCGGAAGACCGGCGAGGGCCCGCAGGGCGAGGCCGGTCCGGACGGCGCCGCCGAGCCCGGTGACCCGGCCGGTCCGGACGGCCGGAACGGCATGGACGCGACCGACGAGGACGCCGGGCAGCCGAGTGACCCCACGCCGGACACCGGTTCGGGAAACTCCGGTCCGTCCGGCTCAGGTGAGAAAGTGGACCGTTGATATGTGGCGGGGCCGGATGGCCGGCGACGGATGAGGTGGGGCAGCGATGAACGCGCCGTTTGACGGTGACCGCGGCCGGGGCGCCGAGGGCGACCCCGCGGGGCCGGTCCCACCGACGCCGCAGGCGCCGGGCGCCCACGACGCCTACGCACAGGAGCCGTACGGCCCGGACGCGTACGGCCGGACCCCCTACGTGCAGGGCGGCCACCGCTACGAGGCGCACCAGGGCCATGGACCCGCAGCCGCCCCGGCATACCCGGGCGGCGCGGCGCAGCCGCCGTCGGGCGCGCCCGCCGAACCGTTCCCGCCGCAGCCCACGGCCCCGTACGCCCCCGAGCAGCAGGGCTGGGGCGCGCCCGCGCCGACCGGGCCCGCCGGGGCGCCGTACGCCGATGCGGCCGCGACGGTGCAGTTCGCCGGTGTGGGCGACGCGGTCGGGCAGACGGCGGATCAGCAGCCGGAGTCCGACGCGTTCGCGCACCTCTTCCGCGACCAGCAGTCGTATGAGCCCCGTCGTCCGATGGCGGCGGAGCCCGGTCCGGCGGCGGTCCCCGAGGCGGCTCCGGAGCCTCCGGCGCCCGAGCCGGAGCCGGTCGCGGCCGCCGGGAAGCCGTCCGGGGGCCGCGCCTCCGGTCTGCTCAAGTCCAGCGCCGTGATGGCCGCCGGCACGATGGTCTCCCGCCTCACCGGCTTCGTCCGCTCCGCGCTGATCGTCGCCGCGCTGGGCGGCGCGGTGCTGGGTGACTCCTGGCAGGTGGCGTACCAGCTGCCGACGATGATCTTCATCCTGACCATCGGCGGCGGTCTGAACTCTGTCTTCGTCCCGCAGCTGGTGCGCGCGATGAAGGAGGACGACGACGACGGCGAGGCGTACGCCAACCGCCTGCTGACGCTGGTCGTCGTCATTCTGGGCGTGCTCACGGTCCTGGCGGTCTTCGCGGCGCCGTTGCTCGTGAAACTCGTCTCGTTCGACATCTCACGCGATCCGGCGGCCAACGAGGTCGCCGTCGCGTTCACGCGCTACTGCGTGCCCACGATCTTCTTCATGGGGCTGCACGTCGTGATGGGGCAGATCCTCAACGCCCGCGGCCGCTTCGGCGCGATGATGTGGACCCCGGTCCTCAACAACATCGTCATGATCGCCACGTTCGGGCTGTTCATCTGGGTGTACGGCACCGCCAAGACCTCCGGCATCGGCGTCACCACCATCCCCGACGAAGGCATCCGCCTGCTGGGCATCGGCACCCTGCTCGGTCTCGTGGTGCAGTCGCTGGCGATGATCCCGTACCTGCGGGACGCCGACTTCACGTTCCGGCTGCGGTTCGACTGGCGCGGGCACGGGCTGGGCAAGGCCGCCAAGCTCGCGAAGTGGACCGTCCTGTTCGTCCTCGCCAATCAGGCGGGCGTCCTCGTCGTCACCCAGCTCTCCACCTGGGCCGGAAACACTGCGGACCACCAGGGACACCCCGGCACCGGCTTCATCTCGTACGCCAGCGCCCAGCTGATCTGGAACATGCCGCAGGCGATCATCACCGTCTCCGTGATGGCGGCGCTGCTGCCGCGGCTGGCCCGGTCGGCGGCCGACGGCGACACCGGCGCGGTCCGGGACGACATGTCCCAGGGCCTACGGACCTCGGCCGTCGCCATCGTCCCGATCTCGTTCGGCTTCCTGGCCCTCGGCATCCCGCTGTGCACGCTGGTCTACGGCTCGTCCGGCGCGGGCGTCCCGATGGGCTACATGCTGATGGCCTTCGGCATCGGCCTCATCCCGTTCTCGGTGCAGTACGTGATCCTGCGGGCCTTCTACGCCTACGAGGACACCCGGACGCCCTTCTACAACACCGTGATCGTCGCGGCGGTCAACGCCGCCGCCTCGGCCGCCTGCTTCCTGATCCTGCCCGCGCGCTGGGCGGTGATCGGCATGGCGGCCGCGTACGGCATCGCGTACATGATCGGCGTCGTGGTCGCCTGGCGGCGGCTGAGCAAGCGGATGAACGGTGACCTGGACAGCGCCCGTATCGTGCGCACGTACGCCCGTCTCGCGGGCGCGAGCATTCCCGCGACCGTCATCGCCGGTGCGGCGGTGTACGGCATCATGCAGGGGCTCGGCAGTGGGCTCCTCGGGTCGCTGGCCGCACTGATCGTGGGTGCGGTCGCCCTTCTGGGGGTCTTCTACGTGGCCGCGCGGAAGATGCGCATCGAAGAGATGACGGCGCTGGTCGGCATGGTCCGCGCCAAGCTGGGGCGCTGAGGCACAACCATCGACCGCCACCGCGTGTCGTGCATAGTGGCGGACTGTGGGCACAATTGTCGTGGCTCATTGAGCCTGCAACGGATGGGGAGGCAGGAACGACGGTGGCGGAACGGAGCACGGCTGCCGTCGACGTGGCCGACACAAGCGGTGACGAACCGCTGACCGCCAAGGCGGAGAAGGCTACGGACGACGGCACGAAGCCCGACAAGGCGTCCGGCGCGGAGGAGGCAGCCGTCGGCACCGATGACGCGACCACGGTGGCCGACGCACAACCCTCCGAGCTGCACAGCGGCCACAAGCTCGCCAAGCGCTACCGCTTGGAGGAGTGCGTCACCCGGCTGGAGGGGTTCAGCAGCTGGCGCGCGGTCGACGAGAAGCTGCGCCGCGCCGTCGGGGTGCACATCCTGCCCGCCGACCACCCGCGGGCCCGCCCGGTGCTGTCGGCGGCCCGTTCCGCGGCGCTCCTCGGTGACCCGCGCTTCGTGCAGATCCTCGATGCCGTCGAGGAGAACGATCTCGTCTACGTCGTCCACGAGTGGCTGCCGGACGCCACCGATCTGGCCACCGTGCTGGCCGCCGGGCCCCTGGAACCGCACGACGCCTACCAGCTCGTCAGCCAGGTCTCCCAGGCGATGGCCGCCGCCCACCGCGAGGGCCTGTCGCATCTGCGGATCAACCCCGGATCGGTGCTCCGCACGGAGTCCGGGCAGTACCGCATCCGTGGCCTCGCCATCATGGCGGCGCTGCGCGGTCTCACCTGCGACGAACCACAGCGTACGGACACGGAGGCGATCGGCGCGCTGCTCTACGCCGCGCTGACCCAGCGCTGGCCGTACGAGAACGACGCCTACGGCATGACCGGGCTGCCCAAGGGCGTCGGGCTGATCGCTCCCGACCAGGTGCGGGCCGGTGTCCACCGTGGTCTGTCCGAGCTGGCCATGCGCGCGCTGGTCAACGACGGTGCCACCGCCTCCCGTCAGGAGCAGCCGTGCACCACTCCGGACGAGCTGGCCAAGGCGGTGGCGGCGATGCCCCGCATCCGGCCCCCGGAGACGGCGTTCACCACTCCGCCCCCGTACCAGCGGACCCAGTACCAGCAGGGCAGTTACGGCCAGGCGGCGCGCAGCCACCCGATGAACCGCGCCACGCAGCCCGTGCCGACGCCGCCGCCCCCGTTGCAGAGCCGCACCGGCAAAGCGCTGAAGTGGTGTGTCTCCGCGCTGCTGATCGCTGCGCTGGGTCTCGGCAGCTGGCAGCTGGCGGACACCCTGCTCAAGCGGGAGAACGACACCTCCGGCAGCGGGACTCCGCAGGCCAACTCGCACCACGACACCAAGCCGAACGGTAAGCCGATCAAGATCGAGGACGCGGCCGAGTACTACCCGGACGGGCGCCCGCAACATCCCGATCAGGTGCGCTACACCTACGACAAGGACTCCAGCACCTACTGGCGGAGCATGAGCTACCGCGACGGTCCCGACATGAACCCGCACTTCAAGCAGGGCGTCGGCATCGTCTACGACCTCGGCTCGGAGCAGCCGGTCGGCGGCGCGTCGATAGACCTGCACTACGCGGGTCCGCACACCAAGGTCACGCTCTATGCGGCGTCGTCCCTGTCGCCCTCCGCTCCGCTAGGTTCGATGAAGCGCCTCGGCGGTGCGGATACCTCGGAGACCGTCGCGAAGGTCAACCTCAGCTCCCCGGCGAAGGCGCGCTACGTCCTGGTCTGGATGACGGCGATGCCCTATGCACCGGGCGACGACTACAGCAACGCGGGCTACAAGCAGGCCATCCGGGAGATCTCCTTCACCGGATGAGCGGGGAACTCCCCGAGACAGCGCAGGGGCCCGGCCGATCCGTCGGCCGGGCCCCTGTTTTTCCCACCCGCCGGACGGATCGACCGGTACCGCCGGGTTTCCCCCCGCATTCCGGAACAAGCCCGGCTTTCCCCGTGCGCGAATACCGCATTTCTCCCCTCTTTATCGCAGGCCACGGCGGCACGGGATCGTTTGCGCTGGTCAGTGGCTTTCTTGTGAGGCTGTGCACCCGCCATTTCATTTACTTTCGCCATGCGGCGGGCTTCAATGGGGCGGGGGAAAGAGCACCTGTGGGAGGGCCGTGCGCGCCGAAGATGACGAAGCAGCCACGTCGAGTGACGCCGAGCTTCTCGCGCTGCACGTCAAAGGTGATCCCGATGCCTTCGGGGAAATCGTCCGACGCCACCGCGACCGGCTCTGGGCCGTCGCGATCCGCACCCTCGGCGACCGCGAGGAGGCCGCCGATGCCGTGCAGGACGCACTGGTCTCCGCCTATCGGGCCGCCCACACCTTCCGCGGCCAGTCAGCCGTCACCACCTGGCTGCACCGCATCACGGTGAACGCCTGCCTGGACCGGGCCCGCAAGGCGGCCTCCCGGCGGACCTCCCCCGTCGCCGAGACCGACCAGCTCGACCAGCTCCTGGAGCCGCAGGAGTCGGCCGCGGTACCGGCGGAGCGGCAGGACCTCCACCGCGAACTGCTCGGCGCGCTGCGTACCCTGCCGGAGGAACAGCGCGCCGCGCTCGTCCTCGTCGACATGCAGGGCTATCCCGTCGCGGAAGCCGCAGCCGTCCTCGACGTGCCGACGGGCACGGTGAAGAGCCGCTGCGCCCGCGGCCGGGCCCGCCTGCTGCCTCTGGTCCGGCATCTCAGAGCCGAGGACGGGGACGGAACGGCGAGGGCGGCAAGGAACCAGGAGCCGGGGGGATCCGTCCCACCGACACCAGGACCGAACGACACAGGTGCCGTGAAGGGCGGAGGTGGGCGAGCGTGACGTCGACAACCGGCACGGATGAGCACCCGGAGGTCTCAGAGATCTCCGACCTCACGGAGGGGCTTCTCTCCCCGGCCCGTACCGCCGCACTCCGCGCTCACCTGGAGTCGTGCGCACTCTGCGCGGACGTCTTCGCCTCACTGGAGGAGATCCGGGGCCTGCTCGGTACACTCCCCGGCCCAGTGTCCATGCCCGCCGAGATCGCCGGACGCATCGACGCCGTTCTCGCGGCCGAGGCGCTGCTGAACGCCACGCCGGATCCCTCGTTTTCACGTGAAACACCTGACGAACCCACCGCGGATTCCCCCGAGTTCGCCGCCGGATCCGCGCCTGCTCCCCGCGAAACCCCTGACAAGCCCAGCACCGTTTCACGTGAAACAGCCGAAGCCACCACCGACGTTTCACGTGAAACCGAGGCCACGCCCCCGTCCGGGGGTGTCGACCGGCCCGCCGGGCGCCCCCGCGGCACCACCGGCCCCGGGCGGCGTGCACCGGGCGGTCGCTCGCCACGGTCCCGTCGCTGGCCCCGCGTGCTGCTGGGCACGGCCGCGGCCGCTGCCCTGATCGGTGTGGGCGGAATCGTCGTACAGAACTCCTCGACCGAGACCGGCCACGACGGCGGGACGGACCGGCACACCACGGCGACGGAGAAGGGCACGGACACGCCCGGAGAGCTGTCCGCCGCGACGCTCGCCACACAGGTCCACAAGCTCCTCGCCACCAAGGGCTCGCAGAACTCCCCCGAGATCGGCACCCGCAGCGAACCGGAGACCCCGATGCGCGGCGGGAACAACACCGTCCCGTCCTGCGTCAGCAGGAGCATCGGCCGCCCCGAGGCCCCGCTCGCCGCCCGGCAGGACACCTATCAGGGCAAGCACGTCTACCTCGTCATCCTCTCGATGCCCGCCGACCCGAAGCGCGTCACCGCGTACGTGGTCGACGCCTCCTGCGTCTCCGCCACACCACCGGCGCCCGGGGACGTTCTGCTGAGCCGCTCCTACCCCCGGGACTGACCGGCCACTGTGCGCTGCGGCACGCCGGGAATGCTCGACCCGTAGGATCCGTTGGGTGGGGTGAGAGTTCCCAGAGCCCCAGCAAGCAGTCGGCAGAGACAAGGAAGACACCCGTGAGCGACGTCCGCAACGTGATCATCATCGGCTCCGGGCCCGCGGGGTACACCGCAGCGCTCTACACCGCCCGTGCTTCCCTGAAGCCGTTGGTGTTCGAAGGTGCTGTCACCGCCGGCGGTGCGCTGATGAACACCACCGACGTGGAGAACTTCCCCGGTTTCCGTGACGGCATCATGGGCCCCGACCTCATGGACAACATGCGGGCCCAGGCCGAGCGTTTCGGCGCCGAGCTGGTGCCGGACGACATCGTCGCCGTTGATCTCTCCGGGGAGATCAAGACCGTCACCGACACCGCCGGTACCGTGCACCGCGCGAAGGCCGTCATCGTCACGACCGGCTCGCAGCACCGCAAGCTCGGCCTGCCCCGTGAGGACGAGCTCTCCGGCCGCGGCGTCTCGTGGTGCGCCACCTGCGACGGCTTCTTCTTCAAGGACCAGGACATCGCCGTGATCGGCGGCGGCGACACCGCGATGGAGGAAGCCACCTTCCTCTCCCGGTTCGCCAAGTCCGTGACGATCGTGCACCGCCGCGACACCCTGCGGGCGAGCAAGGCGATGCAGGAGCGCGCCTTCGCCGACCCGAAGATCAAGTTCGTGTGGGACAGCGAGGTCGCCGAGATCCAGGGCGACAACAAGCTCTCCGGCCTGACGCTGCGCAACCTCAAGACCGACGAGACCTCCGAACTTCCGGTCACCGGCCTGTTCATCGCGATCGGCCACGACCCCCGCACCGAGCTGTTCACAGACCAGCTGAAGCTCGACGACGAGGGCTACCTGAAGGTCGACGCGCCCAGCACCCGCACCAACCTGCAGGGCGTCTTCGCCGCCGGTGACGTGGTGGACCACACCTACCGCCAGGCGATCACCGCCGCCGGCACCGGCTGCTCCGCCGCGCTCGACGCCGAGCGTTTCCTCGCGGCGCTCTCCGACGGCGACGCCACACCCGAGCCCGAGAAGACCGCGGCCGTCTGAGCCCGCGGTTCCCCAGCTTTCCACCACCCTTCACTAAGGAGACTGCCATGGCCGGCGCCACGGTTACCGTTACGGACGCCAACTTCGAAGAGGTCGTCCTCAAGAGCGACAAGCCCGTTCTCGTCGACTTCTGGGCCACCTGGTGCGGCCCGTGCCGTCAGGTTGCCCCGTCCCTGGAGGCCATCGCCGCCGAGCACGACGAGATCGTCATCGCCAAGCTCAACACCGACGAGAACCCGGCCACCACCGCCAAGTACGGCGTCATGTCGATCCCGACCATGAACGTCTACCAGGGCGGCGAGGTCGTGAAGACCATCGTCGGTGCCAAGCCGAAGGCCGGCATCGAGCGCGAGCTGGCGGACTTCCTCGCCTGAGCGAAACGCCACAATGTTTCACGGGAAACGGGCCTGTCCCCTGCGGGGCGGGCCCGTTTCTCATGCCATCGCTCACAGGGGCCGTAGCGCGGGCTCCTTCTGCACCGCCCCCAGCATCCGGTCGAGCGCCAGCTCCACGTCTTCCTTCCACGACAACGTCGACCTCAGCTCCAGCCGCAGCCGCGGGTACCGGGGGTGAGGCCGTACGGTCTTGAAGCCGACGGCCAGAAGGTGATCCGCGGGCAGTACACAGGCGGGCTCGGACCACTGGGCATCGCCGAAAGCCTCGATGGCCTTGAAGCCCCGCCGGATCAAATCCTTCGCCACGGTCTGCACCATCACCCGGCCCAGCCCCTGCCGTTGAAAGCCGGGCACCAACCGGGCCGTCAGCAGCTGCACCGCATCAGCGGACACCGGGCTCGTGGGGAACGCCGCCGCACGCGGCACATACGCGGGCGGCGCGTAGAGCACGAAGCCGGCCGGTACGTCGTCCACATAGACCACTCGCCCGCAGGACCCCCAGTCCAGCAGGACGGCGGAGAGCCAAGCTTCCTTCTCCGGACCGGCGCGGCCCGCCGCCACCGCGGCATCCCCGCTGACGGGGTCCAGCTCCCAGAACACACAGGAGCGACAGGGCTTGGGGATATCCGGAAGGTTGTCCAGGGTGAGCGGTACGAGCCGACGGCCCATGGCGCCAGATCCTCACTTCTCTCGCCCGCCGCACGCGGCCGCCCTCCGCACCGTCGCACCCGGCGAACCGCGGTGCCTCCTCCGGCACCCGAGCCGGATCCGACGGCGAGCGGTTCCGTGCGGCTCACCGGTCGCATGGCTCGCTCCCCGGTGTGAGGGCACAGGGGTGTGTGAGCCACTCCGCTCGCATCGTATCCACCCTTCAGGGGCGGAAGTACCGCGAGAAAGCAAAGGGCGGGCCGTGTCCCGGAAGGGATCCGGGACACGGCCCGCCCTTTCCCCGGCGGTCAGCTCACTTCTCGGTGCTGTTCTCCTGAGAGGCACCGAGCACGGGACCTTCGCCCGGGGCGAGGGTCCCCAGGATGCGCTCCAGATCGTCCATGGAGGCGAACTCCACGACGATCTTTCCCTTCTTCTGGCCGAGGTCGACCTTCACCCGGGTCTCGAAACGGTCCGAGAGCCGGGACGCGAGACCGGTGAGCGCGGGGGAGACCCGGGTGCCCGCCCGGGGCCCCTTCGCCTTCGCCTTGGCGGCCGGTTCCGATCCCTGGAGCGCCACGATCTCCTCGGTCGCGCGGACCGACAGCCCCTCCGCGACGATCCGCCGGGCAAGCTCGTCCTGCACCTCGGCATCGTCGACCGAGAGCAGCGCACGGGCGTGTCCCGCGGAGAGCACACCGGCCGCGACCCGGCGCTGCACGGACGGGGAGAGCTTGAGGAGCCTCAGCGTGTTGGTGACCTGCGGGCGGGAGCGCCCGATCCGGTCCGCCAACTGGTCATGCGTGCAGGCGAAGTCCTTCAGCAACTGGTCGTAGGCCGCGGCCTCTTCCAGCGGGTTGAGCTGTGCCCGGTGCAGGTTCTCCAGGAGCGCGTCGAGCAGCAGCTTCTCATCGTCCGTGGCCCGGACGATGGCCGGGATCTTCGTCAGCCCCGCCTCGCGGCACGCCCGCCACCGGCGCTCACCCATGATGAGCTCGTACCGGCCGGGCGACGCCTGCCGCACCACGACCGGCTGCAGCAGGCCCACTTCGCGGATGGAGGTGACCAGCTCCGCCAGCGCGTCCTCGTCGAACACCTCACGCGGCTGCCGCGGGTTCGGCGTGATCGCATCCAGCTCCAGCTCGGCGAAGTGCGCGCCCGCCACCTCCGGGCCCGCCGCGGGAGGCTCGGTTGTTTCACGTGAAACATGGGCAGCCGGCAGCGATGCCACCTTGGCCGCCGCCACTCCCCGTTCCGGTGCCAGCACCGGAACGGCCGACGGTGACGTCGCGCCGCGACCCACCGCCGTACCCCCCTGCTCGGCGCTCTGCGGCGCCGCGGGAATCAGTGCACCGAGCCCACGGCCCAGTCCCCTACGTCGTTCGCTCACTGCGTCCCCTCCGGCGTACCGTGCTGCGGTTCATAGTTCACACTCAGTTCCTGTGCCGCGGTACCACCCGCGCCGCGCAGGGCAATCTCTCTGGCCGCTTCCAGATACGAGAGCGAGCCGCTGGATCCCGGGGCGTAGGTGAGCACCGTCTGGCCGTAGCTGGGCGCTTCGGAGATACGCACCGATCGCGGGATGCTCGTGCGCAGCACCTCTTTCCCGAAGTGGCTGCGCACCTCCTCGGCGACCTGGGAGGCGAGCCGCGTACGGCCGTCGTACATGGTGAGCAGGATCGTCGAGACATGGAGCTTGGGGTTGAGATGCCCGCGCACCAACTCAACGTTGCGCAGCAGCTGCCCCAAGCCCTCCAGCGCGTAGTACTCACACTGGATCGGGATCAGCACCTCGACACCGGCCACCAGCGCGTTCACGGTGAGCAGGCCGAGCGAGGGCGGACAGTCGATGAGGACGTAGTCCAGCGGCTGTTCGTACGCCTGGATCGCACGGTCCAGGCGACTCTCCCGCGCCACGAGGGAGACCAGCTCGATCTCGGCACCGGCCAGATCGATGGTCGCCGGTGCGCAGAACAGGCCCTCGACATCGGGCGCCGGCTGCACCACGTCCGACAGTGGCTTGCTGTCCACCAGTACGTCGTAGATGGACGGCACTTCGGCGTGGTGGTCGATCCCGAGCGCGGTGGAGGCGTTGCCCTGCGGGTCGAGGTCGATGACCAGGACGCGCGCTCCGTGCAGCGCCAGCGACGCCGCCAGGTTCACGGTCGTGGTGGTCTTCCCCACACCGCCCTTCTGGTTGGCGACCACCATGACGCGTGTCTGCTCCGGCCGAGGCAGCGCCTCGCCCGAGCGGCCGACTGCCTGCACCGCCAGCTGAGCTGCACGACCGATCGGGGTGTCGTCCATCGGGGACGGTGTTTCACGTGAAACATCCTCCCCGAGCGACTCGCTGCGGGGACCGGGGACCGGATCGGTCATCGGTCCCGCGATATTGGCGTCGGACCGCAAGGATTCACTCTCCTCGACATCAGGCTCACAGTGCTCTGAGCCTGCCATGCTTTCGGTATCACGAACCAGTGAGGTCCGCTCTCCTGTGGATGAACCCACGTCTGTGGATACTTCGGTGCCCCATGTGGGCTTACGATCCCGCGGCTCGGCTGAGGCTCGACCACGCACGATGATCCCTTGCAGCAGAGAACGACGTTTCACGTGAAACACGATGCCAGCGACGCGCCCGAATAGGACGCGACACTCCGCCTTGCCTCTTTTGCCTGGACCGCGCGGTGGGCGCGCCCTTCGTCGATCGAGGACGCGCCCACCGGTGCGTTGACAGTTCCGCCGAGGCCGGGTCAGCGGCGTCGCCCTCGCGACGCGCGGCTGGGGCGGGCCGCCTTGGCACGCTTCGCGGCGAACCGCACGCCGCCGGGGCTCTCCCCGACCTCGACCCGGACCACGGTCGACAGCGGATCCACCACGCCCTCGCCGACCTGCACCACCGAGGTCTCCACCACGCCCAGCTTGCTCAGCGCGGCCCGGGAACTCTTCAGCTCCTCCTCCGCGGTGTCGCCCTTGAGCGCCAGCATCTGACCGTACGGACGCAGCAGCGGCACACCCCAACCCGCCAGCCGGTCGAGCGGCGCCACCGCACGGGCGGTCACCACATGCACCTGCGGCATCTTGCCCATGACCTCCTCGGCCCGCCCGCGGACGACCGTGACATGGTCCAGGCCCAGCAGCTCGACGACCTCCTGGAGGAAGTTCGTCCGCCGCAGCAGCGGCTCCAGCAGCGTGATCTTGAGGTCCGGCCGGACCAGGGCCAGCGGGATACCGGGCAGGCCCGCGCCCGAGCCCACGTCGCAGACCGAGACACCCTCGGGGACGACCTCGGAGAGCACCGCACAGTTCAGCAGGTGCCGCTCCCACAGCCGCGGCACCTCTCGGGGGCCGATCAGGCCCCGGGTCACACCGACGTCGGCGAGCAGTTCGCCGTACCGCACGGCCTCCGCAAAGCGCTCACCGAATACCTCCCGCGCCTCTTTCGGCGCGGGAGGGAGCTCCGCTGCTGCCTCCGTCACGGGAACCGCCCTTCCTCTGAACTGCTGGTGCTGCCGGAACCGGGATTTTCCCCGGGATAACACAGAAGGCTGACAAGATTTGGCCCCGCCTGGCATGCAGACGGGGCCAACGGCACGGGGGTGGAGAGGGTCAGGCCGGAAGGACGACCACGCGCCGCTGCGGCTCCTCGCCCTCGGACTCGCTGCGCAGCCCGGCCGCCGCCACCGCGTCGTGGACGACCTTGCGCTCGAACGGCGTCATCGGGTCCAGCTTCACCGGCTGACCGGTGTCCTTCGCCTCTTCCGCCGCCTTCGCGCCCAGCTCGGCCAGCTCCTCGCGCTTCCGCGCCCGGAACCCGGCGATGTCGAGCATCAGACGGCTGCGGTCACCGGTCTCCCGGTGCACGGCGAGGCGGGTCAGCTCCTGCAGAGCCTCCAGCACCTCACCGTCGCGGCCCACCAGCTTCTGCAGATCGCGGCTGGTCGAGTCGCTGATGATCGACACGGCGGCGCGGTCGGCCTCGACGTCCATGTCGATGTCGCCGTCGAGGTCCGCGATGTCCAGCAGACCCTCGAGGTAGTCGGCCGCGATCTCGCCTTCCTGCTCCAGGCGGGTCAGGGTGTCGGTGCCCTCGGCGGCAGGGGTCGTGTCCGTCACGAAAGGACTCCTCTTACTTCTTGGACGGGTGCTTGGGGCGCTGCTGGCCCTTGCGCTGTCCGGACTTGGTGGAACGGGATCCGGAGGAGCTGCCCTCGGCAGCATCGCCCTTCCCCTTGCCGCTCTCGGTGGACTTGCTGCCCTGCGGGGTCTTCTTCTCCAGCGACTGCTTCTTCTCGTCGCCCTGCGCATCGGTCTCACCGGACTGCGAGCTGGCCCGGGTCCGGCCGCCGGCGGGCCCCGGGGCCGCGGTACCGGTGGGCGCCTGGCGCTTGGACTTCGGCTGTCGCTTGGGCTGCTGGCGGTTCTGCCGCGCCTCTTCGGCAGCCTTCTTCGCCTCGACCTCGGCCGGGTCCTCGACGATCTTTCCCTTGGCCCGCAGCCGCTCCTGGCGCTCCTCGAACGCCTTGCTGCCGGGGGTCGGGTTCCGGCGGATGACGAACATCTGCTGGCACATGGTCCACACGTTGGTGGTCAGCCAGTAGACGAGGACACCGACGGGGAAGTTGATACCGAAGACGGCGAACATGATCGGGAAGACGTACATCAGCATCTTCTGCTGCTGCATGAACGGCGTCTTCACCGTCAGGTCGACGTTCTTGGTCATCAGCTGGCGCTGCGTGTAGAACTGCGACGCCGACATCAGGACGATCATGATGATGGTGACGACGTGGACGTTGGTCAGCGTGGCGCCGAGCGCCTCGACCTTCGACGCGGAGTCCATGAACTTCACGGACAGCGGAGCGCCGAAGATGTGCGCCTTCTGCGCGCTCTCCAGCAGCGACTGGTCGATGACGCCGACAACCTTGTTCTGCGCGATGTGGTTCAGAACCTGGTACAGCGAGATGAAGAACGGCGACTGGGCCAGAATCGGGAGACAGCTCGAGAGCGGGTTGGTGCCCGACTCCTTGTAGAGCTTCATCATCTCTTCGGACTGGCGCTGCTTGTCGCTCTTGTAGCGCTCCTGGATCGCCTTCATCTTCGGCTGCAGCGCCTGCATGTTCCGCGTCGCCTTGATCTGCTTCACGAAGAGCGGGATCAGGCAGATACGGATCAGTACCACCAGCGAGACGATGGACAGACCCCACGCCGCGCCACTGTTCTTGTCGAAAATGAGGCTGTAGAACGAGTGGAACTGGACGATGATCCAGGAAACGGCGTAATAGAGGGGATTCAGGATCGTGTCCACGAATCAGGCTCCTTGGGCATTGGGCTGAGTCTCGGGCTGGGCGACGACGGGCTCAGGGGCGGTGGGCCCGCCCAGGCGGCTCCTCAGCCGCTGATGCCACACCGGACGCTTCCGGGGAGGGACGTGGTCGACGCCACCGAGCGACCACGGGTTGCAACGCAGAATGCGCCAGGCGGTCAGCGCAGTCCCTTTCACCGCGCCATGCCGGTCGATGGCGGTGTAGCCATAGTGCGAACACGACGGGTAGTACTTGCAGACCGGGCCCAGCAAGGGGCTGATGGTCCACTGATACAGCTTGATCAACAGCAGCAGCGGGTACTTCACTGTGCGCTCCCTCCCGGTCCCCTGTCGGGGATCCGAGGGTTGCCCCCCGTGGGATGGCAGCCGCGCGGCACCTCGCCCAGCAGCCGCTTCAGGGCGGCGTCCAGGTCGCGGGCCAGCTGATCGTGGTCCGACTCACCCGCACCGGGCAGTGCCCGTACGACAACCAGGCTACCGGCGGGCAGCGCGGGCAGCCGATCACGCAGCAGATGACGGAGTCGGCGCTTGACCTTGTTGCGGACGACGGCGCCCCCAACGGCCTTGCTGACGACGAAACCCGCACGCGCGGGGGAAACGTGTTCCCCCGCTGCGTGCGGGTCCGTTGCACCGCTACGTAGATGAACGACAAGGAGCGGGCGCCCGGCCCTGCGTCCCCGGCGTACCGCGGTCGCGAAGTCCTCGCGCCGCCTCAGCCGATTCTCGGTAGGCAGCACGTCATGGACCTAGGGTCTGGCTGCTCAGGCCGACAGGCTGGAGCGACCCTTGCCACGGCGGGAGGCCAGGATGGCGCGACCGGCGCGGGTCCGCATGCGCAGACGGAAGCCGTGGGTCTTCGCGCGGCGGCGGTTGTTCGGCTGGAAGGTGCGCTTGCTCACTCGGGGGCTCCAGAAATGCTTGTTGCCTCATAAGAGACAGATGTGGGGCGTCGACTGGCTGTCACCGTGCGCCCACGAGTAGCTCGCAACGCCCAAGTGCACCGCTTCTTGACCGCTTGGTGCGATCTTTGCCCATCGGAGGCAGGCGGCAGCAGCCATCGACAACTCGACCTGGTCACGGTACGCGCGACTACGCCATCCGGTCAAACCGCCGCCCGATCCCCCCGGACCGGGGTCGACCGGGACACACTATGCACAGCCTGTGGACAACGACTTGAATCCCCAGGCCCAGCCTGACTACCGTGGCTGAACTCCGATTACTTCCCGCCCGTCCTGAGAATCACACATTCGTGGGACTGCTGAGAGAGCGTGTTCCGTGGCTGATGTACCTGCCGATCTTGCCGCAGTGTGGCCGCGTGTACTCGACCACCTCCTACGGGCGGACGGCGACGGCCTCAAGCCCAAGGACCAGGACTGGCTCAAGCGCACGCAGCCGCTGGCGCTGGTCGCCGACACCGCGCTGCTCGCCGTCCCCAACGAATTCGCCAAGGGCGTGCTCGAGGGGCGGCTGGCGCCGCTGATCGGTGAGGCCCTCAGCCATGAGTGCGGCCGCCCGATCCGGATCGCGATCACCGTCGACGACTCCGCAGAGGAGCCCGCGGCGCCCACGCACGCCCCTCTGCCGCAGGCCCCTCAGCATCCGCAGCACCCGCAGCCGCACGAGACGTACGAGGGGTACGACGGACGGCAGGGCTACGCGCGTCAGGGCGACGAGCTGCCGCATGTGCGGCCCGCCTACCCCGATTACCCGCAGCCCCGGCACGAGCCCGGCTCCTGGCCGCAGCACTCCTCCTCCCTGCCGCCCGCGCCCGGTCCCCGGGAGGACTACGGCTGGCAGCAGCAGCGCCTCGGCTTCCCCGAGCGCGATCCGTACGCCACGCCGCCGCCCGCACACGTACAGCAGCAGGGCGAGTACCGCGGGCAGGTGCCCGAGCACCCCGGGGCGCAGCGCTCCGAGGGGCGCAACCCCTACGACCCGCAGGCGCCGCGCCGGGACGCCGCCGAGCGCCAGTCCGGGCGCCACGCCGGTCCCGGCGGCTCCTCGCTGCCCGCGTCCAGTGGTGCGCCCGGTCCGCTCGCGGCGCAGCCCGCGCCCGCGACCGGCCCCGGTGAGCCGACGGCCCGGCTGAATCCGAAGTACCTCTTCGACACCTTCGTCATCGGTGCGTCGAACCGCTTCGCGCACGCCGCGGCCGTCGCCGTCGCGGAGGCGCCCGCCAAGGCGTACAACCCGCTGTTCATCTACGGCGAGTCCGGGCTCGGCAAGACGCATCTCCTGCACGCCATCGGGCACTACGCGCGGAGCCTGTACCCGGGGACCCGGGTGCGGTACGTGAGCTCGGAGGAGTTCACCAACGAGTTCATCAACTCCATCCGCGACGGCAAGGCGGACGCGTTCCGCAAGCGCTACCGCGACATGGACATCCTGCTTGTCGACGACATCCAGTTCCTGGCGAGCAAGGAGTCGACGCAGGAGGAGTTCTTCCACACCTTCAACACGCTGCACAACGCCAACAAGCAGATCGTGCTCTCCTCCGACCGGCCGCCCAAGCAGCTGGTCACCCTGGAGGACCGGCTGCGCAACCGCTTCGAGTGGGGCCTGATCACGGACGTCCAGCCGCCCGAGCTGGAGACCCGGATCGCGATTCTGCGGAAGAAGGCGGTGCAGGAGCAGCTGAACGCGCCGCCCGAGGTGCTGGAGTTCATCGCGTCCCGGATCTCGCGCAACATCCGTGAGCTGGAGGGGGCGCTGATCCGGGTCACAGCGTTCGCGTCGCTCAACCGGCAGCCGGTCGACCTCGGGCTCACCGAGATCGTGCTGAAGGACCTGATCCCCGGCGGTGAGGACGCGGCGCCGGAGATCACCGCGACGGCGATCATGGCGTCGACGGCCGACTACTTCGGGCTGACCGTCGACGACCTGTGCGGCTCCTCGCGCAGCCGGGTGCTGGTGACGGCCCGCCAGATCGCGATGTACCTCTGCCGGGAGCTGACGGATCTGTCGCTGCCGAAGATCGGCGCGCAGTTCGGCGGGCGGGACCATACGACGGTGATGCACGCCGACCGCAAGATCCGGGCGCTGATGGCGGAGCGCCGGTCCATCTACAACCAGGTCACCGAGCTGACCAACCGCATCAAGAACGGCTGACGCGCGCCGGCACCGCAGCCGGTGGTGCGCCCCAGGGCGCTCCGGGAGATCCCGGGGCGCCCTCCGCGCTTCCCGGGGCCCGTCTCCCCCTCCGGCCTCTCTCCTGTACCTCTTCTGTGCCTCTCCTTCGCCCTTGCTCCCGTCGTCGCCCGGTGCCTCCACAGGGCGGTCCGGCTTCGCTGTGCGGCGTTCTGCGGTGGCGGGGCGATCGTTCCCAGCGGGGTGCGGGAAGGGCCCGGGAAGGGGTTCCGAGGGCGTCGGCAGGCCCGCCAAGCCTGGCGATGGCGCCCGGCTCTGTTCGATTCCGGGCGAGGTCACGGCCTCTCTCCACAGATTGGGGGAAAATCTTCCGTCCACACCCTGGGGACTGGAAAGTTATCCCGATGGCATCCACAGGCCGGGCTTCTGACGGATCATCGAGCGAGGTCAGGCGGGTGTGGATTTGTGGCAAACCGTAATCCACAGGCTGTGGACAAAAAGTTCGTCCACAGGGGGCCGTTCGGGTTGTCCACCGGCTGCCCACAGGCTGAGGGCTGTTGTCCCCAGCTTCTCCACACCCCTGTCCACTGTTCGGCAACACGACACCGCCTCTCACCGTCCTGAGTGAAAGCGGTCACATCAACACCGGGGGTTGGGCTGTGGGGAACGTGGGTAAAACTGGGGACGGCGCTGGGGAGAAGTGGCCTTCCCCTGTGCATGGGGTGTGCAGAACTTTCGGCGATCCACAGATCCGCTGGGTTATCCACGACCGCCACCCACAGGCCCGGTGGATAAAAAATCCGCGTTGACCTGCGCAAAAGCAGTTGTCCACGGTTTCCACAGGCCCTACTACTACGACCACGGATATCTACCGGGGAACTCGTTCGGAAACGGGGCCTGTGCACAACTCGCGCTCGGGGCGCCGACCGCCCGCCGAGCCGACTTGACCCCGAGCAGCAACGGCTGTCGGTGGCGTGCGTCAGACTGGAATCCGGCAACTCAGCCGACGACGAAAGCCAGCAGGGCGAGAGCCAGCAACAGCAGGAGGCGGTTTCCGGTGAAGATCCGGGTGGAGCGCGATGTACTCGCGGAGGCAGTGGCCTGGGCGGCCAAGAGCCTCCCGGCCCGTCCGCCGGTGCCCGTCCTCGCGGGCCTGCTGCTGAAGTCGGAGGACGGCAAGCTGTCGCTCTCCGGCTTCGACTACGAGGTCTCGGCGCGGGTCTCGGTCGAGGCGGAGGTCGAGGAGGAGGGCACCGTCCTCGTTTCCGGCCGGCTGCTCGCCGACATCTGCCGGGCGCTCCCCAACCGCCCGGTGGAGATCTCCACCGACGGTGTCCGCGTCACCGTCGTCTGCGGCTCGTCCCGCTTCACCCTCCACACCCTGCCGGTGGAGGAGTACCCGTCCCTGCCGACGATGCCCACCGCCACCGGCACCGTCCCCGGTGAGGTCTTCGCCGCCGCCGCCGCGCAGGTGGCCATCGCCGCCGGTCGCGACGACACCCTGCCGGTGCTGACCGGTGTGCGGATCGAGATCGAGGGCGACACCGTCACGCTCGCCTCCACCGACCGGTACCGCTTCGCCGTCCGCGAGTTCCTGTGGAAGCCGGAGAACCCGGACGCCTCCGCCGTCGCCCTGGTCCCCGCCAAGACGCTCCAGGACACCGCCAAGTCGCTGAGCAGCGGCGACACCGTCACCCTGGCGCTGTCCGGGTCCGGCGCGGGCGAGGGTCTGATCGGCTTCGAGGGCGCCGGTCGCCGGACGACGACGCGGCTCCTGGAGGGCGATCTGCCGAAGTACCGCACGCTCTTCCCGACCGAGTTCAACTCCGTCGCCGTGATCGAGACCGCGCCGTTCGTCGAGGCGGTCAAGCGCGTGGCGCTGGTGGCCGAGCGGAACACCCCGGTCCGGCTCAGCTTCGAGCAGGGCGTGCTGATCCTGGAGGCCGGCTCCAGCGACGACGCACAGGCTGTGGAGCGCGTCGACGCGGACCTGGAGGGCGACGACATCTCGATCGCCTTCAACCCGGGCTTCCTGCTGGAGGGCCTGTCGGCGATCGACTCCCCGGTCGCGCAGCTGTCCTTCACGACGTCGACCAAGCCCGCGCTGCTCAGCGGCCGTCCCGCCAAGGACGCCGAGGCGGACGAGACGTACAAGTACCTGATCATGCCGGTGCGGCTCTCCGGCTGACGTCCGCGTTCACGGGCCGGCCGGGGCTCCCGGCCGGCCCTCCGCTTCTCCCGGCGGGCGCTGCCGATGAGCGCTCGGGCCCACAGGTGTGCACGCACCACCCGGCGTAGGCTCGGACTCGGGTACGAACAGCAACGACTACGTGCAAATGAGGGTCTCTGATGGAGCTCGGTCTCGTCGGTCTCGGCAAGATGGGCGGCAACATGCGCGAGCGCATCCGCCGCGCCGGCCACACCGTCGTCGGATACGACCGCAACCCCGATCTCGCGGATGTCCACAGCCTGGAAGAGCTTGTGGGCAAGCTCAAGGGTCCGCGGGTCGTGTGGGTCATGGTCCCGGCCGGTGACGCCACCCAGGCGACCATCGACGCGCTCGGCGAGCTGCTGTCCGAGGGCGACATCGTCGTCGACGGCGGCAACTCCCGCTGGACCGACGACGAGAAGCACGCCGAGGAGCTGGCGGCCAAGGGCATCGGCTTCGTCGACTGCGGCGTCTCCGGCGGCGTCTGGGGCCTGGAGAACGGCTACGCGCTGATGTACGGCGGCTCCGCGGAGCACGTCGCCACGGTGCAGCCGATCTTCGACGCGCTCAAGCCCGAGGGTGAGTTCGGCTCCGTGCACGCGGGCAAGGTCGGCGCCGGTCACTTCGCGAAGATGGTCCACAACGGCATCGAGTACGCGATGATGCAGGCGTACGCCGAGGGCTGGGAGCTGCTGGAGAAGGTCGACTCCGTCACCGATGTGCGCGAGGTCTTCCGCTCCTGGCAGGAGGGCACGGTCATCCGCTCCTGGCTGCTGGACCTCGCGGTCAACGCCCTCGACGACGACGAGCACCTGGACAAGCTGCGGGGCTACGCGGCCGACTCCGGTGAGGGCCGCTGGACGGTCGAGGCGGCGATCGACAACGCGGTGCCGCTGCCCGCGATCACCGCGTCGCTGTTCGCCCGGTTCGCCTCCCGCCAGGAGGACTCGCCGCAGATGAAGATGATCGCGGCGCTGCGTAACCAGTTCGGCGGCCACGCCGTCGAGAACAAGAAGTAACCAGCAGGTCCGCAGCCGCGGGAGGTCGGCGCAGCTCCATGCACGTCACGCATCTGTCGCTCGCCGACTTCCGTTCGTACGCCCAGGTCGAGGTCCCGCTCGAACCGGGCGTCACGGCGTTCGTGGGCCCCAACGGCCAGGGCAAGACCAACCTCGTCGAGGCGGTCGGCTATCTGGCGACGCTCGGCAGCCACCGGGTCTCCTCCGACGCGCCGCTGGTGCGGATGGGCGCCGAGCGCGCCATCGTCCGCGCCGCCGTCGCCCAGGGCGACCGGCAGCAGCTGATCGAGCTGGAGCTGAACCCGGGCCGCGCCAACCGCGCCCGGATCAACCGTTCCTCCCAGGTGAAGCCGCGCGATGTGCTCGGCATCGTCCGTACGGTGCTCTTCGCGCCGGAGGACCTGGCGCTGATCAAGGGCGATCCCGGTGAGCGGCGGCGGTTCCTGGACGAGCTGATCACCGCGCGGGCGCCGCGGATGGCCGGGGTGCGCGGCGACTACGACCGCGTCCTCAAGCAGCGCAACACCCTGCTGAAGTCCGCGGCCCTCGCCCGGCGGCACGGCGGACGGAGGGGGGCACCTCCCGCGCGAGCGGATTCGAGCGTGGGGGCGGACCTGTCCACGCTGGACATCTGGGACCAGCATCTGGCGCGGGCCGGGGCCGAACTGCTGGCGCAGCGCCTCGACCTGATCGCCGCGCTGCGCCCGCTGACGGACAAGGCGTACGGCCAACTGGCGCCCGGCGGCGGCCCGGTGGGCCTGGAGTACCGCGGTTCGGCGGGCGAGGCGATGGCCCGCGCGTCGAACCGCGAGGAGCTGTACGGCGTGCTGCTGGAGGCGCTGGGCGAGGCGCGGAAGAACGAGATCGAGCGCGGCGTGACGCTGGTCGGGCCGCACCGCGACGACCTGCTGCTGAAGCTGGGCGACCTGCCCGCGAAGGGGTACGCCAGCCACGGCGAGTCCTGGTCGTACGCGCTGGCGCTGCGGCTGGCCTCGTACGACCTGCTGCGGTCGGAGGGCGAGCCGTTCCAGGTGCCGGAGGGCGGCGGGCGGCGCAGCGGCGAGCCGGTGCTCATCCTCGACGACGTCTTCGCCGAGCTGGACGCGCGACGCCGGGAGCGGCTGGCGGAGCTGGTGGCGCCGGGCGAGCAGGTGCTGGTCACGGCGGCGGTCGAGGACGATGTGCCGGGGGCGCTGGCCGGACGGCGGTTCGCGGTGTCCGGCGGCACGGTCCGCGCGGAGACGCCGTGAGCGACGGCGCGAAGGAGCCGAAGCCGCCGGAGCTGTCGGGCATCGATCTGGCCCGGCAGGCGCTGGTCGCGGCGAAGGAGCAGGCGCGGGCGCGGGGCGCCGCCGCGCAGCAGAAGAAGCAGGCGCGCCGCGGCGGGCTGCGCTCGGGCGCGCGCGCCGACGGCCGCGATCCGCTGCCGCTGGGCGCGGCGATCAACCGTCTGATCACCGAGCGCGGCTGGGAGACCCCGGCGGCGGTCGGCGGGGTGATGGGCCGCTGGCCGCAGCTGGTCGGGCCCGAGGTGGCGCAGCACTGCGAGCCGCAGCGGTACGACGAGGACGCCCGGGTGCTGACGGTGCAGTGCGATTCGACGGCGTGGGCGACGCAGCTGCGGCTGCTGGCGCCGCAGTTGGTCCGGCGGCTCAACCAGGACCTGGGCCAGGGCACCGTGAAGCTGATCAAGGTGCTGGGTCCGGGCGGACCGGCGCGGCGGTACGGACCGCTGCGCGCGCCCGGCAGCACGGGCCCGGGCGACACGTACGGCTGAGGCGGTTCACGCGTCTCGGGACGGTTGTGCACAAGGGTTGTGGATGAGACTCCGCTCACGGTTGCGACCGGTTGACAGTCCGAAGCGCTGAGTGCCGGTGTGAGCGTCCTGAGGCCCCGTTCCAGATATGGGGAGTCGGCGGACGTTAGTTCAGGGCGGCACGTGCGGACTCAGGCGCCCGCAAAGCCCCATGAGTGTCGGCGCCACCGGTACACTGGTACGTAATCCCGCCGGCTCGCGGGACACGTCGATCAAGACAGAACGACGCAGCCGCTCCCCTTCGACTCCGTGGGGTGTCCCCCACGGGCTGGGGAGGGCTCGTGCTGTGCCAGAAAGGGCGCTTCGTGGCCGACTCCGGCGACCTCAACGAGAACAACACGGCTTCCACCGCAGAGGGGGTCCCGGCAGGCGCCGTGGACGTCCCCTCGGGTGAGAAGTCGTACGACGCCAGCGCGATCACCGTCCTGGAGGGCCTGGACGCGGTACGCAAGCGACCCGGCATGTACATCGGCTCGACCGGCGAGCGCGGACTGCATCACCTGGTGCAGGAGGTCGTCGACAACTCCGTCGACGAGGCGATGGCGGGGCACGCCGACACCATCGACGTCACGATCCTCGCCGACGGCGGTGTGCGCGTCGTCGACAACGGCCGTGGCATCCCCGTCGGCATCGTGCCCTCGGAGAACAAGCCGGCCGTCGAGGTCGTGATGACGGTGCTGCACGCCGGCGGCAAGTTCGGCGGCGGCGGCTACGCGGTCTCCGGTGGTCTGCACGGCGTGGGTGTCTCCGTCGTGAACGCGCTGTCGCAGCGGGTGGCGGTCGAGGTCCGCACGGACGGCTACCGCTGGACGCAGGAGTACAAGCTCGGTGTGCCGACCGCCCCGCTGGCGCGGAACGAGGCGACGGAGGAGACCGGCACCTCCGTCACCTTCTGGGCCGACGGCGACATCTTCGAGACCACGGTCTACAGCTTCGAGACGCTCTCGCGCCGCTTCCAGGAGATGGCGTTCCTCAACAAGGGCCTGTCGATCGCGCTGACCGACGAGCGCCCCGACCATGTGGACGAGGAGGGCAAGCCGCTCTTCGTCCGCTACCACTACGAGGGCGGCATCGTCGACTTCGTGAAGTACCTGAACTCCCGCAAGGGTGAGCTGGTGCATCCGACGGTCATCGACGTCGAGGCCGAGGACAAGGAGCGGCTGCTCTCCGCGGAGATCGCGATGCAGTGGAACACCCAGTACAGCGAGGGTGTCTACAGCTTCGCCAACACCATCCACACGCATGAGGGCGGCACCCACGAAGAGGGCTTCCGCGCGGCGCTGACGGGTCTGATCAACCGTTACGCCCGCGACAAGAAGCTGCTGCGGGAGAAGGACGACAACCTCACGGGTGAGGACATCCGCGAGGGTCTGACCGCGATCATCTCCATCAAGCTGGGCGAGCCGCAGTTCGAGGGCCAGACGAAGACGAAGCTCGGTAACACCGAGGCGAAGACGTTCGTCCAGAAGGTCGTCCACGAGCACCTGACGGACTGGCTGGACCGCAACCCCAACGAGGCCGCGGACATCATCCGCAAGGGCATCCAGGCCGCCACCGCGCGTGTCGCGGCCCGTAAGGCGCGCGATCTGACCCGCCGCAAGGGCCTGCTGGAGACGGCGTCGCTGCCGGGCAAGCTGAGCGACTGCCAGTCCAACGACCCGACCAAGTGCGAGATCTTCATCGTCGAGGGTGACTCCGCCGGTGGCTCGGCCAAGTCCGGCCGTAACCCGGAGTACCAGGCGATCCTCCCGATCCGCGGCAAGATCCTCAACGTCGAGAAGGCCCGGGTCGACAAGATCCTGCAGAACAACGAGGTCCAGGCGCTGATCTCGGCGTTCGGCACCGGTGTTCACGAGGACTTCGACATCGAGAAGCTCCGCTACCACAAGATCATCTTGATGGCGGACGCCGACGTCGACGGTCAGCACATCAACACCCTGCTCCTCACCTTCCTCTTCCGCTTCATGCGGCCGCTGGTCGAGGCGGGCCACGTCTACCTCTCCCGCCCGCCGCTGTACAAGATCAAGTGGGGCCGGGACGACTTCGAGTACGCCTACGCCGACGCCGAGCGCGACGTGCTGATCGAGCGCGGCAAGCAGGCGGGCAAGCGCATCAAGGACGACTCCGTCCAGCGCTTCAAGGGCCTCGGTGAGATGAACGCCGAGGAGCTGCGCGTGACGACGATGGACATCGACCACCGCGTGCTCGGCCAGGTCTCCCTGGACGACGCCGCCCGCGCCGACGACCTGTTCTCGGTGCTGATGGGCGAGGACGTCGAGGCGCGTCGCTCGTTCATCCAGCGCAACGCCAAGGACGTCCGCTTCCTCGACATCTGAGCCTGTCGGCCCACCGCAACAGCCGCAGCGCGAAAGGACTTTGATCAACCATGGCCGACGAGACTCCCCCCGTGACCCCTGACGGCGTGACCGCCGAGGGCGCACCCGCGACCATCGAGGGCGTGGGTATGCGCGTAGAGCCGGTCGGGCTCGAAACGGAGATG
Organism: Streptomyces benahoarensis; assembly: GCF_007280575.1. Classification (GTDB taxonomy): domain Bacteria; phylum Actinomycetota; class Actinomycetes; order Streptomycetales; family Streptomycetaceae; genus Streptomyces; species Streptomyces benahoarensis. The sequence continues at coordinate 45,419 of NZ_VKJP01000010.1, forward strand.
CAGCGCTCCTACCTCGACTACGCGATGTCCGTCATCGTCTCGCGTGCGCTGCCCGACGTCCGCGACGGCCTCAAGCCGGTGCACCGCCGCGTGCTCTACGCGATGTACGACGGCGGCTACCGCCCCGAGAAGGGCTTCTACAAGTGCGCCCGCGTCGTCGGTGACGTCATGGGTACGTACCACCCGCACGGCGACTCCTCGATCTACGACGCGCTGGTCCGCCTGGCGCAGCCGTGGTCGATGCGGATGCCGCTGGTCGACTCCAACGGCAACTTCGGCTCCCCGGGCAACGACCCGGCGGCGGCCATGCGGTACACCGAGTGCAAGATGAAGCAGCTCTCGATGGAGATGCTGCGGGACATCGACGAGGACACCGTCGATTTCCAGGACAACTACGACGGCCGTAACCAGGAGCCGACGGTCCTGCCGGCGCGGTTCCCGAACCTGCTGATCAACGGCTCGGCCGGTATCGCGGTCGGTATGGCCACCAACATCCCGCCGCACAACCTCCGCGAGGTCGCCGCCGGTGCCCAGTGGGCGCTGGAGAACCCGGAGGCGTCCTCGGAGGAGTTGCTGGAGGCGCTGATCGAGCGCATCAAGGGCCCCGACTTCCCGACCGGCGCGCTGGTGGTGGGCCGCAAGGGCATCGAGGAGGCGTACCGCACCGGCCGTGGCTCGATCACGATGCGCGCGGTGGTGGCGGTCGAGGAGATCCAGAACCGCCAGTGCCTGGTCGTCACCGAGCTGCCCTACCAGGTCAACCCGGACAATCTCGCGCAGAAGATCGCTGATCTCGTCAAGGACGGCAAGATCGGCGGCATCGCGGACGTCCGTGACGAGACGTCGTCCCGTACGGGGCAGCGCCTGGTCATCGTCCTCAAGCGGGACGCGGTCGCCAAGGTCGTCCTCAACAACCTCTACAAGCACACCGACCTCCAGACCAACTTCGGCGCCAACATGCTCGCGCTGGTCGACGGGGTGCCGCGCACCCTCTCGCTGGACGCGTTCATCCGCCACTGGGTCACCCACCAGGTCGAGGTCATCGTCCGGCGGACCCGCTTCCGGCTGCGCAAGGCCGAGGAGCGGGCGCACATCCTGCGCGGTCTGCTGAAGGCGCTGGACGCGATCGACGAGGTCATCGCGCTGATCCGGCGCAGCGAGACCGTCGACGTGGCGCGCGAGGGCCTGATGGGCCTGCTGAGCATCGACGAGATCCAGGCCAACGCGATCCTGGAGATGCAGCTGCGCCGACTGGCGGCCCTGGAGCGCCAGAAGATCACCGCCGAGCACGACGAGCTCCAGCTGAAGATCAACGAGTACAAGGCGATCCTCGCCTCGCCGGAGAAGCAGCGGCAGATCATCAGCGAGGAACTGGCCGCCATCGTCGACAAGTTCGGCGACGACCGCCGCTCCAAGCTGGTGCCCTTCGAGGGCGACATGTCCATCGAGGACCTGATCGCCGAGGAGGACATCGTCGTCACCATCACGCGTGGCGGCTATGTGAAGCGGACCAAGACCGACGACTACCGCTCGCAGAAGCGCGGCGGCAAGGGCGTACGCGGCACGAAGCTGAAGGAAGACGACATCGTCGACCACTTCTTCGTCTCGACCACCCACCACTGGCTGCTGTTCTTCACCAACAAGGGCCGCGTCTACCGCGCCAAGGCGTACGAACTCCCGGACGCCGGGCGGGACGCGCGCGGCCAGCACGTCGCCAACCTCCTGGCCTTCCAGCCGGACGAGCAGATCGCCCGCATCCTGGCGATCCGCGACTACGAGGCCGCGCCGTACCTGGTCCTCGCCACCAAGGCGGGCCTGGTGAAGAAGACGCCGCTGAAGGACTACGACTCGCCGCGCTCCGGCGGTGTCATCGCGATCAACCTCCGCGAGCAGGAAGACGGCGGCGACGACGAGCTGATCGGCGCCGAGCTGGTCTCCGGCGCGGACGATCTGCTGCTGATCAGCAAGAAGGCGCAGTCGATCCGCTTCACCGCCACGGACGACGCGCTGCGCCCGATGGGCCGCGCGACCTCCGGTGTGAAGGGCATGAGCTTCCGCGAGGGCGATGAGCTGCTGTCGATGAACGTGGTGCGCGCGGGGACGTTCGTCTTCACCGCGACGGACGGCGGCTACGCCAAGCGCACGCCGGTCGACGAGTACCGCGTCCAGGGCCGTGGCGGCCTCGGCATCAAGGCGGCCAAGATCGTGGAGGACCGCGGTTCGCTGGTCGGCGCGCTGGTCGTCGAGGAGAGTGACGAGATTCTGGCCATCACCCTCGGCGGTGGCGTCATTCGTACGCGGGTCAACGAGGTCCGGGAGACCGGTCGTGACACGATGGGCGTCCAACTGATCAACCTGGGCAAGCGCGATGCCGTCGTGGGCATCGCACGGAACGCCGAAGCCGGGCGCGAAGCCGAAGAGGTCGACGGGGCCGGGGAGCCCGAGGAGACCATCGAGGCGACGGGTGCCGAGCCGGCGGCCGAGGGCGGGCAGCCCGCGGCGGAATAAGCACAAGGAGTAGGTCGTGAGTGGAGCCACGGGCGCTGCGGCGGGTGGACAGGGAGCCGGGAAGGGCGCCTCGTCCGGACCCGCGACCGTGACGGAGGACAGCGCCCGTGGCTCCGGTATGTCCGGCAGCCCGCATCAGGGGGGAAGCGTGACCGACACACGTCAGCCGTATCCGCAGCAGTCACAGCCGCAGCCCGAGGCACAGCCGCCGCACAAGCCGTACGAGCCGCCGCGGGCCTACCCGGCGGACGGCGGCACCGGTTCGGTGCGGCTGCCGCGCACCGACGCCCGTACGGCGCCGCGGACCCGTAAGGCGCGGCTGCGGGTGGCGCGCACCGACCCGTGGTCGGTGATGAAGGTGAGCTTCCTGCTCTCGCTGGCGCTGGGCGTCTGCACGATCGTGGCGGTCGCCGTGCTGTGGATGGTGATGGACGCGATGGGCGTCTTCTCCACCGTCGGCTCGGCGATCAGCGAGGCGAGCGGCTCCACCGACGGCAAGGGCTTCGATCTGCAGGCATTTCTTTCGCTGCCGCGGGTGCTGCTGTTCACCACCGTCATCGCGGTGATCGACGTGGTGCTGGCGACGGCGCTGGCGACCCTCGGTTCGTTCATCTACAACCTGTCGGCGGGCTTCGTCGGCGGGGTGGAGCTGACGCTCGCCGAGGACGAATGACCCGTGGGGCCTGTCGCCCCACTCCCGTCGTCGCCCGGAGGGCGTCGCAAGGCAGGCGGGAGTTGGACCACAGGCCCCAGGGGAGCGGGCCGTGAAAGTGGCCCGTTCCCCGATTTTGGGAACGCCTCTGAAGTGCGCTAATCTTCTGGTGCAGCGAACGAGCGGCTATAGCTCAGACGGTTAGAGCGCTTCCCTGATAAGGAAGAGGTCCCAGGTTCAAGTCCTGGTAGCCGCACCGCCCATCGGCCCGGCCGGAGATTTCTCCGGCCGGGCCGATGTTGTTGTACGGGCGCGGCAGTTGGACCGCCGGTGGTGGCCGTGGGCCGGTCGTCGCCGGGCGCGGAGGAGATAACCGATCGGTATCGGCCGGTGTGTATCATCGGCCCACATAGGTCCCCTACGTCAACGAAAGACGAGGTCGCGCGGTGAAGAAGCTTCTCCTGGTCGCACTGGCCGCCATCGGCGGGCTCCTCGTGTACCGCCAGATCCAGGCGGATCGCGCCGAGCAGGATCTGTGGACGGAGGCGACCGACTCCGTGCCCGCAGGTTCGGGTGTGTGAGACCAGACGCCCAGCACAGTTTGTACGGACCCCGGTTGCCGCTGGCTTCCGGGGTTTCGTGCGTCGGGGGGCGGGCGTTCCCGGCCCGCGGGGTGCGGATGCCGCGGTGTGCGGCCGGTACCCCCTCCCCTTATGTTTGCCATAGCACATGATTAAGTTGCACTAGCAAAGTTACGTGGTGGGGCACCCGTACGGCGCGAGGGGGACGAGGGCATGGCACGACGGCATCGACGGTGGCGGGCGGCGCTGACCTGTGGGCTGCTGCTGGCATCGGCCGCGGCACCGGCGCACGCCGCCCGGACCGCTCCGGCCACCCGGGCCGCCGACGGCGGTGGCATGGTGATGGTCCTCGACTCCTCCGGTTCGATGGCGAAGGACGACGGCTCCGGCACCACCCGGATCGCCGCCGCCCGCAAGGCCGTCGGTACCGTCGCCGACGCCCTGCCGGACGGCTACCCCACCGGGCTGCGGGTCTACGGCGCCGACAAGACGCAGGGGTGCGACGACACCCGGCTCGTGCGGCCCGTCGCCCCGCTGGACCGCGACGGACTCAAGAAGGCGGTCGCCGCCGTCGAGCCCAAGGGGGACACCCCCATCGGACTGTCGTTGCAGGCCGCCGCGGACGATCTGCGGGCGTACGGCGGGAGTTCCGGCGGCGGCCGGACGATCCTGCTGGTCTCGGACGGCGAGGACAGCTGCCGGACGCCGTCGCCGTGCGAGGTCGCCGCGCAGCTCGGGCGGTCCGCCGGGGACCTGCGGATCGACACCGTCGGCTTCCAGGTCTCCGGACGGGCCCGGCAGCAGCTGGAGTGCGTCGCCAAGGCCGGGAACGGGCGGTACTACGACGCCCCGGACGCCGGCGCCCTCGCCCGGCAGCTCCAGCGGGCCGGGCAACTCTCCGCCGACGGCTACCGCTTGAAGGGCGAGCGGGTGCGAGGGGAGCCCGCCCGCGAGACCGCGCCGCGCCTCACGCCCGGTCAGTACACCGACACCATCGGCCCGAACGAGAAGCGGTATTACGCCGTCGATCTGGACGCCGCCTCCACCGCCGACTTCTCGGCGACCGTGGCCCCGCAGCCCGGCGCCGCCGTCGACTCCCTCGACGCGCTGCACACCGAGATCGCATACGGCACGGACAGCATCTGCGAATCCGCCACGGAGCTGTTCGGCCAGCGCGAGGGCGCCGCCCCGCTCGCCTCCGGGCTCAGCCGGGTGCCGTCGGAGAGCGGCTACCGCGGCTGCGACAAGGCCGGGCGGTACTGGTTCGTGGTCGAACGCAAGGCGGCGCAGGGTTCGGACGGCGCGCGGTGGCCGCTGGAGCTGACGTTTCACGTGGAACATCCGCTGAAGAAGGGCGTCACGCCCGCGCAGTCGGCGCCGGAGTACGGCATGGGCGGCAAGGACGCGACGCTGCCCGCGGGCGCCCCGCAGGACGTCCGGGGCGGCACCGGCTTCAACGACGCCCGGACGCTCCGTCAGGGCGTCTGGCGCGACCGGCTGCTGCCCGCGCAGACCCTCTGGTACAAGGTGCCGGTCGGCTGGGGGCAGCAGCTCCGCTACGACGTGCAGTTCGCCAACGAGCCGACGGTGAACGACCGCGGCGCGCACTACTCCTACGCCGCCACCCAGGTCTACACCCCGGACCGGGTGCCGGTGGGCGGCGGCACCGGCGAATTCACCCCGCGCAAGCTGTACGCCGGGAAGCCGACGTCGTTGCAGATGGGGACGGTGCCGGTGGCCTGGAGCAACCGCTACGAGTCCGGCACCCATGTCGTACCGGTGCACCGCGCGGGCGGCTTCTACCTCGCGGTGACGCTGGGCGCGAAGGCGGCCGAGATCGCCCGGAATCCGCAGATCGGGGTGGTGCTGCGGGTCGCCGTACTGGGCACCGCGAAGTCCGGCCCGGGGGCGAACGCGGGCCGGGCCGCGCACACCGCGTCCGGTGACGCCGCGCCGACGCCGGACAACGCCCCGGAATCCGGGGGCGGCTGGAAGCCGGGTCCGGTGGTGGCCGGAGGGTCCCTCGGGGTGGGCGTCCTGCTGCTGGCCGGGCTCGCGGCGGCCTACCTCCGCGCGCGCCGGAGCCCCGTACCGGACGGCGCCGGGGCCGGGCCGGTGGACCCGCGGACGGCCGGGGAGCCGTTGCGGCCGGGCACTCCGGGGCAGGAGCGGCGGGCGCAGGACCATCAGGGGAACGCGGCGAAGGGGGAGACATGGTGACGGGGTGTGCGGTACGGAGGGGCGTCGCCGTGCTGGCGGCGCTCTCGGCGGTGGCGTGGGCGCCGGGGGCGGTGGGCACGGCGTCCGCCGCCGACGGCGCCGCGGACCTCAAGGAGGTCCCCCGCTACACCACGGCGCCGGACGCCACCCCGGTCAACGGCCGGGCCAGCGCGGCCGATGCGCCGGAGATCGGCAAGGGGACGTACACCGACTCCATCGAGCGCGGTGAGCAGAAGTACTACACCGTCCCCCTCGACGCCCGTTCCACCGCGTACTTCTCCGTGGTCGCCGCCCCGCCGCCGGGCACCAAGGTCGAGGACCACACCGACCGGCTCAAGATCAGCGTCCAAAACGTCGACGGCACCCTCTGCGACCGCGAGGCCGATCCGGCGTTCCGCGGGGGCGGCACGGCCTACCCCATCGCGGACTACGCGACCCGCGGCGTCGACGGCGACAGCGCACAGTGCCGGAACGCCGGGGCGTACTACCTCGTCGTCACCCGCGAGGGCTCGGCGACCTCCGGGCCGCAGGCGTGGCCGATCGAGATCACCCATCTCTCCGAACCGGGCCTGAAGGGCGCCGCCCCCACCACGCCCGCCGAGAGCAGCCAGCCGTCCGCCACGCCCGCGCCGCCCGCCTCCGGCACCAAGCGGAAGGCCCGCGGCGGCTCCGGTTTCCACACCGCCGGCGCCGTGGGCACGGGCCTGTGGAAGGACCGCATCCGGCCCGGCGAGTCCCGCTTCTACCGGGTGCCGGTCGACTGGGGCCAGCGCCTCAACCTCAGCGCGGAGCTGCCCAACGCGGCCACCGGCACCGCCGAGGGCGTCTTCAAGGCGCTCGGGGTGACCGCGTACAACCCGGCGCGCGGCGTGATCGACGAGGACACGTTCGTGCGCTACGACGGGCGGCCCGCCGCCTCCAAGCTGTTCACCGCGCCCGTGTCGTACGGCAACCGCTTCGCCGTCACCGACGACGTCCGGGCCATGCGGGTCGCCGGGTGGTACTACCTGGAGGTCACGCTCCACCCCGACGCCGCGCGGTTCTTCCCGGACGGCGCGGACGTCACGCTGCGGGTGGACGTCCGTGGCGCGGCGCGGTCCGGGCCGGGGTACGCCGGGCCCGCCGGGGACTTCTCGGTGACGCCCGGGGACCGCGAGACGGCGGAGAAGGGGCTGACCGGGGAGCAGGCGGGCGGCGGCAACCTGCGGACGCTGGGCTACGCGGGGATCGCCACGGGCGCGGTGCTGCTGGCCGTCCTCGCGGCCTGGACACTGCTGGCCCGCCGGACGGCCGTCGCCGCGGTCACCGCCCCCGCCCTGTCGCCGCAGGCGCACGCCGCGGAGCCCACCCGGTCCGGGCCGCGGGCCCCGGGCACGCCGCCCGGGTGGCCGGACCGCCGGTAGCGGTCAGGAGACGGTGAGCGCCCAGATGCCGAAGGCGATGCAGAGCAGCGCGACGACGAGGACGGGGACCGCCACCTTGGCCGGTGGCCCGGGCCGCCGCACCGCCACGGGCGCGGCCGGTTCCGGGACGCCGGGAGGTACCGGCGGCGCGGCGGCGGGCGGCTGCGGCGACGTGTAGGGCCGGGTCGCCGGCGGCTGCTGCCAGGAGCCCGAGGTCGGCCGGTACGTCCCCGAGGGCGGCGTACCCGGCGGCGTCGCGGGGGCCGGGATGTGCGGGGCGGCCACCG
>NZ_VKJP01000110.1 GCF_007280575.1 Streptomyces benahoarensis
CCCTCCAGGCCCCCGACGGCCGCCGCGCGCTGCCCGCCTTCACCTCGATGGACACCCTCAAGCGCTGGCGCGCCGACGCCCGCCCGGTCGCCGTCCCGCTCCGCCAGGCGCTGCTGGCCGCCTCCCACGAAAAGGCCGACACCGTCGTCGTCGACCTCGCCGGGCCCGTCACCTACCAGCTCACCGGCCCCGCGCTGCGCGCCCTCGCCGAGGGCCGCCAGGACGCCGACCCGCGCACCGACCCGGCCGTCCTCGACGCGCTGCGCACCCTCCTCGCCGCCGAACCCGCCGTCCGCTTCGCCCACCTGGCCCCCTCGGCCGAGACCGATGCGACCCTCGCCCTCGGCCTCGCCCCCGACGCCTCCGCCGCTGACGCCGCCCACCGACTGGCCCAGTCCCTCGCCGCGGATGAGGAGCTGCGCGCCCGGCTCGTCCGCGGCCTCGACCTGGCGTTGCTGCCGCCCGGCGCTGAGCCGTCCGAGGAGCCCTTCTACCGCCGCTGACCCCGGCGGCCGGTGTCTCCGCCCGGCCCCGGGCCGCGCCCGCCCGACGGGCGCACCGCTCTCCTCGGCCGCAGAATGCGAGGACAGCTCGGGAGCCACGCGAGGAGAGCCCCTATGGAGACCACCGAGACCCGCACGATCCTGTCCGAATTCCTCGGCACGTTGCTCCTGGTGTTCTTCGGCGTCGGCGCCGTGGTGCTGGCCGGTGAGTACATCGGGACCTTCGGGATCGCGCTGAGCTTCGGCTTCGTCATGCTGGCCATGGCCTACTCGCTCGGCCCGATCTCCGGCAGCCACATCAACCCGGCGGTGACCCTGGGCATGCTGCTGGCCCGCCGCATCGACCTCCGTACGGCCGTGGAGTACTGGATCGCGCAGGTGCTGGGCGGCATCGTCGGCGCGGCGGTGCTCTTCCTGGTCGCGAAGCAGATCCCGGGCCTGCGGACGAGCGAGTCGTTCGGCTCCAACGGCTGGGGCGACCGGTCCGCGGTGCATCTCAACACCGGCGGCGCCTTCGTCGTGGAGATCGTGCTGACCTTCGCCTTCGTCTTCGTCGTGCTGTCCGTCACGCACAAGGTCGCGGTCGTCGGCTTCGCCGGTCTGCCCATCGGCCTGGCGCTGGCCATGGTCCACCTCGTCGGCGTCCCGCTCACCGGGACGTCGGTCAACCCCGCGCGCAGCATCGGCCCGGCGCTCTTCGCCGGTGGCGCCGCCATCACCCAGCTGTGGCTCTTCATCGTCGCCCCGCTGATCGGCGGCGCGCTCGCCGCGGTGGTGCACCGCTACACCCACCCGCCGTACGCCCCGGCCGCCGTCGCCGACGAGGTCGCTGCGGAGGAGCCGGAGAAGGGCTGACGACGTCCCGTACGTACGGAGCGGCGTTCCGTTCGTACGGAGCCCCGGACCGCACGTCGCGGTCCGGGGCTCCGGTGCGGAGGCCGCCGGGTCAGCCGTAGACCGGTCCGGTGAACTTCTCGCCCGGCCCCTGGCCCGGCTCGTCCGGGACGACCGACGCCTCGCGGAAGGCCAGCTGGAGCGACTTCAGCCCGTCCCGCAGGGGCGCCGCGTGGTACGAGCCGATCTCGGTGGCGCTCGCCGTCACCAGGCCCGCCAGCGCGTGGATCAGCTTCCGTGCCTCGTCGAGGTCCTTGTGCGCGTCGCCCTCCTCGGCGAGCCCGAGGTTGACCGCGGCGGAACTCATCAGGTGCACGGCGACGGTGGTGATCACCTCGACCGCCGGGACGTCCGCGATGTCGCGGGTCATCGCGTCGAAGTCCGTTTCCGACGTGTGCGGGGCGTCGGGCTGCTGCGGGGTCTGGTCACTCATGTCGGGGCGCTTCGCTTCCTGCCGGGAGGGGATCGCGTCCAGCCTAAGACCCGTCCGCGCGGTGCCCTTCCCCGGCCAAGGCTCCCGCGCCCGCGGACGGTCCACGCCGTATCCCATGGGTATGGCCGTCTTCCGCACGGATGTCCGCATCCGCCTGGGGCCCACCTCTTGACTCGTGTATTCTGGTGTTCCGACCGGCCGGACACCCAGGTGACCGGCCCACAAGTGGAGGCTCCGATCTCCCACCCGGCCGACCTCACGGTTGGCGGGTCAACGGTCCGGCTGCGCCCCGCGGAGACCTTCGCGGCGGTGCTCCTGAACCTTTCACGGAGCCCCGCCTGTGTCCCGTCCGGGGCGTTTTTGTTGTACCGGCGCGGTTGGTCACACCGAAAAAGACGTTACGCGGCAGTCCGCCAGGCCGTCGCGTGGTGCTACCGAGGAGGATCCATCAGCGCCGAGCCCCGCATCAACGACCGGATTCGCGTCCCCGAGGTGCGACTCGTCGGTCCCAGCGGCGAGCAGGTCGGCATCGTGCCGCTTGCCAAGGCCCTGGAGCTTGCGCAGGAGTACGACCTCGACCTGGTCGAGGTGGCCGCGAACGCACGTCCGCCGGTCTGCAAGCTCATGGACTACGGAAAGTTCAAGTACGAGTCGGCCATGAAGGCCCGTGAGGCGCGCAAGAACCAGGCGCACACGGTCATCAAGGAGATGAAGCTCCGGCCGAAGATCGACCCGCACGACTACGACACCAAAAAGGGTCACGTCGTTCGGTTCCTCAAGCAGGGTGACAAGGTCAAGATCACGATCATGTTCCGTGGTCGCGAGCAGTCCCGCCCCGAGCTGGGCTTCCGGCTGCTGCAGCGGCTCGCGTCCGACGTGGAGGACCTCGGCTTCATCGAGTCGAATCCGAAGCAGGACGGCCGGAACATGATCATGGTCCTCGGTCCGCACAAGAAGAAGACCGAGGCGATGGCCGAGGCCCGCGAGGCGCAGGCCGCCCGCAAGGCGGAGCGCCAGGGTGGAACTCCCGTGGAGGAGTCCCACGAGGAGCCCGCCGAGGCGTGATCGGGCGCGCCCCGGACATCGCGCCGGGGCACCCCGCCCCGGACACAACCGATACATTCTGACGCTCCCGCACGGTCTGGGCCGGTAGGGAGCGCCACTGACGAGGAGAGAACGGCGCATGCCGAAGAACAAGACGCACAGCGGGACCAGCAAGCGCTTCAAGGTCACCGGCTCCGGCAAGGTGCTGCGCGAGCGCGCCGGCAAGCGCCACCTGCTTGAGCACAAGTCGTCCCGCGTGACGCGTCGCCTCACCGGCAACGCCGAGATGGCCCCGGGCGACGCCAAGAAGATCAAGAAGCTTCTCGGCAAGTGAGTCGCCGCGCCCCTCATCGCAGGAGGCGCGCGACCAGGTCCGGGACTAATCGAATCGGGCCGTGTGACGACCACCACGGCCCCGCTACAAGGAGTTAAGAAGTGGCACGCGTCAAGCGGGCGGTCAACGCCCACAAGAAGCGCCGGGCGATCCTGGAGCAGGCCAGCGGTTACCGCGGCCAGCGCTCGCGTCTGTACCGCAAGGCCAAGGAGCAGGTGACCCACTCCTTCGTCTACAACTACAACGACCGCAAGAAGCGCAAGGGCGACTTCCGTCAGCTGTGGATCCAGCGCATCAACGCCGCTGCCCGCGCCAACGGCATGACCTACAACCGCTTCATCCAGGGTCTGAAGGCCGCCAGCATCGAGGTCGACCGCAAGATCCTCGCGGACCTGGCCGTCAACGACGCGAACGCGTTCGCCGCGCTCGTCGAGGTCGCCCAGAAGGCGCTCCCGAGCGACGTCAACGCCCCGAAGGCCGCCTGAACACCGGCCTGACGACGTGACGAGCGGACCCGCAGGCACCGGCCTGCGGGTCCGCCGCCTTTTCACCGGACGCACCCGGTGGCCCCGTCCGCCCGCCTCCGCACCGCACCGAACCACAGAAGCGAGCCGCCGCCCATGGGCACCCCCGAGCTGATCTCCCCGCGGTCCCCGCGTGTCTCCGCCGCCCGGCGGCTGGCGCGCCGCGCCTTCCGGGCCAGGGAACGCCGGTTCATCGCCGAGGGCCCGCAGGCCGTACGCGAGGCCATCGCGCACCGCACCGGCGGCGAGCCCACCCTCGTCGAACTGTTCGCGACCGTCGACGCGGCCGAGCGGCATGCCGAGATCATCGCCGCCGCGCACACCGCAGGCGTCCGCGTCCACCACGCCGACGACCGCACCGTCGCCGACATCTCCCAGACGGTCACCCCGCAGGGCCTGGTCGGCGTCTGCCGCTTCCTCGACACGCCGTTCGAGACGGTCCTCGCCGCCCGGCCGCAGCTGATCGCCGTCCTCGCGCACGTCCGCGACCCCGGCAACGCCGGTACGGTGCTGCGCTGCGCCGACGCCGCCGGAGCCGACGCGGTGGTCCTCACCGACGCCTCCGTCGACCTCTACAACCCCAAGTCCGTCCGCGCGTCGGTGGGCTCGCTCTTCCATCTGCCGGTCGCCGTCGGCGTCCCCGTCGAGCAGGTGATGGCCGGGCTGCGCGGCGTCGGGGCGCGACTGCTGGCCGCCGACGGCGCCGGGGACCGCGACCTCGACGCCGAACTGGACGCCGGTTCGATGGGCGGCCCCACCGCCTGGGTCTTCGGCAACGAGGCGTGGGGCCTGCCGGAGGAGACCCGCGCCCTGGCCGACGCCGTCGTACGGGTGCCCATCCACGGCAAGGCCGAGAGCCTCAACCTCGCCACCGCCGCCGCCGTCTGCCTCTACGCCTCGGCCCGCGCCCAGCGCACCGCGGGCGGCTGCCGCGCCCTCCCCTCCGCCTGACCCCGTCCGGCCGGGGGTGCCCGGCGCAACCCCCGGCCGTCCGCGGCCGTTGTGAGTAGGGTGACGGGCCGGGGCCGGAGGGGGCTGGTGGGGATGGACGCGAGGACACCGGATGACAGGGACGGCGGGCCGCCGGGCCGGGCGCCCGAGGGGGCGGCGGACGGGCCGGTCGTGGCGCCGGACGAGCTGCCCGACGGGCTGGTCGTCGCCGACGCCGAGGGCACCGTCATCTGCTTCAACGCCGCCGCGGCGAGGATCACCGGCACGCCCGCGTCCGACGCCCTCGGCCGCTCCCTGGACGACGCGCTGCCGCTCCAGGACATCGAGGGCCGCCGCTGGTGGCGGCTGACCGACCCGTACGGCGGTCTCGCCATCCGGCGCGGGCAGCCCGAGCGCAATCTGCTGCTCGGCGGCCGCGAGGTGCTGGTCTCCGCCCGCTACCTCCGCGACGGCCGCGCCGGACCGGTCCGCCGCCTGGTCGTCTCGCTGCGCGGCACCGAGGCCCGGCGGCGTACGGAGGTCAGCCACGCCGAGCTGATCGCGACCGTCGCCCATGAGCTGCGCTCGCCGCTGACCTCCGTCAAGGGCTTCACCGCCACCCTGCTGCGGAAGTGGGAGCGGTTCACCGACGACCAGAAGCGGCTGATGCTGGAGACCGTCGACGCCGACGCGCACCGGGTGACCCGGCTCATCGCCGAGCTGCTGGACATCTCCCGGATCGACTCCGGGCGGCTGGAGGTGCGCCGCCAGCGGATCGACATGGTCGCGGCGGTGCGGCGGCACGTCCAGGCGCAGATCACTGCGGGGCGCGCCCCCGGCCGTTTCATGATCCGGGTGTGCGGGGCGCTGCCCGATCTGTGGGCCGACCCGGACAAGGTCGACCAGGTGCTGAGCAACCTGCTGGAAAATGCGGTGCGGCACGGCGAGGGAACCGTCACCATCGACGTCACGGCGGCCACGGTGACCAGCGGGGAGGGGACGGCGGTGACGGTCAGCGACGAGGGGGCGGGCATCCCCGAGGAGTCCATGAACCGGGTCTTCACCCGCTTCTGGCGCGGCAGCAAACGCGGCGGCACCGGCCTCGGCCTGTACATCGTCAAGGGCATCGTCGAGGCGCACGGCGGCTCCATCACCGTCGGCCGGGCCCCGGTGGGCGGCGCCGAGTTCCGATTCGTGCTGCCCGCCGCCATCCCGGCCTTCATGGCCTGACCGCCCGGCGGCGGGCGCCCCGCCCGGGGCTCGGACCGGCGCTGTCGGCCCGTCCCCTTAGACTTGCCCTTTGGCACCTTTGGCGCACAAGCATCGCGGGCACAGCGCGGGCTCGGCATCCGAAGTTTGTGATCGAAGAGGCGAAGTGAAGCCAAGCCAGACCACCGGAAGCACGGGAAGAGATGTCCGCACCCAATAAGTCGTACGACCCTGTCGAGGTCGAAGCCCTGAAACCGGAAGAGATCGCCCGCCGGACGGACGAGGCGCTCGCCGCCGTCGCCGCCGCGGCCGATCTGGAGGCGCTGCGCGAGGTGAAGGCCGCCCACGCCGGCGACCGCTCGCCGCTCGCCCTCGCCAACCGCGAGATCGGCGCGCTGCCCCCGCACGCCAAGGCGGACGCCGGTAAGCGCGTCGGCCAGGCCCGCGGCCGCGTCAACCAGGCGTTCAAGGCCCGCCAGGAGGAGCTGGAGGCGGAGCGTGACGCCCGCGTGCTGGTCGAGGAGGCGGTGGACGTCACCCTGCCGTTCGACCGCACGCCCGCCGGTGCGCGCCACCCGCTGGCCAGCTTCATGGAGCGGGTCGCCGACGTCTTCGTCGCGATGGGCTACGAGGTCGCCGAGGGCCCCGAGGTCGAGGCCGAGTGGTTCAACTTCGACGCGCTCAACTTCGTGCCGGATCACCCCGCGCGCCAGATGCAGGACACCTTCTTCGTCCAGGGCGAGGGCACCAAGGGCGATGAGTCCGGGGTCGTGCTGCGCACCCACACCTCGCCGGTCCAGGCCCGTACGCTCGTCGACCGTGAGCCGCCCGTCTACGTCGTCTGCCCCGGGCGGGTCTACCGCACCGATGAGCTGGACGCCACGCACTCCCCGGTCTTCCACCAGATCGAGCTGCTCGCCGTCGACGAGGGCCTGACCATGGCGGACCTCAAGGGCACCCTCGACCACATGGTCCAGGCGCTCTTCGGCCCGGACATGACCACCCGCCTGCGGCCGAACTACTTCCCGTTCACCGAGCCGTCCGCCGAGATGGACATGGTCTGCTACGTCTGCCGTGGCGCCTCCGTCGGCAACCCCGACCGCCCCTGCCGCACCTGCTCCAGCGAGGGCTGGATCGAGCTGGGCGGCTGCGGAATGGTCAACCCCCGGGTGCTGACCGCCTGCGGTGTGGACCCGGAGAAGTACAGCGGGTTCGCGTTCGGCTTCGGCATCGACCGGATGCTGATGTTCCGGCACAACGTGGAAGACATGCGCGACATGTTCGAGGGCGACGTCCGGTTCACCCGGCCGTTCGGGATGGAGATCTGATGCGTGTCCCGCTTTCCTGGCTGCGGGAGTACGTCGACCTGCCGGCCACCGAGACCGGCCGTGACGTACAGACCAAGCTCGTCGCCGTCGGCCTGGAGGTCGAGACGGTCGAGAAGCTCGGCGAGGGCCTGACCGGCCCGCTGGTGGTCGGCCAGGTGCTGACCATCGAGGAGCTGGAGGGCTTCAAGAAGCCGATCCGCTTCTGCACCGTCGACGTCGGCGACGCCAACGGCACCGGCGAGCCGCAGGAGATCGTCTGCGGCGCCCGCAACTTCGCCGTCGGCGACAAGGTCGTCGTGGTCCTGCCCGGCGCCGTCCTCCCCGGCGACTTCAAGATCGCCGCGCGCAAGACGTACGGCAAGAAGTCCCACGGCATGATCTGCTCCGGCGACGAGCTGGGCATGGGGGACGACGGCACCGACGGCATCATCGTGCTGCCCCCGGAGACCGAGGTCGGCAGCGACGCCATCGCGCTGCTCCAGCTCGTCGACGAGGTGCTGGACATCGCGGTCACCCCCGACCGCGGCTACTGCCTGTCGCTGCGCGGCGTCGCCCGCGAGGCCGCCACCGCGTACGGCCTGCCGCTGCGCGACCCGGCGCTGCTGGACGTCCCGCCGCCGAACTCCGCCGGGTACGCCGTCAAGGTCTCCGACCCGATCGGCTGCGGCCGCTTCACGGCCCGCACGGTCAGTGGCCTCAACCCCGAGGCGCGGTCCCCGATCTGGCTCCAGCGGCGGCTGCAGAAGGCCGGGATGCGTCCGGTCTCGCTCGCCGTCGACCTCACCAACTACGTGATGCTGGAGCTGGGCCAGCCGCTGCACGCCTACGACCGGGCCACCCTCCAGGGCCCGATCGGTGTCCGCCGTGCCACCGGCGGCGAGAAGATCACCACCCTCGACGGTGTCAAGCGGGTGCTGGACACCGAGGACCTCGTCATCACCGACGACCGCGGTCCGATCGGCCTGGCCGGTGTCATGGGCGGCGCCAACACCGAGATCGCCCGGGGCGTCAGCGACCCGGAGACCGGCGAGGTGCGCGGCACCACCGACGTCGTGATCGAGGCGGCGCACTTCGACGCGCTCTCCATCGCCCGTACGGCCCGGCGCCACAAACTGTCGTCGGAGGCGTCGCGGCGCTTCGAGCGCGGCGTGGACCCGCAGGCGGCGTCGGCCGCGGCGCAGCGCACCGTCGATCTGCTGGTGCTGCTGGCCGGTGGCACCGCCGAGCCGGGCGTCACCGAGATCGTCTCGCCCAGCGCCCCGCGCACCCTCACCATCCCCGCCTCGCACCCGGACGAGGTCGCCGGTGTCGAGTACGGCCGGGAGACCGTCGTCCGCCGCCTCCAGCAGGTCGGCTGCGACGTCTACGGCCAGGACGAGTTGGTCGTCACCGTGCCGTCCTGGCGACCGGACCTGACCGACCCGAACGACCTCGCCGAGGAGGTCATCCGGCTGGAGGGCTACGAGAACCTGCCCTCCACGCTGCCGCTGCCGCCCGCCGGCCGCGGACTGACCGAGCGGCAGCGGCTGCACCGCCGCGTCGGCCGGGCGCTGGCCGGTGCCGGGTACGTCGAGGCGCTGAACTACCCGTTCATGGGCGCGGCCGTCCTCGACCAGCTCGGCATCGAGGCGGGCGACGCGCGCCGCCGCACCGTCACGCTCGTCAACCCGCTCTCCGACGAGGAGCCCGATCTGCGCACGACGCTGATCCCGGGCCTCCTCGGCGCGCTGCGGCGCAACGACGGCCGCGGCACGCACGACCTCGCGCTCTTCGAGACCGGCCAGGTCTTCCTGCCGACCGGTGACGAGAAGCCCGCGGTCCGGCTGCCCGTCGACCGCCGTCCGACCGACGAGGAGATCGCGGAGCTCAACGCCGCGCTCCCGGCGCAGCCGCGCCACGCCGCCGTGGTGCTGACCGGCGCCCGTGAGCAGGCTGGCTGGTGGGGCAAGGGCCACCCGGCGACATGGGCGGACGCCGTCGAGGCGGGCCGTACCGTCGCCCGGGAGGCCGGTGTCGAGCTGACCGTCCGTCAGGACCAGCTGGCCCCGTGGCACCCGGGCCGCTGCGCCGCGTTCGTGGTGACCGTCGGTGGCGCGGAGGAGGTCGTCGGCCACGCCGGTGAGCTGCACCCCCGCGTCATCAAGGCGCTGGGTCTGCCGGAGCGCACCTGCGCGATGGAGATCGACCTGGACCGTGTCGAGGCCGCCGCCGACGGCCCGCTGCGCGCCCCGCGGATCTCGTCGTTCCCGGTGGCCACGCAGGACGTCGCGCTGATCGTCGACGCGTCGGTCCCGGCCGCCGCCGTGGAGACCGCGCTGCGCTCCGGCGCGGGCGAGCTCCTGGAGTCGCTGCGGCTGTTCGACGTCTTCAGCGGCGAGCAGGTGGGCGCCGGGAAGAAGTCGCTGGCGTACGCGCTGCGCTTCCGCGCCGCCGACCGCACGCTGACCGCCGAGGAGGCGTCGGCCGCCCGTGACGCGGCGGTCGCGGCCGCCGCCGAGCACACCGGGGCGGTACTGCGAGGCTGACGGTGACCGTGCCGGTTGACGGCACGGTGGCACACGAATGAGTGAGGGCGCGACCGGCACCACCGCCGGTCGCGCTCTCGCCTTTTCCGGCCGTACGCGACACCCTCCCGCGGGGCCGTCCCCGGGGCCGCGGGAGGCCCGGGCCGGACGACGGCGCCTCCCGCGCGGCAGGCGGTGTACCGGTTCTTCAGCCACCCCGCGCCACCCCACTCCGGGCGCCGGCGCACACCCGCGGGGCGTATTCGCGCAGGCCCGGGCGCGCCCTCGCGTGCGCCCCGTACCACCTCACCCGATGGAGTGATACAGATGCGCACCGTGGGGGTCCGGGCACGTAACGTCGACACAATCGTTGCGGCCGACACGGCCCGCCGTCTGCGGGAGGGTCGGTTCGACCGCCGCGCAGCCCGCTGTGGGAACCACAGGCAAGGGGGACCAACGGCATGATCCGTAATCGGGTGAGCGACGGAGCGCGCACCGACGTCACACGCACCCGGTGGACCTTCGTCCTCGTCCTGCCCGGCCTGTGGGTGTTCGCGGTGCTGGCCTGGGAGCTGTCCTGGCCCAGCAGTGGACAGTTGCTCCAACTGCTCGCCGCCGCACCGGCCATCGCCTGCGCGGGCACCGGCCGCCGGCTCTGTGTGGTGATGGGCGGCGCCTGCGCCCTCCTCGCGCTCGTACCGTTCGACGGCGCCCCGCCGGCCGGGCCGGGGCTGCCCGCCCGCGCCGTCAACTGCGCCGCGATCCTCACCGTGGTGTGCGCCAGCTATCTGCCGGCCGGGCGGCGGCTGCGGCTGGTGCGGGAGCTGGTCCGCGCCCGCGAGGTGGCGGCCACCGCGCAGCGGGCGCTGCTGCCCCCGCTGCCGCCGCGCATCGGCACGGTGGCCCCCGCCGCCCTCCACCTCTCCGCCGACGAGGGCGCCTCGATGGGCGGCGACCTCTACGACGTGGTGGCCACCCGGCACGGCGTACGGGCGGTGATCGGCGATGTGCGCGGCCACGGGCTGGCGGCCCTCGCGACGGTCGCGGCGATGCTCGGCTGCTTTCGCGAGGCCGCCCACGACGAGTACGAACTGAGCGAGGTGCTGCGGCGGTTGGAGCGTGCGCACGCCCGTCATCTGGCGGGGCGCGACCCGGCCACGGCGTCCGGTCCGCTCGGCCCGGACGCCGAGGAGTTCGTGACGATCCTGCTGCTGGAGATCGCGCCGGACGGCACGGCCCGGGCGCTCAACTGCGGGCACCCGTGGCCGTACCGCGTCGCCCCCGGCGTCGTGGAGCCCGCCGTTCGCGCGGAACCGCTGCCGCCGCTGGGCCTGTTCCCGCTGCCCCGCGCGCTGGACACGGTGGCGTGCGGGCGGCTGGCGCCGGCGGAGGGGCTGCTGCTGTACACCGACGGCGCGTATGACGCGCGGGGCGTGGACGGCGGGTTCTTCCCGCTGGCCGAGACGGTGCGGCGGTTCGCCGGGGCGCGGGCGGACGCGGTGGTCGGCGGGGTGCACGACGCCCTGCTGCGGCACGCCCGGGGGCAGCTCACCGACGATGTGGCGCTGGTGATGCTGAGCGCCGCGCCACCGCGCACCCCCGGCCCGGTGCCTTCGGGCCCCGGCCGCCCGGTGGCCCGCGTCGAGCAGCCGTCGCGTCCGCGGGCGCAGGCCCGGGTCCCCCGGCGTCCGGCCCCGGTGACCGCGTCGCGCGACCGGGCGCCGTCCTCGACGGCCGCCCCGTGCACGGCCGGTGACGAGGCGTCTTCACACCCCGTGTGAAGCGCGGTTCACTACCCTGAACGCACGGAGTCTGTACGGCGACGAGGTCGGAGCCAGCGGCCCGTGGGCGGGCCCGGCGCACCGGGAGGCCGGTTATGGAGCCCAACACCCTGCTCGACGCGATCCTCGACGAGGCGGGCATCTCGCACGCCGGTCTCGCGGCACGTATCAACCAACTCGGCCGCCACCGCGGCCTGGCGCTGCGCTACGAACACACCGCGGTGGCCCGCTGGCTCAAGGGCCAGCGCCCGCGCGGCCAGGTGCCCGACCTGATCTGTGAAATCCTCGCGGCGCGGCTGCACCGCCCGGTCGGCCTGGACGACATCGGCCTCGGCCGCCCGGGGGCGCGCTGCTCCGCCACCACCCCGCTCTCCGGCTTCGTCGAGCGGGCCACCGCCCTGTGGCGCTCCGACGAACAGCAGCGCGCCCATGTCGTGGACGCCCCGGCGCTCACCGGTACGTCCGCGGTCATGCCCGTATGGGAGTGGGAGAACCCGCCCGAGGACTCCGATGTCTCGCGGGACGGGCAGGCGCGGGTCGGGATGGACGACATCGAGATGCTGCGCTCGGCCCGTACCCACTACGAGCATCTGTACCGCAAGGCCGGCGGGGTGGCGACGCGGTCGCGGATCGTGGGGTTCCTCAACACCGAGGCGGCGCCGCTGCTGCGCGGCAGCTACAGCGATGCGACGGGCCGTCAGCTGCACCGCGCGACGGGCGGGCTGGTCGCCGTCGCGGGCATCTGCGCCTACGACTCGGACGCGCTCGGCCTGGCGCAGCGCTACTTCCACCAGGCGTTACGCCTTGCGAAGGCGAGCGGCGACCGGGGGCTCGGCGCGTACATCATCGCGCTGCTGGTCAACCAGTCGCTGTTCTCGCGGGAGTACCGCCAGGCGGTGGCGTTCGCGGAGGCGGCGCTGCGGACCGCGGGCCCGCAGCTCACCCCGGCGCTCGCCGCCGACCTCTACGCGATGCAGGCCAAGTCCTACGCACGGCTCGGCGACGGCGCGGGCGCGCTCGCCTGCATCCGGCGGGCGGAGGCGGCGGCGGAACGCATCCGGCCGGGCCTGGAACCGGCCGAGACCGGCTACGTCCAGCCGGGTCTGGTGAATGTCCAGGTCGCGGAGGCGCTGCTGAGCCTCGGTGATCTGCGGGCCGCCCGGGAGCAGGCGGACGCCGCCGTGGACACTCCCGCACACGACCGGGGCCGGGTCCACCGGCTGGCGATGCTCACCCACATCGAGCTGCGCCAGGGTGACGCGGACCGGGCTGCGGCCAACGCCGCGCAGATGACCGAGCGGGCCAGGGGCGTGGAGTCCCAGCGCTTACGGGACCGGCTGCGGGCGGTGCGCGAACATCTGGCGGAGACCGGTAGCTCCGCGACCGACGCGGCGGCCGATCTCATCGACGAGGTGCTGCGCATACCGCTGTAGGAGATCCCGCACCGGGCCCGTGTCACCTTGCCGGATCTACGCGGAAGGTGGCAGACAGTGCGTTGGGACAATCTCGCGGAAGAGACCGTGTACGAGAACCGCTGGTTCCGGGTGAATCTCGCCGATGTGCGGATCCCCGACGGCCGGCACCTCGACCACTACCTCATCCGGATGCGGCCGGTGGCCGTGGCCACGGTGGTCAACGAGGCCAATGAGGTGCTGCTGTTGTGGCGGCACCGCTTCATCACCGACTCCTGGGGTTGGGAGCTTGCCGCGGGCGTCGTCGAGGACGGCGAGGACATCGCGGCGGCGGCCGCGCGGGAGATGGAGGAGGAGACCGGGTGGCGGCCCGGTCCGCTGACCCATCTGATGTCGGTGGAGCCGTCCAACGGCCTCACCGACGCCCGGCACCACATCTACTGGTCCGACGAGGGCACCTACACGGGCCCGCCGCAGGACGGCTTCGAGTCCGACCGCCGGGAGTGGGTACCGCTGAAGCTGGTGCCCGACATGGTGGCCAGGGGTGAGGTGCCCGCGGCGAACATGGCCGCGGCCCTGCTGATGCTCCATCAACTCCGTCTCGGCTGAGGCGGGTTGAGTTGAGTCCGGCACCGCCGCCCGAGGACGGCGGTGCCGGGAGCGGTCACCTGGCCAGCACCTGCCAGACGGTCACCGCCACCGCCGCCACGGAGGCGAGCGCGGCCACCGACGGCAGCGGCCAGCGACCGTGCTCCAGCTGCGCGATACGGGCGGTCAGCTCGTCCGCGTCGCGCTCGTACTGCGCGGACCGCTGTGCGAGCAGTGCCAGTTCGCCGTCGACGCGGGCGGTGCGTACGTCCAGACACCGCCTCAGCTCCGCCACATCGGTGGCTACCAGCTTGCGTTCAGGGTGGGCGGTCACTTTCCGTTCCTCTTTTCCGCTGTCGCGACATCCGTCGTCCTGGGTACGACACCAGTCAACTGCCCGGAAGGGGGAGGCGGGAGTGTGTGCGCCGGGCTTCTGTGAGTCAGCGGCGCACACCCCGTGTGAAGTGACGGAGGGTGAGGAAGAGGGGAGGCGGAGGGGGCCTGTGGGGAGCGCGGGAACAGAGCGACGGCCCGCTCCCGGAGGAGGGCGGGCCGTCGGGTGTCCGAGGGCGCGGCTCAGTACGTGTAGAACCCCGACCCGCTCTTGCGCCCCAGCCGCCCCGCGTCGACCATGCGGGCGAGGAGCGGGGGAGCGGCGTACAGGGGCTCCTTGTACTCCTCGTACATCGACGCGGCGACCGAGGTGACGGTGTCCAGGCCGATCAGGTCGGAGAGCTTGAGCGGGCCCATCGGGTGGGCGCAGCCCAGCTCCATGCCGTTGTCGATGTCCTCGCGGCTGGCCATGCCCGACTCGAACATCCGGATCGCGGAGAGGAGGTACGGGATGAGCAGGGCGTTCACCACGAAGCCCGAGCGGTCCTGGGAACGGATGGGGTGCTTGCCCAGCACGTTCTGGACCAGCGCCTCGGCGCGCGCGATGGTCTCGTCGCCGGTGGTCAGCGCGGGGATCAGCTCGACGAGCTGCTGCACCGGCGCCGGGTTGAAGAAGTGGACCCCGATGACCTGGTCGGGGCGGGAGGTGGCGACGGCCAGCTTCACCAGCGGGATCGAGGAGGTGTTGGACGCCAAGATCGCGTCCGGGCGGGTCACGACCTGGTCGAGAACCTGGAAGATCTCCGTCTTGACCTGCTCGCTCTCCACGACCGCCTCGATGACGAGGTCACGGTCGGCGAACTCCCCGAGGTCGGTGGTGAAGCTCAGGCGGGCGAGCGCGGCGTCCCGTTCGGCGGGCGTGATCTTGCCCCGGTCGGCGGCCTTGCCGAGCGAGTTGGTCAGACGGGTGCGCCCCAGCTCCAGGGCTTCGCCGGTGGTCTCCGCGACCATGACCTCCAGCCCGGAGCGTGCGCACACCTCGGCGATTCCGGCGCCCATCTGACCGCAGCCGACGACGCCGACGTGTGCGATGTCGGTGAAAGTGTCCGTCACCTCGTGCCTTTCGCTGATCTACGGGACCGGCGGGGCTCCGTAGGGGTGTCCGGACCCGCCTCGGCCCCCGACGTTACTCGTACGGGTGCGGGACTCCGGGCGTCGGGGCGGGCATTCTGACCTCCAAGAATCAGATCAAAAGCGGACAAGTTGGGGGTATTTGATGAGACGGATCACACGCCGGAGCTTCGCCGTGGCGGCGCTCGGGGCCGCCGCGTGGCAGACCGCCGGGCCGACGGTCGCCGCCGCGGAACCGCACGGGCGCCCGTCACCCGAACCGGCCGCCGCAGCGGGCCCCGGCCGGGGGCGCCCGCGCCCCGCGCTGCGCGGGATGTGGCTGGCGACGGTCGCCCACCGCGACTGGCCGTCCCGCCCGGGCCTGCCGCCCGCCGAGGCGCGCCGTGAACTCCTCGCCCTGCTCGACGTCGCTGTCGCCCGCCGCCTCAACGCGGTCTTCTTCCAGGTGCGGCCCACCGCGGACGCGCTGTGGCCGTCGCCGTACGAACCGTGGTCGGCGTACCTCACCGGGCGGCAGGGCCGCGATCCCGGCTGGGACCCGCTGGGCTGCGCGGTTCGCGAGGCGCACCGCCGTGGCCTGGAGCTGCACGCCTGGTGCAACCCGTACCGCGTCGCCCTGCACGACGATCCCGGGCGCCTGGACCCGTCCCATCCGGCGCGCCGCCACCCCCACTGGGTGGTGCGGTACGGCGGGAAGCTCTTCTACGACCCGGGGCTGCCGGAGGTCCGGCGCTTCGTCCAGGACGCGTTCCTGGACGCGGTGCGCCGCTATCCCGTCGACGGTCTCCACTTCGACGACTACTTCTATCCGTATCCGGTCGCGGGAGAGGCGTTCGGCGACGACGCCTCGTACGCGGCGTACGGCGCCACCTTCCCCGATCGGGCGGCCTGGCGACGCCACAACACCGAGCTGCTGGTGCGGGAGACGGCGGCGCGGGTCGCGGCGGTGCGCGAGGCGACCGGGCGGCGGGTGCGGTTCGGGGTCAGCCCCTTCGCCGTCTGGCGCAACCGCGCCACCGATCCGGCGGGCTCGGACACCCGCGCCGGGGTGCAGACCTACGACGACCTGTACGCCGACACCCGGCGCTGGGTGCGGCTGGGGCTGCTCGATTACGTCGCCCCGCAGGCGTACTGGCACCTCGGCTTCGAGGCGGCGGACTACGCGCGGATCGTGCCGTGGTGGGCACGGACGACGGCAGGTACCGGTGTGGACCTCTACCTCGGTGAGGCCCTGTACAAGGCGGGTGATCCGGCGCAGCCCGCCCCCTGGCGGGACCCGGCCGAACTCTCCCGCCATCTCGCCTTCGCGTGCCGGTATCCGCAGGTGGGCGGCCATGTCTTCTTCTCGGCGAAGGAGGTGGCCGCCGATCCGTCGGGGGCGATGGCGCGGGTGGTGGCGGACCACTACCGGCAGGGGCCGCCGGCGTGTCCGTGACGCCACGGCCGGGCGCGGCGTCACGGACGCCCTCAGCGGGTGCGCTTGCCCGGTTCCGCGTGGCGTACGACTGCGTCGGGGCCGGGCGACAGGATCGCTTCGTGGCCCGAGTCGTCGCGGACGCGGTAGGGGGGATCGCCGTGGTCACCCAGCACTTCGATGATCTCGACGACGTGGTCGTGCTGTCCGACGGTCCTGCCGTGCACCAGCAGTCGGTCGCCCGTGGTCGCATGCATCAGGAGGTCCTCCCACCTGGAAGGCCGTACGGCCGCCGCTCGGCCGGGCGGCCTGGCCAACGGATTACGGGCCGGGGCGGCCCGGACGGCGGTACATGCCGCTGCGGCCAGTTTACGTCGGGGGGTGGCGGGCGCATCCGGCGCGAGGGGCGAGGGG
>NZ_VKJP01000111.1 GCF_007280575.1 Streptomyces benahoarensis
CTTGAGAGGTTAAGGCTCCCAGTAGACGACTGGGTTGATAGGCCAGATATGGAAGCCGGGCAACCGGTGGAGTTGACTGGTACTAATAGGCCGAGGGCTTGTCCTCAGTTGCTCGCGTCCACTGTGTAGGTTCTGAAGTAACGACCTGTGTTGATGCCGGGTTGGTCAACTTCATAGTGTTTCGGTGGTCATTGCGTTAGGGAAACGCCCGGTTACATTTCGAACCCGGAAGCTAAGCCTTTCAGCGCCGATGGTACTGCAGAGGGGACTCTGTGGGAGAGTAGGACGCCGCCGAACAATTTTTGAGCTCCGGTTCCCGGAAACCAGTTAGTGGTTTCCGGGGACCGGAGCATTTTTGCGTTCAGCCACAGGTGGTAATGGAGCTGTTCACGAAGCCCTTTGCCGGTGAGCCAGGGCTGAGTGGGGGAGGTATGCGGAACAGGCTGGTGGCCCGCAAGGCAGTGTCCCGTAGGTGTTGCCGGAGGGCCAGGCTTCACCGGCATATGGCGCTGAAGGCATCGTCGGCGGAGGCGTGGAGCCAGGCCCTCGACGTGGGCTCAGAGCCGCGTAGGGATCGTCGCGGCGGGGCGGCCGGGGCGGTGTGCAGAGAGCCAGCTGGTAGAGAACTGGCCGTGCTGCGGGGAGGGAAAGGAGCGGATGCACTTCCGCCCCGCCTCCCAGGTGGGAGACGGGGCGGAAGAGGGGCGGTGTGCGGGTGCTGGGCGGTGCCTGGGCGCCTCCCGGACCCGTTGGTGCCGTGTCAGTGCATCAGTTGTCCGTCGGAGGGGCGGTGGGGACGTCAGTGGCCGGTGTGGCCTGGCCGGGGACGTTCCCCGTGGGGACCGGGGTGTCGTAGCCGGTGAGGCCGGCGGCGTGGGCGAGTTCGAGGTCGAGGGATTCGCGGCGGATGCGCTGGTCCATGTAGAGGAGGGCCGTCACGCCCGCGCTGAGCGGGAAGGTGAGGGCGGAGCTGATGACGGCGCCGATGCCCAGGACGGTCAGGACCGTCCAGCCGGTGGCGTTGGCGGTGCCGTTCATCCAGCTCAGGAGGGAGTCGCCGTCGATGATGAAGGCGATCAGCGTGACGGGGATCTGGACGATGAACGTGATGATGCCGACGAGCAGGTACGTCAGCAGCTGGATGCCCAGGACGCGCCACCAGGAGCCGCGTACGAGCTTCGCGGAGCGGCGCATCGAGGCGAGGACGCCCTGCTTCTCCAGCATCAGGGCGGGCGGGGCGAGGCTGAACCGTACCCACAGCCAGATGGCCACGGCGCCGCCGACCAGCAGGCCCAGCGAGCCGAGGGCGAACCCGGCGGGCGCGGAGCCGACCGCGATGACGATGCCGCCGGGGATGGTGGCCACGGTGATCACGGCGGTGAGCAGCAGCATCAGCAGGAAGAGGAGGCCGCAGAGCCGGGGCAGCTGAGGCCGGGCGTCGCGCCACGCCTCACCGGCGGCGACCGGGCGGCCGAGGACGGCGCGGCTGACGATCATGGTCAGCAGGCCGGTGGTGAGGATCGTGGCGAGCAGCCCGATCAGTGAGGTGATGCCGCTGCCGAGGAGCGCCCTGCCCAGGTCGCGGAACGCCTTGGTGACCGCCTCGGTGGACTCGCCCCGCAGTACGGGGGCCCGGCCGGTGTCCGGGAACCACAGTTTCGTCACGGCGGTGGCGGCGACCTGTGCCACGACGGCGATGACGAGCGAGATGCCGAGGACGGTTCGCCAGTGGACGCGGAGCGTCGAGAGCGCGCCGTCCAGGATCTCCCCGACGCTCAGCGGCCGCAGCGGGACGACACCGGGCTTCGGGGCGGGCGGCACCGGAGCCCAGCCGCCGCCCCAGGGCGGGCCGCCGGGCACCTGGCCGCCCGCCCCGACACCGGAGGTGGCACGGCCCCGGGGACCGGGGACACCCGCACGGGTGGACCACGTACCGGCGGGCGGTTGCTGCGTTGACCACTGCGGTGGTGCCGACGGCTTCTCGCCGTCCGGCGCGGGCGTCGGGTCGGGTTGGTCCCGGTCGCCGCGGTCCGGCTCGTCGGAGGGGGCGGATCCGGGCGAAGCCCAGCCCGGAGAGTTGTTCATCGTCGCTCCTTCATGCTTCCCGGTCGCCGCCGTGGCGGTCGGGACCGGCGTCCGCGGTGGCAGTCATCGTGTCATGGCGGCTGGGGCCCGGTGCCTGTGGCCTGGAGGGGCGGGGAGGTTCTGTTCGGGCGGCGTCGGGCGGCAGACTGGGCGGATGGCCGAACGTCACGAGGTACCCGAGACCGGCGCCGCGGCGCCCGTCGTCCCGTCGCTGAGGTGGGCGGACCCGCCCGAAGGACCCGCGGTGGTGCTGCTCGACCAGACCCGGCTGCCCGCCGAGGAGACCGAGCTGGTCTGTGCGGACGTGCCGCAGCTGGTGGCGGCGATACGGGCGCTGGCGGTGCGCGGGGCCCCGTTGCTGGGCATCGCGGGCGCGTACGGCGTCGCGCTGGCCGCGGCGCGCGGTGACGATGTGGCGGCGGCGGCCGAGGCTTTGGCGCATGCCAGGCCGACGGCGGTCAATCTCGGATACGGGGTGCGGCGGGCGTCCGACGCCCACCGTGCCGCGTCGGACGCCGGTGCGGGCCCGGAGGCCGCCGCGTCGGCGGCGCTGGCCGAGGCGCGCGCGGTGCACGCCGAGGACGCCGACGCCAGCGCGCGGATGGCACGGCACGGTTTGGCGCTCCTCGGTGAGCTGCGGCCGGAGGGCGGGCACCGGATCCTCACCCACTGCAACACGGGCGCCCTGGTGTCCGGCGGCGAGGGGACGGCCCTGGCGGTGGCGCTCGCCGCGCACCGGGCGGGCGCGCTGCGTCGGCTGTGGGTGGACGAGACCCGGCCGCTGTTGCAGGGCGCGCGGCTGACCGCGTACGAGGCGGCGCGGGCCGGGATGCCGTACACCGTGCTGGCGGACGGGGCGGCGGGTTCGCTGTTCGCGGCGGGGGAGGTGGACGCCGTGCTGATCGGCGCGGACCGGATCGCGGCGGACGGCTCCGTGGCCAACAAGGTGGGCAGCTATCCGCTGGCGGTGCTGGCCCGGCACCACCGGGTGCCGTTCGTGGTGGTGGCGCCGCTGAGCACCGTCGATCCGGCGACCGCCGGGGGCGCGGACATCGTCGTGGAGCAGCGTCCGGGGCGGGAGGTGACGGAGTTCCCGGGGGCCCTTCCGGTGGCTCCGGCGGGTGCCCCGGCGTACAACCCGGCGTTCGATGTGACGCCCGCGGAGCTGGTGACGGCGATCGTGACGGAGGCGGGGGTGGCCTCCCCGGTGACCCGGGACGGTCTCGCAAAGCTGTGTTCCACGTCACGTTGGAGCACGTCACGATCAGGTAATGGGATGATGGCCGAATGAAGGGACGCGTCCTTGTCGTCGACGACGACACCGCACTGGCAGAGATGCTTGGCATCGTGCTGCGCGGCGAAGGCTTTGAACCGTCGTTCGTGGCGGACGGTGACAAGGCGCTTGCCGCCTTCCGCGAGTCCAAGCCCGATCTTGTACTGCTCGATCTGATGCTTCCCGGACGGGACGGCATCGAGGTGTGCCGGCTGATCCGGGCCGAGTCCGGGGTGCCGATCGTGATGCTGACGGCCAAGAGCGACACCGTGGATGTGGTGGTCGGCCTCGAATCGGGGGCGGACGACTACATCGTCAAGCCGTTCAAGCCCAAGGAGCTGGTGGCCCGGATACGGGCCCGGCTGCGGCGGTCGGAGGAGCCGGCGCCCGAGCAGCTGGCCATCGGTGACCTGGTCATCGATGTCGCCGGGCACTCGGTGAAGCGGGACGGGCAGTCGATCGCGCTGACGCCGCTGGAGTTCGACCTGCTGGTGGCGCTGGCCCGTAAGCCCTGGCAGGTGTTCACCCGAGAGGTGCTGCTGGAGCAGGTGTGGGGCTACCGTCACGCCGCCGACACCCGGCTCGTCAACGTCCATGTCCAGCGGCTCCGCTCCAAGGTCGAGAAGGACCCCGAGCGGCCCGAGATCGTGGTGACCGTGCGCGGCGTCGGCTACAAGGCCGGGCCCAGCTGATATGAGCCGGACCGGTGCGGCCCCGGAGACCAAGCGGGGGCGTTCCACCGACTCGGCACGCGGGACGTCCCTCTCGGCGAGGGTGTTCGCGCGGTTGCTGCGTGGCGGGCAGCTGCTGCCCGACGGCGCGGTCAGCGGCCCGGTGCATCCGTTGCTGCGGCTGTTCAGCCGCTGGGTGCGGCGGCCGCTGCTGCCCGCGCTGCGGCTGTGGCGGCGCAACATCCAGCTCCGGGTCGTCGCGTCGACGCTGCTGATGTCGCTGGTCGTGGTGTTGCTGCTCGGCGTGGTCGTCGTCGGGCAGGTCCGCAACGGGCTGCTCACCGCGAAGGCGCAGGCCGCGCAGAGTCAGGCGGCGGGCGGTTTCGGCGTGGCGCAGAAGCTCGCCGACGGCGCCGGGGCGGGCGCCGGTGCGACCGTGGGCGACGACGCCGCGCGCTCCGGGGGCCGCGGCACCCAGGATTCCGCGACCTGGTTGACCGGCCTGGTCGAGCAGCTGGCCAGCGGTGGCCAGGGGGTTTTCTCCGTCGTGGCGCTCAGCTCGGACTCCGATGAGCCGTTCGGCGACGCCAGCCGCGGCACCCGGGGGCCGCGCGCCTCCGGGGACGTCGATCCGGAGGCGAGTGTTCCGCCGGAGCTGCGGCGGAAGCTGGACGCCAGGGCGGGCACGTTCCGCCAGTACACGCAGATCAAGCGGATCGGGTCGGACGAGGGCGTACCGGCGCTGATCATCGGCAAGCGTCTCAACGATGTGAACGGCAACCAGTTCCAGCTCTACTACCTCTTCCCGTTCACGCAGGAGGCGGAGTCGCTGAAGCTGGTGACGGGCACGCTGGCGACGGCCGGGGTGTTCGTGGTGATCCTGCTCGGCGCCATCGCCTGGCTCGTCGTCCGGCAGGTCGTCACACCGGTGCGGATGGCCGCGGGGATCTCCGAGCGGCTGGCCGCGGGGCTGCTCCAGGAGCGGATGAAGGTCACCGGCGAGGACGACATCGCACGTCTGGGTGAATCGTTCAACAAGATGGCGCAGAACCTCCAGCTCAAGATCCAGCAGCTGGAGGAGCTGTCCCGGATGCAGCGCCGCTTCGTCTCGGACGTCTCGCACGAGCTGCGGACGCCGCTGACGACGGTCCGGATGGCGGCGGACGTCATCCACGAGGCGCGCGAGGACTTCGATCCGGCGACCAAGCGCTCCGCGGAGCTGCTGCGCGGGCAGTTGGACCGCTTCGAGTCACTGCTGGCGGAGCTGCTGGAGATCAGCCGGTTCGACGCCGGTGCGGCAGCGCTGGAGGCCGGGCCGGTCGATCTGCGGGACGTGGTGCAGCGTGTCATCGAGGGCGCCGAGCCGCTGGCCGAGCGGACCGGGACCCGCATCCTGGTGCGCGGCGCCGAGCAGCCGGTGATCGCCGAGGCGGACTCCCGGCGGGTCGAGCGAGTGCTGCGGAATCTCGTCGTCAACGCCGTCGAGCACGGTGAGGGCCGCGATGTGGTGGTGCGGCTGGCGTCGGCCGGCGGCCCCAGTGGTGGTGCGGTGGCGGTGGCGGTGCGCGATTACGGCGTGGGGCTGAAGCCGGGCGAGGCGGCCCGGGTGTTCAACCGTTTCTGGCGCGCGGACCCGGCGCGGGCGCGGACGACGGGCGGTACGGGCCTGGGCCTGTCGATCGCCGTCGAGGACGCCCGGCTGCACGGCGGCTGGCTCCAGGCGTGGGGCGAGCCCGGTGGCGGTTCGCAGTTCCGGCTGACCCTGCCGCGTACGGCGGGCGAGGCGCTGCGGGGCTCACCGATCCCGCTGGAGCCGGAGGACTCCCGGCGCAACCGCGCGGCGGCGGCCGCGAACCGTCGGCGGCCCGGCGGAGCCCGTACCCCGGCCGCCCTCACCGCCCCGACCCGGGCGGCGCTGCCCGCCGGCCCGTCCGGGAACGGCGCGTCGCCGGAGGGCGTACGGGACGACAAGGCGGCGCGTGGGACGCATACGCGCGCCGGTGACGGTGACCCGGTCGACGGCGTTCGGGGCGGGGACCGGGAGGGTGAGCTGCGTGGGCGCTGAGCAGGGACGACAGGGGGAAGCGGCGGTCTCCCGGGCGGGACGGGGCGAGGCCGACACAGGGCCGGAGGGTGCGGCCGAGGCGCCGCGCCCCCGGGGCGCCCAGCGGCGTCGTCAGGTCCGGGGCGTCGCGCTGCTCGGATGCGCGGCGCTGGTGCTGGCCGGGTGTGCCTCGATGCCGGAGAGCGGGGACGTCAAGGCGGTCGATCAGTCGCCGCGTGTCGACGGTGATTCGCAGGTGCGGGTGTACGGCGTGCCGCCGCAGGCCGGTGCGCAGCCGACCAATATCGTCCGCAGCTTCCTCGACGCGACCACCAGCGACGAGGCGGACTTCCGTACGGCCACGCAGTATCTGGCCCAGTCGGCGCGGCGGACCTGGCGGCCGTTCCTGGTGACGAATGTGCTCCAGGAGCGCCCCAAGCCGGAGAACGGGCCGCAGATCCGGGGGGATCGGGACGGATACACCGTCACGCTGTCGGGCAGTCAGGTCGCCACGGTGGACGCGGGCCACGCGTACACGCCGGAGGAGAAGCCGTACCACCGCACGATCCACCTCATCAAGGAGAAGGGGCAGTGGCGGATCGACCGGCTGCCCAACGGGCTGGTGCTGGGGCAGTCCGATTTCCAGCGCATCTATCAGTCGGTCAACAAGTACTACTTCGCGTCCTACAAGACGGAGTCGCAGGAGCCCAAGGCACGCCGTGACGTGCTGGTCGCCGACCCCGTCTACCTGCGGCGGCGGATAGATCCGATCACGGCGAGCGTGAAGGCGCTGCTGGACGGGCCCACCAACTGGCTGAACCAGGTCACCGTCTCGGAGTTCCCCTCCCGCACCCGGCTGGCCAGCCGCAGTCTGTCGCTCAACGACTCCAACGCGCTTCAGGTGAAGCTCAGCAAGGAGGCGGTGAGCACGGACACCGAGCAGTGCAGGCGGATGGCGGCTCAGTTGTTCTTCACCGTCCAGGACATGACCCGGGCGTCGAAGATCAGTGAGGTGGAGCTGCAGGACGACAACGGCAACTCGCTGTGCGTCCTGAGCCAGAGCCGGGCGGAACGGGACTTCGCGCCGCAGCAGCGCGCCGGCGGACCGGCCGACGAGTACTACCTCGACGCCGAGCACCGGCTCGTCGCGCTGTCGGACACGGCGACCGAGGCGTCGCCGGTGCGCGGCCCGTTCGGGACGGGCAAGACGCCGCTCCGTTCGGTCGCCGTCGCCCGGGACGAGCGCACCGCCGCCGGGGTGTCGACCGACGGCAGGTCGCTGTACGTCGCCGCGCTGGAGGACGGCGTGGAGCGGGGCGGACCGATGCTGACCAGCGCGGTCAAGGACGGTCTGACGGCGCCCAGTTGGGACGGTCTGGGCGATCTGTGGATCGCCGAACGCACCGCCCACGGTTCGCGGCTGCTGCGGATGCGCGAGGGCAAGGGCGACCCGGAGCAGGTGGCGGTGCCCGGTCTCGGTACGCGGCGGATCAAGGCGATCCGGATGGCCGCCGACGGCATCCGGATAGCGATCCTCGTGGAGGACGGCGGGCGTACGACGTTGCAGCTCGGCCGGGTCGAGCGGGGCGGTTCGTCGGCGCACCCGCTGCTGTCGGTCGAGGAACTGCGGCCGATCGCGCCCCAGCTGGAGGACGTGGTCGCGGCGTCCTGGGCGGGCGGCAGCCGGCTGGTGGTCGTGGGCCGGGAGTCGGGCGGCGTGCAGCAGATGCAGTTCATGGAGACCGACGGATCCGCGTCGAACGTGCCGAGCCTGCCCGGCGTCACGGGCGTCAAGGCGGTGGCCGCGTCCGAGGACGAGACCCGCCCGCTGATCGCCGATGCCGTCGACGGCATCGTCCGGTTGCCGCCGGACGCCAATTGGAAGACCGTGGCGAAGGACGGTACGGCGCCGGTCTACCCGGGGTGAGTGCGCGGCTACGCGGCCGGGAGCAGGTGCGCCGGAGGGGTTTTCCACAGGGCTGGTGAGGGACAGCCCGGCGCGTGACAGTGGAGTCATGCGGGAGATATGGCAGGAGCTGGCCGGGCTGGTGTTGCCGGTGGACTGCGCCGGATGCGGACGGCCGCGTACGGAGCTGTGCGCGCCGTGCCGCCGGGGGCTGGCGCGCGGCGCGGCCCGGGTGCGTCCGGACCCGGCGCCGCTGGGGCTGCCGGAGGTATGGGCGGGGGCGGTCTACGCCGATGAGGTGCGGGCGGTGCTGCTCGCGCACAAGGAGCGGGGCGCGCTGCGGCTGGCCGAACCGCTGGGGGCGACGCTGGCGGCCGCGGTACGGGGGCTGTGCGGGCCGCAGGGCGGCGCGGGTCCGCGGGCGGGGCCGGTGGTGCTGGTCCCGGTGCCGTCGGCGCGGGGGGCGGTGGCCGGGCGCGGGCACGACCCGGTGCGGCGGCTGGCGTACGCCGCCGCCCGTGAGCTGCGGTGCACGGGCCGGGCGGCGCGGGTGTGGGCCGGGCTGCGGCAGCGCAGACCGGTGGCGGACCAGGCGGGGCTGGGCGCCCGGGAGCGGCTCTCCAACGTCGCCGGGGCCCTGGAGGTCCGGGGCGGGACCGCCGGGCCGGTGGTGGCGGCGCCAGTGGTGCTGGTGGACGACCTGGTGACCACGGGGGCGACGCTGGCCGAGGCCGGGCGGACGGTTGCGGCGGTGGGCGGCCGGGCGCTGGGGGCGGCGGTGGTGGCCGCTCCGGGGGCGGCGTTCGCCGCGTACCGGAACTGAGGCCGGGAAACGGACGTTCCAGGTAGGGAGGCGAAATCCACTCGAACGCAGCTGGTGGCCGTGAGGGGGTGCCGACACCCGCCGGAGCGAGCTATGTTCGGTTGTGAGGACTTGGCAGACGCTTTGCCTCGAATGTCGTGCTGGGTGCGTATGGGGCTGTTTGCCGCGACCCTGAAATCAGGAGAGTGGAGAGCCCGTCCCCGGGGGAGGAGGAGGTGAAAGTCGCCAAGTCCGAGGCTTCGGCACTCACCGGAGCCTGGTGCAAGAAGGAATCGTTCCGCTCGTCGGGCGGGGCGATCCGGGAACGGAGTTCTGCGTGGACATCGTCGTCAAGGGCCGCAAGACCGAGGTGCCCGAGCGGTTCCGCAAGCACGTGGCCGAGAAGCTGAAGCTGGATAAGGTCCAGAAGCTCGACGGCAAGGTGATCAGCCTGGACGTCGAAGTGTCCAAGGAGCCGAACCCGCGGCAGGCCGACCGTTCCGACCGGGTGGAGATCACCCTTCGCTCCCGCGGCCCGGTGGTCCGGGCCGAGGCGGCGGCAGGTGATCCGTACGCCGCGCTGGATCTGGCCACCGCGAAGCTGGAGGCACGGCTGCGCAAGCAGCACGACAAGCGTTTCTCCCGTCGGGGCAGCGGCCGCATCCCGGCCAGCGACGTGGCGGTGAGCGTCCCCGACGCCGCGAACCTGAAGCCCAATGGGGAGCTCGCCACGGACGTGGCGTCCGAGGAGAGGGTGCCCACCAAGAAGGTGGCGTCCCTGGTGGTCCAGGGGGACGGCCCGCTGGTCGTCCGCGAGAAGACCCACTCCGCGGCGCCCATGGCACTCGACCAGGCGCTCTACGAGATGGAGTTGGTCGGTCACGACTTCTATCTCTTCGTCGACGCCGAGACGAAGCAGCCCAGTGTCGTCTACCGGCGGCACGGCTACGACTACGGCGTCATCCACCTGAACCCCGATTCGTTCGGGGAGGAAGGAGCCGGGGGCGCGGGGGGCGCACTCGGCGGCTGACCTCATCCCATGGTGCCCCCGGCGTGCGCCCGGGGGCACCATCGTGCCTGCATGGGGGAGGAGTTGAGGCCGTATAGAGTTGTGCCGGGCCATGGCGCAGGGGCACCTCGGGTGCCGGGGGAGCGGCCGTATGGCGTTGACCGGGCTGGCCGCGGGGGCTGTTGTCAACCAGCCTTGTATCCAAACTCTGGCCACCGGGCCGGGTAGTTGACGGGGAGGGACGATGGGGGACAGCTTCGTGCCCGTGCGCGGCGACGCGGACGGCGGCGGTAACGGCGCCGGTGACGCGTGCGGGAGGGGAGCGGATCCGTCACGCGAGGAGCCGATCCGGGTTCTGGTGGTGGATGATCACGCCCTCTTCCGGCGGGGGCTGGAGATCGTGCTGGCCCAGGAGGAGGACATCCAGGTCATCGGCGAGGCCGGGGACGGCGCCGAGGCGGTGGAGAAGGCCGCCGATCTGCTGCCCGACATCGTGCTGATGGACGTACGGATGCCCCGGCGCGGCGGCATCGAGGCGTGCACCGCCATCAAGGAGGTGGCCCCCAGCGCGAAGATCATCATGCTGACGATCAGCGACGAGGAAGCCGATCTCTACGAGGCGATCAAGGCCGGGGCCACCGGCTATCTGCTCAAGGAGATCTCCACGGACGAGGTGGCGACCGCCATCCGGGCCGTCGCGGACGGGCAGTCGCAGATCAGCCCCTCGATGGCGTCCAAGCTGCTCACCGAGTTCAAGTCGATGATCCAGCGCACGGATGAACGGCGGCTGGTGCCCGCGCCTCGCCTCACCGACCGGGAGCTGGAGGTCCTCAAGCTCGTCGCCACCGGCAGGAACAACCGCGACATCGCCAAGGAACTCTTCATCTCCGAGAACACCGTGAAGAACCACGTCCGCAACATCCTGGAGAAGCTGCAGCTGCACTCCCGGATGGAGGCGGTGGTCTACGCGATGCGGGAGAAGATCCTCGAAATCCGGTGAGGGGCCGGGTGGGGCGGTGGGCCCGCCCTGGCTCCGGGGCCGACGCCCCTTCTCACGCGACTCCGGCCCACTTGCCCCGCCCTCGTCAGCCGCCGAGATGTATCAGCTCCCGGCGCAGCGCCGTGGCCAGCGCCGTGTCGTCGCAGCGTTCCACCCGTACGGTGTCGCACCCCACCCAGCTCGCCGCCTCGAACAGCGCCCGGGCCATCGGGCGGGCCGCCTTGGGGCCGTCCATCGACACCTGGCGGGCGACGAGCGTGGTGCCCTCGCGGGCCGGATCGACCCGGCCGACCAGACGGCCGCCGGAGAGCAGCGGCATCGCGAAATAGCCGTGTATCCGCTGAGGGCGGGGGACGTACGCCTCCAGACGGTGGGTGAAGCCGAAGATCCGCTCGGTGCGCGGGCGGTCCCAGATGAGGGAGTCGAACGGGGAGAGCAGCGTCGTACGGTGGCGGCCGCGGGGCGGCGCCGCGAGCGCCGCGGGGTCGGCCCAGGCGGGCTTGGACCAGCCCTCGACCTCGACCGGCACCAGGCCGGAGTCGGCCAGCACGGCGTCGACCTGCGCGGTCTTGAGGCGGTGGTGGTCCGCGAGATCGGCGCGGGTGGCGACGCCCATCGCGGCGCCCGCCTGCGCCACCAGCCGACGGACGCACTCGGCGTCCTCCGGCTCGTCCGCCAGCAGCGGGGCGGGTATGGCGCGCTCGGCGAGGTCGTACACCCGCTTCCAGCCGCTGCGCCGGGTGCAGACCACCTCGCCGTACATCAGGGCGCGCTCCACCGCGATCTTCGACGCGCTCCAGTCCCACCACTCGCCGCCGTTCTTCGCGCCGCCCAGCTGGCTCGCGGTGAGCGGGCCCCGCTCCCGCAGCTGCGTGAGGACCGCGTCGTAGGCGGCAGGGGACAGCTCGTGGTGCCAGTGCGGGCGGGCGCGGTAGGCGCGGCGGCGGAAGGCGAAGAGCGGCCACTCCTCGACGGGGAGGATGCAGGCGGCGTGCGACCAGTACTCGAAGCTGCGGTCGCCGCTCCAATAGGCGGCCTCGATCTCCGTACGGTCGAGGGCGCCGAGCCGGCTGTACGGGATGAGCTCGTGCGAGCGGGCGAGGACCGAGATCGTGTCGAGCTGCACCGAGCCGAGGCGGCGCAGCAGCCCGCGCACCCCGGCGCGGCGGCCGTCCGCCCCCAGCAGGCCCTGGGCGCGCAGGACCAGCCGCCGCGCCTCGTCACGGGAGAGGGCGGTCACGGAACGCGGTCGCGATGTCACGTCGGTCATGCCGCAAAGAGTAGGGGCGACCACTGACAACGCCCGGGCCGTCGCCGGTCCGCACACCGGCTCGACAGCCCGGAAGGCCCCCTTCCATCCGGCCCGGGCCGCTCTCCACCGTTCCGCCGCCGCCCGCTCAGCCCCCGTACGGAAGGTACGGCGTCCGCGCCGCGGGCTCCCGGGGCGGGGCGTCGGGAGCCGGCAGGTCGGAGGGGAGGAGCGAGCCGAGCCAGACGTCCCGGCGGGTGCCGCCGCGTACCAGCTCGCCGCGGAGGGTGCCCTCCCGGTGGAAGCCGGTGCGGCGGGCGACCGCCCAGGAGCCGTGGTTACCGGCCTCGGCGCGCCACTCCAGCCGCTCCACGCCCAGGTCACGGAAGGCCCAGCGCACCACCGCGGCGGCGGCCTCGGCGGTGTAGCCCTTGCCGCGCTGCTCCCGGGCGGTCCAGTACCCCAGCTCGGCCTGGTGCTCGGGGGTGTGCAGACGGTCCAGGCGGACCAGACCCACCGCGCCGACCAGCGCGTCCGTGTCCCGGGTGAGCACGGCGAACGAGAGATCGGTGTCCTGGCGCCAGCCCTGCGGGGAGAACGCGCCCGTGAAGTGCTCGGCGTCCCGGAGGGTGTACGGGTACGGGACGCTGGTCCAGCGCGGGATGTCCGGGTCCTGGCAGGCGGTGTGCACCGCGGGGGCGTCCGACCGCCGGAACGGGCGCAGCAGCAGGCGCTCCGTGGTGAGGGTGACGGGTTTCATGGAGGGATTCTGCGGCCACCGGGGTGCGGGCGCGAAGGGATTTCGCTGCCCGGCCCGGCACCTTCTCGCGGCCTCGCGCGTTCATGGGGAGAGGGGCCCGGCGGGGTTGGCTGCGGCGGACCTCCCGACCGGACGGCGTCCTCCTTTACGATGGCCGTTGCGGCGGGGCCTGCCCCTTGGAAGAATGCCGCGCCCGCGCACTCGACCGTGCAGGCCCGACCGGCAAGGAGACCACCCCAAGTGTCCGTCTTCAACAAGCTCATGCGTGCAGGCGAAGGAAAGATCCTGCGCAAACTGCACCGCATCGCGGGGCAGGTCAACTCCATCGAAGAGGACTTCGCGGCCCTCTCCGACGCCGAGCTGCGGGCGCTGACCGACGAGTACAAGGAGCGCTACAAGGACGGCGAGAGCCTGGACGACCTGCTGCCCGAGGCGTTCGCCACGGTCCGCGAGGCCGCCAAGCGGGTGCTCGGCCAGCGCCACTACGACGTCCAGCTGATGGGTGGCGCGGCCCTTCACCTGGGATACGTCGCCGAGATGAAGACCGGTGAGGGCAAGACCCTCGTCGGCACCCTCCCGGCGTATCTGAACGCCCTCTCCGGCGACGGCGTCCACCTCATCACGGTCAACGACTACCTCGCCGAGCGCGACTCCGAAATGATGGGCCGGGTCCACAATTTCCTGGGCCTGAAGGTCGGTTGCATCCTCGCCGACATGACCCCGGCGCAGCGCCGCGAGCAGTACGGCTGCGACATCACGTACGGCACCAACAACGAGTTCGGCTTCGACTACCTCCGCGACAACATGGCCTGGTCGCAGGATGAACTCGTCCAGCGGGGCCACAACTTCGCGATCGTCGACGAGGTCGACTCCATCCTCGTCGACGAGGCCCGTACGCCGCTGATCATCTCCGGTCCGGCCGACTCCGCCACCAAGTGGTACGGAGACTTCGCCAAGTTGGTGCGCCGCCTGAAGAAGGGTGAGGCGGCCAACCCGCAGCGCGGTATCGAGGAGACCGGCGACTACGACATCGACGAGAAGAAGCGCACCGTCGGCATCCACGAGTCCGGCGTCAGCAAGGTCGAGGACTGGCTGGGCATCGACAACCTCTACGAGTCGGTGAACACCCCGCTGGTCGGCTACCTCAACAACGCCATCAAGGCCAAGGAACTGTTCAAGAACGACAAGGACTACGTCGTCATCGACGGCGAGGTCATGATCGTCGACGAGCACACCGGCCGTATCCTCGCGGGCCGCCGCTACAACGAGGGCATGCACCAGGCCATCGAGGCGAAGGAAGGGGTGGAGATCAAGGACGAGAACCAGACGCTCGCCACGATCACCCTCCAGAACTTCTTCCGCCTCTACGACAAGCTCTCCGGCATGACCGGTACGGCGATGACCGAGGCCGCCGAGTTCCACCAGATCTACAAGCTCGGCGTCGTCCCGATCCCCACCAACCGCCCCATGCAGCGGATGGACCAGGCCGACCTGATCTACCGCACCGAGCCCGCGAAGTTCGACGCGGTGGTCGACGACATCGCCGAGAAGCACGCGAAGGGCCAGCCGATCCTGGTCGGCACGACGTCCGTCGAGAAGTCCGAGTACCTCTCGCAGCAGCTCAAGGAGCGCGGCGTCGACCACGAGGTGCTGAACGCCAAGCACCACGAGCGGGAGGCGTCGATCGTCGCCCAGGCCGGCCGCAAGGGCGCCGTGACGGTCGCCACGAACATGGCCGGCCGTGGTACGGACATCAAGCTCGGCGGCAACCCGGACGACCTCGCCGAGGCCGAGCTGCGGCAGCGCGGGCTGGACCCCGTCGAGCACGTCGAGGAGTGGGCGGCCGCCCTGCCGGACGCGCTGGAGCGCGCCGAGGCGGCGGTGAAGGCGGAGTTCGAGGAGGTCAAGGAGCTGGGCGGGCTCTACGTCCTGGGCACCGAGCGGCACGAGTCGCGCCGGATCGACAACCAGCTGCGCGGCCGCTCCGGCCGTCAGGGCGACCCGGGCGAGTCGCGGTTCTACCTCTCCCTGGGCGACGACCTGATGCGGCTGTTCAAGGCCCAGATGGTCGAGCGCGTCATGGCCATGGCCAATGTCCCCGACGACGTCCCGATCGAGAACAAGATGGTCACCCGGGCCATCGCCTCCGCCCAGTCGCAGGTCGAGCAGCAGAACTTCGAGACGCGGAAGAACGTCCTGAAGTACGACGAGGTGCTCAACCGCCAGCGTGAGGTCATCTACGGCGAGCGCCGCCGCGTCCTGGAGGGCGAGGACCTCCAGGACCAGGTCAAGCACTTCATGGACGACACCATCGACGCCTACATCCAGGCGGAGACGGTCGAGGGCTTCGCGGAGGAGTGGGACCTGGACCGCCTGTGGGGCGCGTTCAAGCAGCTCTACCCGGTGAAGGTCACCGTCGAGGAGCTGGAGGACGAGGTCGGCGACCGCGCCGGGATCACCTCCGACTTCATCGCCGAAGCGGCCAAGGACGACATCGCCCAGCAGTACGCCGCCCGCGAGGAGCAGCTGGGCTCCGACATCATGCGGGAGCTGGAGCGCCGCGTGGTGCTGTCCGTCCTGGACCGCAAGTGGCGTGAGCACCTCTACGAGATGGACTACCTCCAGGAGGGCATCGGCCTGCGGGCGATGGCCCAGAAGGACCCGCTGGTCGAGTACCAGCGCGAGGGCTTCGACATGTTCACCGCCATGATGGAGGGCATCAAGGAGGAGTCCGTCGGCTACCTGTTCAACCTGGAGGTCCAGGTGGAGCAGCAGGTCGAGGAGGTCCCGGTGGAGGAGGGCGCCGAGGCGCCGTCCCTGGAGAAGGAGGCCCCGGAGGCGGTTCCCGCCGGTGCGGGCCGTC
Source organism: Streptomyces benahoarensis (assembly GCF_007280575.1). Taxonomy (GTDB): domain Bacteria; phylum Actinomycetota; class Actinomycetes; order Streptomycetales; family Streptomycetaceae; genus Streptomyces; species Streptomyces benahoarensis. Next base: position 15,663 of record NZ_VKJP01000111.1, read on the forward strand.
CCGAGATCCACGCCAAGGGCCTGGAGGCGCCGCAGCGGCCGGACCGGCTGCACTTCTCGGCGCCGACGGTCGACGGCGAGGGCGGCGTGATCGAGGGCGACTTCGCCAGCGACGACGACGCCCCGGCCCGCTCGGAGTCGGACGGCCTGACCCGAGCGGAGCGCCGCAAGGCCCAGAAGGGCGGCCGACGCCGCAAGAAGTGAAGTGAGTCGTGGGGGCGGGGCTCCGGGGTTTTTCCCCGGGGCCCCGCCGTCGTTCGTGGTCATCGGCCGCCTACCGGATCGAACTGGCCCGGCCCCCGGCCCGTCGGGGTCGGGCCGATGTCCAGGGCGGCGCAGCGCCAGCGGGCGTCGGCGCCCAGCTCCAGCCGGAAGGCGAGGGCGCGCAGCCGCTCGCCGTCGGCGATCCGGGCGAACGCCTCGATGACGCCGTCGCACGGCCTGCTCAGCCCGCATTCCCGGACGGTCGGCACGTCGTGCGGCCGCGTCCCGGGGCCGGGCCGCCTCCGTAGCGGTGCGAGCGGCGCCAGTTCGATCAGCCGGTCGTACGCGGCGGGCAGCGCATGCCCGAGGAGGGCGTGTACGGGGAGCTCGCCGGCGAGCGTGAGCAGCAGCTGCCGGGCGAACCACTGATGCGGCCGGCGCTCCTGAGCGCGCCGCTGCGCGCCGGGCGACGGCAGTGCGGTACCCCTGGCCGACCGCCTGCTGACCGCGGCTGCGGCGCTCACGGGGCGTCCCGGGAGGGCGCGTCCCGCGGTCGGTTCCGAGCCCGCGCGGCCGGACGGTCCCGAGCCCGGTCGGCCGGTGGGCGCCGAGCCCGCGCGGCCGGTCGGCCGGGATCCCGCGCGGCCCCTGGGGCCGGTGCCCGGGCGGGATCCTCCGGCGCGGGCCGTCGGCCTGCGGCCCGCGGGGGAGCGGGGCGGGGCGCCGCCCGGGATGGCCGCGACGGCCGGGGCCGGGGCGCCGGGTGGTGCGGGCGATGCCGGGGTGCGGGCGTCCGCGTCGG
>NZ_VKJP01000112.1 GCF_007280575.1 Streptomyces benahoarensis
CAGCCACCCCCATCGCGTACCCCCCCACACGAAGGCGGACCCCAGATGAGACACGGCAAGCTCGGCATCGGCAGCGCACTCGCCGTCGGCGCGGCACTCGCCGGCACCCTCGCCATGGCACCGGCCGCCGGTGCGGTGAACCCCGACACCGCCACCCTCGGCTTCGACTGCGGCACCTACGGCAAGGGCACCGCCACCCTCACCGCCACCCAGGACGGCACGGCCGCGACCATCAGCGTCTCCACCTCGGCCGTCACCGCCCCCATCGACGTGGCCGCGAACTCCGTCAAATCCACCCTCACCCTCACCAAGAACGGCTCCGGCACCGCCACCTTCAGCGGCAGCTCCAACCCCGCGATCCCCTCCGGCAGCGCCGTCAGCACCGGCCCGCTCACCGGCACCGTCGCCTCCGGCGACAGCCTCGAAGCCACCTCCCTCAAGGTCGTCGTCTTCGGCATCACCGCCACCTGCAAGGCCACCGGGGCCCAGGACCCGGGTCCGTTCGTCTTCTGAGCCACGACGTGTTCTGAGCCGCGACGTGGAAAGGCGGCGGGCCCCGGGACGCTCCCCGGGGGCCCGCCGCCCGTGCGTCGTCAGGACGTCCCGTCACCCGCCTCCCGCCGCTCGGCCTTCCCGACCTCCGAGCGCCGGTAGGAGTAGCCGAAGTACACGCCCAGGCCGACCAGGAACCACACCACGAACCGCACCCAGGTCTGCCACTCCAGGAACGTGATCAGCCAGAGCGAGAAGACCACGCCGAGCGCGGGCACCACCGGCATGCCCGGGGTGCGGAACGTCCGGGGGAGTTCCGGGTGTTTGTAGCGCAGCACGATCACCGCGATGCAGACGACCACGAAGGCCAGCAGGATGCCGATGTTGGTCAGCTCCGCCGCCTCGCCGATCGGCAGGAATCCGGCGATGGCCGCCGACGCCGCCCCGACGATCCAGGTCACCCGGGTCGGGACGTGCCGCGTCGGATGGGTCTTGGCGAACCACTTCGGCAGCAGCCCGTCCCGGCTCATCGAGAACCACACCCGGGTCACGCCCAGCATGAAGGTGAACATCACCGTGAGGATGCCGATGATCGCGCCGACCGCGATGACGTCCGCGGCGCTGCTGAGCCCCACCGACTTGAACGCCGACGAGAAGCCGCTCTCCGGGTCGATGTCCTTGTAGTTCTGCATGCCCGTCAGCACCAGGCACGCCAGGACGTACAGCACCATCGAGATGGCCAGCGAGTAGATGATCGCCTTCGGCATGTGGCGCTGTGCGTCCTTCGACTCCTCGGCCGCCGTGCTCATCGCGTCGTAGCCGAAGACGGCGAAGAAAACGGTGGCCGCGCCGGTGAACGCGCCGCTCACGCCGAACGGGAAGAACGGGTGGTAGTTCGCGGTTCTGATGTGGAAGAAGCCGACCGCGATGACGCCGATCACCACCAGCACCTTCAACCCCACCACGATCATCTCGAAGCGGGCCGCGTTCTTGATGCCCAGCGTCAGCAGATACGCGATCAGCAGGCAGAGGACCGCCGCGAAGAGGTCCACCCGGTGGCCCGGTCCGGTGCCGGGCGCGCCCAGCATCCAGTCCGGCAGCTTCGCCCCCATCGCGCCCACCAGAAAGCTGAAGTAGCCGGAGATGCCGATGGCGACCACCGCCACGATCGCGGTGTACTCCAGCAGCAGGTCCCAGCCGATGAACCAGCCCGCCAGCTCACCGAGGACCGCGTAGCCGTACGTGTACGCCGATCCGGCCTTCGGGATCAGACCGGCGAACTCCGCGTACGAGAACGCCGCCGCGGCGCTCGCGAGGCCCGCGATCAGGAAGGAGATCAGCACGGCGGGCCCGGCCTTGCCGTTGGCGACCGTACCGGCCAGGGTGAAGATTCCGGCGCCGATGATGCCGCCGACGCCGATCGCGGTCAGTTGCCACAGGCCCAGCACCCGCGTCAGCTGCTGGGCCGAGCCGCCCTCCGCCTCCTCGATGTGCTCGATCGGTTTGCGGCGCAGTACTCCGTGTCCCGGGCGCAGCCCCATTGGTGACCTCCGTACCCTCCGTCGTGGCCTGACGGCGGCTCATGATGGACCCTCGACGGCCGGCGGGGAAGGTCTCTCCCCGGGGGTTCACGCCGGCCGGGCGGGGAGTTCACCGGGGCATGCCGCGACGGGCGTCAGCCCGCGTCGTCCAACCGGAAGCCGACCTTGAGGCAGACCTGGTAGTGCTCGATCTCGCCGTCGGCGAGGTTGCCGCGCACCTGGGCCACCTCGAACCAGTCGAGGTGGCGCAGGGTCTGCGAGGCACGCCGTACGCCGTTGCGGATCGCGGCGTCGACGCTCTCGTGGGACGTGCCCACGATCTCTGTCACACGGTAGGTGTGGTCGGTCACGGTGGTCTCCCTGGCCGGGGCGGCGCTCCGCCCGTGCACCTCTCACCGTGCCTCAGCACCCCCGGGCCCACCAGCGGAGTTGACCCGCCCGGAGCGGTACCGGCCGTAGGGCCTGTCGGTGCGGGGCGGACGGGAGTGTGACGACCGGCCCTACGGGACGACCGTCACGGGCCAGCGCCCGGCCTTGACCAGCCGGACCGCCACCGAGCCCATGATGCGGTGCCCGGCCGACTCCGACGCGCCCACGACCACGGCGTCCGCCCGCAGTTCGTCGGCCATCTGCACCATCCCGGAGTACGGGTCACCGCGCAGCGTGTGGAACTCCCAGCGCATGTGGTACAGGCCCTGCAGCCGCTCCGTCGACCGGCGGATCTCCGCCATCAGCTCCTCGGCCACCTCATGGGTGGCGTCGACGACCGGCGCGCCCATCGCCGCCCCGGCGGGCAGCACCGGCTGGATGTGGACCAGCGCCAGCTTCGCGCCCTGGCGGCGGGCCAGCCCGGCGGCGTAGGCGGCGGCCCGCCACGACGAGTCCGAGCCGTCGACGCCGACGACGATGACCTTCGGGCCGTCCGTGCCCCGCTCGAACGCGGGCTGCTGCTTCTCCTCCACCCCTTGAGGTTATCCGTACGTCCGTCCGCACGGACGGCCGGGCACCGGGTGCCGCGACGTCCGGTCAGGCGGCGCGCGGCGGCCAGCTGCCCGGCTCCAGGACGCCCAGGACGTAGGCGCGGGCCACCAGCGCGGTACGGCCCTGGACCCGCCAGCGGCGCGCCAGCCGGGAGAGGTGGTAGTTGACGCCGTCCACGGTCAGCCCCAGTGCCGAACCGATCGCCGCGGTGGTGGCGCCGCCCGCGGCCAGCGCCAGGATGCGGCCCTCCACCGGGCTGACCTGGCCGCGCGGCGCGGGCGGCGGCGCCGACTCCCGCACCTTCAGCAGCGCCAGCAGCGCCGGGGGCCGCGCCGACGGATCGCCCACCGGGTCGAGGGACAGCTCGCCCTGCCGCGCCACGCCGTCCGCCCCCCGCCAGCCCACCGCCACCGGGTACCGGGAACGGCGGCCCAGCCGCAGCGCCTCCGTCAGCCGGTCCAACTGGGCCGTGTCACGCGGCCGGAAGAGGTCCAGCAGGTTACGGCCGCACAGCCGTCCGGGGGCGACGCCCCACTCGGCGGCCATCGCAGGGTTGGCGATCAGCACCCCGCCGTCCGCCCGGCACACCGCGACCGGGGTGGGGAGCCGGTCGAGCAGGGTCAGGAAGTGATTGCGCCACGGGCTCTGCGGGGCGGGTCCCGGCGGGCACGGAGGCGGGAGCGGCGCGGCCTCCGGCGCGTCCCCGGCGGCCTCCGGACCGCCTCCGTCCGGTGTTCCGCTGCGCACCGTGCCCGGCTCGGCTCCGTCCGCCATGCCCTGTCGACCCTCCTCGTCCCGCCTCGGAGCGGCGGGGAAACCACTGCACAATCATGCAGTCGCTGACCCGGGCGGGGTACCCCTAAACCTGCGGCCCGCCGTGGTGACGTGCACCGGCGTCCCGTCGGCCACCGCACATGAGGGGGTGCCCGTCCGGGGACCGCGCGCCAGGGGCGTGGACCTTGCCCGTGCCCCGCCGACGGGCCCGTGACCGGCCGCGGCGTTCCCCGGCGGGTGCGGGGGAGCGGGCGGGTACGTTGACGGGGCCGCCGGGCCCCGGGCCGGGGGCACACGGCGCGGCGCCGGGCCACGTCGCCTCCGCCGGCCCGCGGCCGGTGACGGAACAGGGGAGCGTATGGCGAGGAAGGCTCTGATCGTCGGCGGCGGCATCGCGGGCACGGTGACCGCACTGGCGCTGCACAAGGCGGGCATCGCGGCGGAGATCTTCGAGGCGTATCCGACCGGTGCCGATGACGTGGGCGCGTTCCTCGTCGTCTTCACCAACGGCCTGGAGGCGCTCCGGGTGATCGACGCGCACGGGCCCGTCGTCGCACACTCCTTCCCTGCCCGGCGGGTCGCCCTGATCGGTGCGGACGGCGCGGTGCGCGGCGAACGCCCGATCTCCGGCGGCGACGGCGCCGCCCTCGGCCCGCGCACCCTGCGCCGGGCCACCCTCTACCGGGTCCTGCACGACGAGGCGGTCCGCCGCGGTATCCCCGTCCACCACGGCAAGCGGCTGACCGGTGCCGATACCGTGCCCGGCCCGCACGGTGACCGGGTGGCGGCCGCCTTCGCCGACGGCACCACCGCCGAGGGCGACGTCCTCATCGGCGCGGACGGGCTGCACTCGGTGACCCGCACCCTCATCGACCCGGACGCCCCGCGTCCGCGCCACACCGGGCAGAACACGGTCTGCGGTTACGCCCGCGCCGACGACGTCCCGTTGGCGCCCGACACCTACACCATGATCGCCGGATCGCGGGGCTTCCTCGGCTGCACCCGGGCACCCGGCGGCGAGGTGTGGTGGTTCGCCAACGTTCCCGGCGCGGAGCTGCCCAGGGGCGGCTCCGCGCCGACCGCCGCCGAGTGGCGCGTCCGGCTCGCCGCACTCTTCGCGGACGACGCCACGCCCGCCGCCGCCCTGGTCCGGGCCGCCGGGGACACCTTCGTCGCCTCCGGCTCCTACGACATCGCCCGCACCCCGCGCTGGCACCGCGGCCCGCTCGTCATCCTGGGCGACGCGGCCCACGCTGCCGCGCCCAACGCCGCGCAGGGCGCCTCCATGGCCATCGAGGACGGCGTGGTGCTCGCCCGCGCGCTGCGCGACCACGCCGACGCGCCCACCGCCTACGCCGCGTTCGAGGCGGCACGGCGCGAGCGCGTCGAGAAGGTGGTCGCCGCCAGCGCCGGGCTGGCCGGACGGGTGGGCACGGCCGAGGGCAACCGGGAACGGGAGGACGCCCAGCGTCGCCGTGCGGAGGGCGATGGCGGCTCGGACTGGCTGACGGGGTATCGGATCGGGTGGTGAGGGGTGGGCGTCCGAGGGCGCCCGGCTGCCGTCCGGGGCGCCGGGCCCGTAGGGGCCCTGCATTCCCGGGGGGCTGTCAGCCATCCGCCCGCCGCCGCGCCCCCTGCACCACCAGCAGGGCCAGGCCCGCGACCGTGACGTTGCGGGTCGCGGCGTCCAGCCCGTTCCACTGCTTCGACTGCCACATGGCGAACCACTCGCCGCCCACCGCGAGGAAACCGGCGCCGAACAGCACCAGCACCATCAGCAACCCGGCCACCGCCACCGTCCGTGCCCGCCCGGGGGTGTCCCGCCGCAGCCGCAGCGCCCACCACACCGTTCCCGTGGCCAGCAGCGCCGCGGCCGTCGTCTCCCAGACGATGATCGCTATGTATGCGCCGTCCTGCACCGTGCGGGAGGTCACCGCCCGCCACATCAGGTCTTCGTCCCGGAACGTCGTGTCCATCGCCAGGACATGACGGACGAACTCCTGGTTGGTGCCGAAATCCGTGATGTTGCCGAACGCGACGAGCGCCATGTACAGCGCGACGATCCCGGTCAGCACGACCGCGGCGACCGGCAATCCGCCTCGCGTGGTCCGCTCGGACATGGTTCCTCCCCTGGTCGGCCGGGCCCCTGCGGCCACGGCCCGTGCAGCCTGCCACGGCCGCCGCCCGAACGTGCCCGACCTGCCGTTCTCCGCCACCGCCCGGCGTCAACTCCCGTACTCTGCTGCCCATTCGGCCGGGTGAGCGACCGGCGGACGGCGGCGCGGTGCGCGGTCGCGGATCGAGACGGAAGAGCGGGACGGATGAAAAAGGTGTGGGGCGTCGGAGCGGTGGCCGTGGCGGCGGCCGGGATGATCACGGTGGCGGCCACCGCGGGCGCGGAGACGGCCCCGGCGACCTACGCCACCAGCACCTCCGTCGGCGTCCACAACGCCTACGAGAAGGACAAGTACCCGTATCTCGCGGACGCGTTGGACTCCGGTGCGTCCCTCGTCGAGCTGGACGTCTGGACCAACGGTCTCGGCCGCTCCTGGCGCGTCTCGCACAGCAACCCGCTCGGCAACAACAGCAACTGCGAGGGCGCCACCACCCCGGCCGACCTGCGCACCAAGGGCCGCGACCAGGACTTCGGCGGCTGCCTCGCCGATATGCGCGCCTGGCACGACGCGCACCCCGGCCACCGGCCGGTGCTCATCAAGGTCGAGATGAAGGACGGCTTCAACAACAAGGGTGGCCGCGGCCCCGCCGCCTTCGACGCCCTGGTCCGCGGGAAGCTGGGCGACGCGGTCTACGGCCCCGGCGACCTCGCCGCCGGACACACCACCCCCGACGAGGCGGTACGCGCCGGAGGCTGGCCCGAACGGGACGCGCTCAAGGGGAAGTTCCTCTTCGAGCTGATCCCCGGCACCGTCGAGGAGAACAACCCCCTCGACAAGCTCTGGACGGACGTCGAATACGCCCGCCACCTCAAGGACCTCGCCGCCAAGGGCAAGGTGTCGCAGGCCACGGCCTTCCCCGCGGTGCACGGCGCGGCCGCCGGTGACCCCCGCAGCCGGTACGCGGACGCGTCGCTGCGCCCGTGGTTCGTGATGTTCGACGGCGACGCCTCGAAGTACCTCGCCGACGGCATCGACACCGCCTGGTACGACACCCGCCACTATCTGCTGATCATGACGGACGCCCACAAGGTGGTCCCGGCGATCGACGGGACCCGCCCGTCCGAGGGCGACGCGCTGGCCCGGGTCCGGCAGCTCGCCGGGGCGCACGCCAGTTTCACCACCGCCGACTGGTATCCGCTGCCGTCCGTCCTGAAGGCGGTGGAGCCGCGCGGCGGGAAGTGACGTGGGAGCGCCGGGCCTTGCGGGGTCCGGCGCGTCGTTACTTCTTCAGCTCGGGCCTGCGCCGGTGGAAGAGGCGCGCGCCCTCCGCGAGGCCGCGCTCGACCACCTTCGGGTTCTGCCGCAGCCAGGCGAGGGCCTGTGCGTGGCCGGGCTCGGGCATCAGCCCGTACTGGAGGAGGTAGGCGGCGAGCCGGTCCAGGATGCGGCTGTTCTCCACGCCTTCTCTCCGGAAGGCTGCCAGAAGGTCCCCGCCGGCCGCGTCGTACGACGCGAGGTGCTGGAACTCCACGACCAGGGACTGCTGTTCCGGCGAGATCGACGAGGACGGCAGGCCCTTCGCCAGCTTGCTGAACGGCTTCTCGGACGCCTCGTAGGTGTCGCCGATGGCCAGCTTCGCGGCGGCGGCCGCCTCCACCCCGAAGGCCCGCAGCTCCGCGGCGATCTGCCCCGTCTTCCGCTGCGTCGCACTGTCCCCGTCGTACTTCGCCTCCTTGTCGGTCGGGAAGCGCTTCTCCACGAAGTCCACGGCGTGCTGGAGTTCATGGGTCAGCGTGGTGGCGAAGTCCCGCAGCTCCCGGGCGCTCGCGGTCGCGGACGGCGGGTCGATGGTGAGGACGCCTTCGCCCTCCTCGACCGAGAACGCCGCCCGGCCCCGCGGCGGCTTCGCCTCCCGGAACGTCACATGCCGTCCGGCCTGTTCCACCTTCGCGATGAGGGAGTCGAAGGGCGCCTCGATGCCCTGCGCCCGCGACCCGGGGTCCGCGGCGTTCAGCAGCGGCATGAACTCCTTCTCCTGGAGGTACTTCCGCGACCACGGCCCGTAGGACAGGGTGCGCTGCACCGGCGCCGCGTCCTGGTGGCCGCAGCCGGGGCCTCGGGTGTGCCGGGCGGCGTCCACCAGCCGGGACGCCGCCGCGTTGCCGATGCTGCGCTGCAACGCGTGCATCGCCGCCGCCGGGCCGACCGCGGGCGTCCGGGGTACGGCGGCGCGCGGACGGTCCCGGGTGGCGTCCTGGTCGCGGTTCTTGACGGGTTCCTGCGCGCGCATGGGCGGCCTTTCGGAAAGACACGGGGGCGTTCTCCCCTGCCTACCGGCCACGCTCGGGGAACGGTAGGAGCCCCGGGGCAGACCTCCTGCCCGAACGGGCAGCCGAACCGCCCGTCGGCCGGGGCCGGTTCCGCCCGGCCCTTCGTGCGGCAGCCGCGAGGAACCGCCCCCGCACGCTTCCTACGCCAGCGCGTCCCCGACGTTGTGCCGGATCAAGGTCTCGGCCATCCCGGTCTCGTTGGGGAAGTCCATCGGTACGATGCCGAGCCCCTGCCAGCCGGCGCCCTCGCCCTCCAGCAGGCTCTTGACCTTCGGGTTGAGCCGGTCCGCGTTGGAGCGGGGCGGCAGCAGCGCCGCGGTGCTGACATGGTTGACGAACAACTTGCCCGGCTCGGCCACGGCCTTACGGAACTGCGCCTCGACCTTCGGGAACTTCCCGATCGGCTCCGCCATGTAGTCGTCCTGGATGTCGAACAGCTCCGGCGCGCCGTAGCGCACGCCCGGCATGCCGTCGGCGTCCGCCAGCAGCACGACCCGGCCGCGCGCCTCGCCCAGCGTCGGCAGCCCGCCGTCCAGCCGGAACAACGGGCGGTAGCCCTTGGCGTCGAGGTAGATGTCGAAGATCCGGCGGAACTCCTCCGCCGCCACCTCGGAGTACTCCTGCTGCACCCGCATCAGCACCGTCTCCGACGGCTGCGCCGCAAGGAAGTCCCGGCAGGCGTTGAGCACGTCGCCGAACATCAACTCCTGGTAGAACGCGCCGTGGTGGATGGCGAAGACATCGCCGATGGCGCGGCAGCGGACGTCGAGGAAGCGGATACCGCTCGCCAACTGCTCGCCGATCGCGGTGTTCTGGCACTCCACCCAGGGGCCGCCGTGCCGGGCGCCCGAGTCATGGGTGCCGGGGATCGAGAGCCGCTGGAGGGGGGTGGCGTCGCCGACCGCCGCCAGCCAGTTCTGCGCGGAGACCGTCGCCGTGCGGCGGCCGGGCGCGGCCACCACGGAGCCCGCCCCGGCGCCCGCCAGCATCCCGGCGCCCGCCAACGCGGCCGCGCCCTTGAGGAAACCCCGCCGATCCAGACCCATCCCCGCCACCCCTGCCCCTGGTCCGTCGTACGCCCGGACCCACCGGTGCGTACAGGTGATCGAGGTATCGAACCACATGGCCCCGCCGCACGGCACCCGTGCGGCGGGGCGGAGCGGGCGGCGAAGGGGCCGGAGCGGGTCAGCGGCGTACCGACAGCGACAGTGCGAAACGCCCCGCCGCGTCCGTCCACCAGTGCGTCAATTCCATACCGGCGGCGGCGAGTTCGGCGCGTACGCCCGCCTCGCGGAACTTCGCGGAGACCTCGGTGCGCAGCTCCTCACCGGCGGCGAACGGCACCGCCAGGCCGAGCGCCGGGATCTTCACCCTCAGTGCGTGGCGGGCGCGCAGCCGCATCTCGATCCAGGCGTCGTCGGCGTTCCACCGTGCGAGGTGCGCGAAGTCGTCCGGGTCGAAGTCGGCGTCCAGTTCGCGGTTGATGACGTGCAGGACGTTCTTGTTGAACGCGGCGGTGACGCCCTGCGGATCGTCGTACGCCGCGACCAGCGTCGCCTCGTCCTTGACCAGGTCCGTGCCGAGCAGCAGCGCGTCACCCGGGGCGAGCAGCGCATGCATCTCGTGCAGGAACACGGCGCGTTCGGCGGGCAGCAGATTGCCGAGGGTGCCGCCGAGGAACGCCAGCAGCCGCGGGCCGGGGGTGTCCGGCAGCGTCAGCCCGTGCTGGAAGTCGGCGACCAGGGCGTGCACCGTCAGCCCGGGACGGTCGGCGAGGAGCGCCCGACCGGCCGCCTCCAGGGCGGACGTGCTGACATCGACCGGTACGTAGGTGCGCAGGCTCTCCAGCGCGCCGATGAGGTGACGGGTCTTGTCCGACGAGCCGGAGCCCAGCTCGATCAGGGTGCGGGCGCCCGTCGCCGCGGCGATCGCGCCGGAGCGGGCGAGCAGGATCTCGCGCTCGGCGCGGGTCGGGTAGTAGACCGGCAGCCGGGTGATCTCGTCGAACAGTTCGCTGCCGCGGGCGTCGTAGAACCACTTCGGCGGCAGCTCCTTGGGGCTGTGGGTCAGCCCCCGCCGGACATCGGCGCGGAGCGCCGCCGCGGTGGCGTCGGCGGGCAGGGTACGGGTGAGGGAGAAGGGGCTCACGGGGTGCGCTCCTTGAGCGGGGTGAGGTGGACGCCGCCGCGGGCGGCCCGCAGCAGGGTGCTGTCGGGCACCTCGGTCCAGTGGGGGGAGTCGTCGTACGGCTCCGAGGCGACGACCGTGCCGCCGCCCGGGATCGACAGATGGAAGAGGGTGTCGCCCCAGGTGGTGGCGGCGATGGCGGTGCCGTCGGTCAGCAGGAACGTCAGCCGCGAGCCGGGCGCCGCCTCGGCCACCGCCTCGACGGTGTGCGCCAGCGCCTGACCCATGTCGTCGCCCCGGGCGAGCCGACGTTGGATGAGGGCCCAGCAGAACGCGGCGTCGCAGCGGGCCGCCAGCCGCAGCAGATCGACCGGCGGCAGCGACGCGGTGAGCGGCGCCAGCGACTCCGGCCAGCCGCGGACCGCGCCGTTGTGGCTGAAGAGGTGCCCGCCGCCGGTGTACGGCGCGGCGGCCGCCTCGGCGTCGGCGCCCGATGCGGTGGCGTCGCGGACCGCGGCCAGCAGCGCGCCGGTGCGGACCACTCGCGCGATGCCGGGCAGGCATTCGTCGGCCCAGATCGGTCCGGCGCGGCGGTAGCGGGCCGGTTCGGGGTCGCCCGGCGCGTACCAGCCGACGCCGAAACCGTCGGCGTTGACCGTACCGTGCCGCTGGTGGCGGGGTGCCCACGACTGGCGGTACAGGCCGTGCGGCGGATCCAGAACGATCTGCCGGACGGGCACGGGCGGGCCCAGATAGGCGGGATGACGGCACATCGCTCACCATCCTCCCCGGAACGGCCCGGACGTCCCGGCGCGCCTCATGCGTCTCCCGGGGCGGCGTCGCGGGCGGTACGGAACCCGGCGAAGATCTGCCGCCGCACCGGCAGGTCCCAGTTGCGGAACGTGCCCCGGCACGCCACCGGGTCGACGGCGAACGACCCGCCCCGCAGCACCTTGTACGCCCCGCCGAAGAACACCTCCGAGTACTCCCGGTAGGGGAACGCGGCGAACCCCGGATACGGCAGGAAGTCGTCGGCGGTCCACTCCCACACCTCACCGATCAACTGCCCCACGCCCACCGGCGAACGGCCCTCGGGATAGCTGCCGACCGGGGCGGGCCGCAGATGGCGCTGGCCGAGGTTGGCGTGGGTGGGCGCCGGGTCCGCGTCGCCCCACGGGTAGCGCCGGGAGCGGCCGGTCGCCGGATCGTGGCGGGCGGCCTTCTCCCACTCGGCCTCGGTGGGCAGCCGCCGCCCCGCCCAGCGCGCGTAGGCGTTGGCCTCGTACCAACTGACGTGCAGCACCGGCTCGTCGGGCGGTACCTCCTCGGTGACGCCGAAGCGGCGGCGCACCCAGCCGCCGCCGTCGCGCCGCCAGAACAGCGGGGCGCGCAGGCCGTGCTCGCGGACCTGCGCCCAGCCCTCGGCGGCCCACCAGCGGGGCTCGTCGTAGCCGCCGTCCTCGACGAAGCGCAGATAGGCGGCGTTGCTGACGGGCGCGGTGTCGAGGTGGAACGGCGCCACGACGCGGTGGTGTGCGGGCCGTTCGTTGTCCAGCGCCCACGGTTCGGTGGAGGTGCCCATGGTGAACGGGCCGCCGGGGACGAGGACGTCGGCGGGCAGCGGGCCGTCGACGGTGTCCGGGGGCGGCGGCGCCGTGAGGGCGGCCGGGCCGCGGCGCAGCTGGTGGGTGATGAGCATCGTCTCGTCGTGCTGCTGCTCGTGCTGGGCGATCATGCCGAACGCGAACGCGGCGTCGAGCAGCGGGCCGCCGCGCAGCGCGGAGCCCTCCAGGATGTCCAGGACCCGGCCGCGGACCTCGGCGACATAGCCGTGCGCCTCGGCGGGGCCCAGCAGCGGCAGCGTCGGGCGGCTGGGGCGGGGGTGCGCGAACGCGTCGTAGACGGAGTCCAGCTCCGGGCGGAGGGCGTCGCGGCCGCCGACGGTGCGCAGCAGCCACTGCTCCTCCTGATTGCCGATGTGCGCGAGGTCCCACACCAGCGGCGACATCAACGGAGAGTGCTGGGCCAGGAGATCGGGCTCCTCGACGCAGCCGGTCAGCAGGTGGGTGCGGTCGCGGGCGGCGAGCAGCGCGGTGGCCGCGCGGGTCCGCAGCGCCTCGGGATCGTGGGTCACGGGCTGTCCTTCCCAGAGGTGAGACCGGCCTCGGGCGGACCCGCGGCGGCCGCTGTGTCCAGGGCGTCCAGGTGATCGTCGGCGGGGCAGCGGCCACGGGCGACATACCGCGCGGTGAACGCGTCGACGGCGTCCAGGACCTCGGGCGCGGCGCCCAGCCGGGGCAGTGCCTCGCGCGCGGCGTCGAAGCAGGTCAGCGCGGCGGCGTGCAGCTCCGGGTCGGTCAGCGCGGCGCGCGCCGCCCGGCGCCACAGCGGATTACGGGGCGCGGGGCGGGCACCGGCGGTCTCCGCGAGAGGCTTGACCGCGCGGTAGGCGCGCTCCGCGGCCTCGGGGTCGTCGAAGAGCGCGGCGGTGACGGCCAGCGGGACCACCCAGCCGCGCTCCCCGGCCTGCGCGTCGATCATCCGCAGCTCCAGATGACCGCGCGGGCGCACCGGCGGGAACAGCGTGGTGACGTGGTAGTCGAGGTCCTCCCGGGTCGGTGGCCGGGGCGCCCCGCCGCGGACCCAGTCGCGGAAGGTGAGGTGTTCGGGGGCGTCCCAGGGGCCGTGCGGCCCGCGGATGCACATCACCGGGGCGTCGAGGACGTACCGGGCCCAGGCGGTGCGCGGGTCGTCGTCCTGCGGCGGGGCGAGGGTGCGCGCCGGGTCGAGCCGGGACCACACCAGCTGCCGGGTGGTGCGGTAGCCGGTGGGACAGCCCTCGCTGGTGGGGGAGTTGGCGAACGCGGCGGACAGCACGGCGCCCAGCAGATGCGCCATCAGCCAGCGGCGGCCCAGGCCCAGCGGTCCGGGCTCCTCGTGCCCGGCGTCGACGCAGACCTGCACCGACGCGGTGGCGCACATCATGGAGCGCCCGGCCGGGCCCCAGCGGTCGAAGTACGCCTCCATCGCGTCGTACCGGGGCTCGGCGAGGACCCGGCTGGGGGCGTGCCAGGGGTTGTGGCCGTGACCGGCGAGTCCCAGGCCGTGGGCCCGCATGACGGGCCGGACCTGTGCCAGGTCGGCGGCGACCGTCTCGACGCAGGACATCAGGGAGGCCGAGGGCGGGGAGCTGAGCTCCAGCTGGCCGCCCGGCTCGAAGGTGAGGCGGGACGCGAGGGGGAGTTCCCGCAGCGCGTCGGCGGCGGTGCGCAGACGGGACGGTGCGACGGGACATCGGGGGGCGCGGGCGTCGTGGACCAGCCACTCGACCTCGACGCCGATCCGGCGGGGCGGACCGGTCTTGAAACAGATTCCGCGCAGATGGGCTTCGAGTTCGGCTTCGGTGACCGCGGGTCGTACGGGCATCGCTTCCCTCTCCCCTCCGGGGCGGCTGGGCTGCCGTCCTCCACCTAAGCCGCTGTGGCGCGTGTGCTCAAGGGGGCTTCGCGACCCCGGAGGCGGCCGGCGGCACCCGGCGGGCCGGAGCGCTGCGGCGCGCCGGGGGAACGGGGTACCCCCGGGTGGTACGGCCGTCCGGGTGAGGCGGTGCGGCGGTGGCCCCGGGGGCGGCGCGGTGCCGCCGGACCCGGGGCGCCCCGCCCGATGGCCGGTCACTGACGGTAACCGGCGAGGAAGCGGCCGATGCGGCGGATGGCGGCGTCCAGGTCGTCGGCGTACGGGAGGGTGAGGATGCGGAAGTGGTCCGGGCGCGGCCAGTTGAAGCCGGTGCCCTGGACGACCTGGATCTTCTCCCGCAGCAGCAGATCGAGGACGAACTTCTCGTCGTCGTGGATCCTGTGCACCTTCGGGTCCAGCCGGGGGAAGGCGTACAGCGCGCCCCGGGGCTTGACGCAGGAGACGCCCGGGATCTCGTTCAGCCGCTCCCATGCCACGTCCCGCTGCTCCCGGAGGCGGCCGCCGGGGAGCACCAGCTCGTCGATGCTCTGGCGGCCGCCCAGCGCCGCCTGGACGGCGTACTGCGCGGGCGCGTTGGGGCACAGCCGCATGGAGGCGAGGGTGCCCAGGCCCTCCAGATAGTCGGCGGCGTGCTGCTGCGGCCCGGAGAGCACCAGCCAGCCGGAGCGGAACCCGGCGACGCGGTACGCCTTGGACAGTCCGCTGAAGGTCAGGCACACCAGGTCGGGGGCGAGCGCCGCGGCGTGGTGGTGGATCTCGCCGTCGTAAAGGATCCGGTCGTAGATCTCGTCGGCGAAGACCAGCAGCTGATGGCGGCGGGCGAGATCGAGCATGCCCTCCAGCAGCTCGCGGGGGTAGACGGCACCGGTGGGGTTGTTGGGGTTGATGATGACCAGCGCGCGGGTCCGGTCGGTGATCTTCGACGCGAGGTCGTCCAGATCCGGCAGCCAGTCCGCCGACTCGTCGCAGAGGTAGTGCACCGCCTTGCCGCCGGCCAGCGTCGTCACCGCCGTCCACAGCGGGAAGTCGGGGGCCGGGATGAGGACTTCGTCGCCGTCGTCGAGCAGCGCCTGGACGGCCATGGAGATCAGTTCGGAGACGCCGTTGCCCAGGTAGATGTCGTCGACGCCGACCTCGGGCAGCCCGCGGCCCTGATAGTGCTGCGCCACAGCGCGCCGGGCCGCGAGGATGCCGCGGGACTCGGTGTAGCCGTGCGCCCGGGAGAGGTTGCGGATGACGTCCTGCAGGATTTCCTCGGGCGCCTCGAAGCCGAACAGCGCGGGGTTTCCGGTGTTCAGCCGCAGCACGCTGTGCCCGGCCTCCTCCAGCGCGTCGGCGTGCTCGATCACCGGACCCCGGATCTCGTAGCAGACGTCGGCCATCTTGCTGGACTGCTTGAACTGCATACCGCGGCCTCCCCTTCGTCGTTCGCCGGGCCCGGTGGCCGGTCTCGCGCGGTGGGCGGTCTCCCGCCCGCGCGTCGTCGCCGACCGGTCCGCGTCCGCCGCGCGGCGCGGCGGATTCCCGGTTTTCTCACCCTACTTGGTTTTACCAAGTTCACGCTTGGAAAGTCCAACCATATGTCTATGCTGGAACCATGCCGCGCCGAAGTTATGACCAGTACTGCGCCGTCGCCCGCGCCCTCGACGCCGTCGGCGACCGCTGGACGCTCCTCATCGTCCGCGAACTGCTGGGCGGAGCCCGCCGCTACACCGACCTGCACACCGACCTCCCGGGCGTCAGCACCGACATGCTCGCCTCCCGCCTCAAGGACATGGAGCGCGAGGGCCTCGTCACCCGCCGCCGCCTCGCCCCACCGGGCGCCGCCTTCGTCTACGAACTCGCCCCGCGCGGGCGGGAGCTGCTGCCGGTCCTCACCGCCCTCGCCGACTGGGGAGCCCCGGCCCTCGGCGACCCCCGCCCCACCGACGCGGTACGCGCCCACTGGTTCGCCGTCCCGCTCCTCACCCGCCTCGCCGCCCACTTCTCCGACGACCCGGGAACGCCCGGCGCCCCCGGTGCCGGCGTCCTCGACATCGTCCTCGACGAGGGCACCTTCCATGTCACGCTCGCCGGCGAAGGCCCGGCCTACGGCGAGGGCCCGGCCCCGCAGCCCGACGTCAGCCTCCGGATGTCCACCGCCACCTGCGTCGACGTAGCGTACGATCACGTCTCCTTCGCGCAGGCGCTGGAGGCGGGGCGGATCGAGGTCACGCCGGGCGGGGAGGCGGGCGGCGCCGTGTCCGCAGGGACGCGGGGAGAGGACGGCACGTCATGACGCGACCTCCCCTGGCGGTCTTCGACCTGGACGGCACCCTCGCCGACACCGGGCACCGCCAGCACTTCCTCGCCCGACGCCCGTGCGACTGGGCGGCGTTCTTCGCCGCCGCGCCCGACGACCCACCGCTCGCCGAGGGCGTCGCCCTGGCCCTGGCCGACGCCCGTGACTGCGAGATCGCCTACCTCACCGGCCGCCCCGAGAAGTACCGCCGCCCCACCCTCGACTGGCTCGCCGCCCACGGCCTGCCCGAGGGCACGCTCTGGATGCGCGCCAACGACGACCGCCGCCCGGCCCGCCACGCCAAGCTCGACCTGCTCCGCCGCCTCGCCCGCGGCCGGAAGGTACGCCACCTCGTCGACGACGACGCCCTCGTCTGCGACGCGAGCGCCCGCGCGGGCTTCCCCGTCGTCCATGCTCAATGGGCCACGCCGTCGGCGGCCCTTCTGGATGCTCAGGAGCGGGAGGCTGTCACTTATACACATCTGACGCTGCCGACGACTTGATAGGTGTAGATCTCGG
>NZ_VKJP01000113.1 GCF_007280575.1 Streptomyces benahoarensis
TGATTCATGAGCGTCTCGTGGGCTCGGAGTTGTGTATAAGAGACAGGGCCGTCCGGCATCGGGAGTGCATGTGAAGGTCGGCTGCATAGGGCTCGGAGACATCGCCCGGAAGGCATATCTGCCGGTCCTCGCCGCCCGGCCCGGCGTGGAACTGCATCTTCAGACCCGCACCCCGGCCACCCTCCGGCAGGTCGCCGACGCCCATCGGATTCCCGTCGCGCAGCGCCACGCCGATCTGGACGCGCTCCTCGCCGCGGGGCTCGACGCCGCGTTCGTGCACGCCCCGACCGCCGCGCACCCGGAGATCGTCGCCCGGCTCCTCGACGCCGGGGTGCCGACCTATGTCGACAAACCGCTCGCGTACGAGCTGGCCGACTCCCGCCGTCTCGTCCACCTCGCCGAGGAGCGCGGCGTCGGCCTCGCCGTCGGCTTCAACCGCCGCCACGCCCCCGGGTACGCCGACTGCCGCGCGCACCCCCGCGAGCTGATCCTGCTGCAGAAGAACCGCGTCGGGATGCCCGAGGACCCGCGGACCCTGGTGCTCGACGACTTCATCCACGTCGTCGACACGCTGCGCTTCCTGGCCCCGGGCGAGGTCGAGCACATCGACGTCCGCGCCCGGATCCGTGACGGGCTGATGGAACACGTCGTCCTGCAGCTCTCCGGCGACGGATTCACGGCCATCGGCACCATGAACCGGCGCAGCGGGTCGGCCGAGGAAGTCCTCGATGTCTCCGGTGGCGACGCCCGCCGTCAGGTCGTCAACCTCGGTGACGTCATCGACCACCACGGCGATCCGGCGGTGCGGCGCCGCGGCGACTGGGTGCCGGTCGCCCGCCAGCGCGGGATCGAACAGGCCGCGCTGGCCTTCCTCGACGCCGTACGGGCCGGGGAGCGCCCGTCCGCGCTGGACGCGCTGCGCACCCATGAGCTGTGCGAACGGGTCGTCACCGACGCGCTCGCGCGGACCACCGGAGCCTGACCCGCCGCGCCGCCACCGGCGCGCCCGCCACGAGCAGCGCCGCCACGGCCGCGTACACCGGCCAGTCGCCCAGCCGGGTGTACGGGCTGGTGCCGTATGCGAGCGGCACGTCGTAGACGGCCGCGGCGCTGCGGTCGGTGGACAGCCGCTCGCCGACCGGTTCGCCCCGGGGGCCGTAGACCGCGCTGACGCCGGTGAGCGTCGCGTGCACCATCGGGCGCCAGGTCTCGGCGGCCCGCAGCGCACCGAGCGAGGCGTGCTGGGCCGGGGCCCAGCTGTCCTGGAACGATGAGGTCGACGACTGCGCGACCAGCATCCGCGCGCCGTCGGCGGCCAGGCTCCGGCTCATGTCCGGGAACGCCGTCTCGAAGCAGACCAGCGGCCCGATCCGCAGGCCGTGCGCGGCGGGTACGGGCATCACCACCTGGTGGGTGCCGCGCATCCGGTCGGTGGCCGCCGCCTTGCCCACATGGGTCGCCCAGCCCAGCAGCGGCCGGGCCGGAATCGCCTCACCGAACGGCACCAGCCGCATCTTGGCGTACCGGTCGCCGGTCGGCCCGCCCGGCCCCACCAGCACCGCGGTCTTGTAGACGCCGGGCCGCCCGGCGCGCGGCGCGTCCACCCCGACCAGCAGGTCGGCGCCGGTGCTCCGGGACAGCGCGGCGAGCCGCCCGGCCAGCCCCGGATCGTCCGCCGGATCGCGGGTCAGACTGCTCTCGCCCCAGACCACGAGGCGTACCCCCCGGCCCGCCAGCTGCCGGGTCAGCGCCTCGCTCCGCGCCAGACGTGCGCCGGGGCCGCCGTCCGCGCCCGGCTGGACGATCGCGATCCGCGCGGTACCGCCGGGCCGCGGCACGGGCGCGGCGTACCGGACGGCGGTCACCGTCAGCGCGCAGACCAGCAGCGCGGCGACGGCGACCGGGCGGGCCCGGCGGAGCGAGATCAGCTGTGCCAGCGCGGTGTTCACCCAGACGATCAGCAGGCTGACCAGCCAGATTCCGCCCAGGGAGGCGAGCCGCAGGGCGGGCGGCACCTGCCACTGACCGGCGCCGAGCAGCCCCCATGGACCGCCCAACTGTTCCCAGGACCTGACCACTTCGACCATCAGCCAGCCGGACGGCACCAGCGCCAGGGCGGCCAGGCACCGGCGCGGGCGCGGTGAGCCGCCCAGCAGCGTCCGCACCAGCGGCCCCCACGGCGCCCACAACGCGCCCAGCAGCGCCGCCAGCACCACCAGGAACACATGGAGGCTCGGCAGCAGCCAGTGGTGCACCGCCACCATGAACCCGATGCCGCCGAGCCACCCCTCCAGCGCCGCCCGCCGGTTCGTCGGCGCGGTTCGCAGGAGCAACAGCCACGGTACGAGGGAGACGTACGCGGTCCACCACAGGGACGGGGCGGGGAAGGCGAGGGCCGGGAGCGCGCCGCAGAGCAGCGCGGCGACGGCCCGCAGCCACCGGGACCGGGGGCGGCGCGCGGCCGCCGCGTCGGTCGGCGCGGTGGTGGTGGCACCGGGTGTGGCCATGCGTTTCCCCTCCGGCGCTGCCGTCCGGGCCCGTTCCGGTTGCGGGCGACGCGGCCAGTTTGCGCGCTTCGGCCCGGCACGGACAGGGGGCGGCCGCGACTCCCCCCGATCCGGGGGCCCGCGGACGGCTGAGCGGCCGAACGCCGCGTCCCCGAACCACGAACGCCGCGCCCCGGACACCGGGCGCGGCGCTCCTCCGTCGGCCGGCCCGCTCAGCCCACCAGGGAGGATGCCCCGGCGGACCCCGTGGCCTCCGGCCCGCCGGAGCCGTCCGCGAACTGTGTGCGGTACAGCTCGGCGTAGCGGCCGTCCGCGGCGAGCAGCGTCTCGTGCGTGCCCCGCTCGACGATGCGTCCGCCCTCGACCACCAGGATCTCGTCGGCGGCGCGGACCGTCGAGAGGCGGTGCGCGATGACCACGGAGGTGCGGCCCGCCAGCGCCTCGGTGAGGGCTTCCTGTACCGCCGCCTCCGAGCTGTTGTCCAGATGCGCGGTGGCCTCGTCCAGGATCACCACGCGTGGCCGGGCGAGCAGCAGCCGGGCGATGGTCAGGCGCTGGCGTTCGCCGCCGGAGAGGCGGTAGCCGCGCTCGCCGACGACGGTGTCCAGACCGTCCGGCAGCGACCGGATCAGCTCCGCCAGCCGGGCCCGGCGCAGCGCGTCCCACAGCTCGTCGTCGGTGGCGCCGTCCCGGGCGAGCAGCAGGTTCTCCCGGATCGAGTCGTGGAAGAGATGGCCGTCCTGGGTGACCATGCCGAGCGTGTCGCGCAGCGATTCCGCGGTCAGGTCCCGGACGTCGACCCCGCCGATCCGCACCGCCCCGGCGTCGGCGTCGTACAGCCGCGGCAGGAGGTGCGCAATGGTCGACTTCCCGGCGCCGGAGGAGCCGACGAGGGCGACCATCCGGCCCGGTTCGGCGCGGAAGGAAATGCCGTGCAGCACGCGTTCGCCGCCCCGGGTGTCGAGGGCGGCGACCTCCTCCAGGGAGGCCAGCGACACCTTGTCGGCGGACGGGTAGGCGAAGCGTACGGCGTCGAACTCGACGGACACCGGGCCCTCGGGGACCGCGCGGGCGTCCGGCTTCTGTGCGATCAGCGGCTTCAGGTCGAGCACCTCGAAGACCCGCTCGAAGCTGACCAGCGCGCTCATCACCTCGATGTGCGCACCGGACAGCGCGGTCAGCGGGGCGTAGAGGCGGGTCAGCAGCAGCGCGAGGGAGACGACCGCGCCGGGCTCCAGGCTGCCGCGCAGCGCCAGGAAACCACCGAGCCCGTAGACGACGGCCAGTGCCAGAGCGGAGACGAGGGTCAGGGCGGTGACGAAGTATGTCTGGACCATCGCGGTGCGCACGCCGATGTCACGGACCCGGGCAGCCCGCGCGCCGAACTCCGCGGACTCCCGGGACGGCCGCCCCAGGAGCTTGACGAGGGTGGCGCCGGGCGCGGAGAACCGCTCCGTCATCCGGGTGCCCATCGCCGCGTTGTGGTCGGCGCCCTCCCGGCGCAGCGCGGCCAGCCGCCGCCCCACCCGGCGGGCGGGCAGCACGAACACCGGCAGCAGCACCAGCGCGATCAGCGTGATCTGCCAGGACAGGCCAAGCATCACCACGAGGGTCAGCAGCAGGGTCACGAGATTGCTGACGACGCCGGAGAGGGTGTCGCTGAACGCCCGCTGCGCGCCGATCACATCGTTGTTGAGACGGCTGACGAGGGCGCCGGTACGGGTCCGGGTGAAGAAGGCGACCGGCATCCGCTGGACGTGGTCGTACACGGTGGTGCGCAGGTCCAGGATCAGCCCCTCGCCGATGCTCGCCGACAGCCACCGGGTGAGCAGCCCCAGGCCCGCCTCGGCGAGCGCGATCACCGCGATCACCGCGGCGATGCCGAGGACGAGGCCGGTGGACCCGTGGTGCACGATCGCGTCGACGACCCGCCCGGCCAGCAGCGGCGTCACCACCGCCCCCGCCGCGATGACGGTGCTCAGCACGAGGAACCACACCAGGCGGCGGCGGTGCGGCCGGGCGAAGGCGGCGATCCGGCGCAGTGTGGCGCGCGAGAGGCGCCGGGTGCCCTCCTGCGCGTACACCGTGCCGTGCAGCGCGTGCCAGGCGGTCACTTCCATGTCCATCGCGGTCTCCCTCATCGGTATGTCAGAGCGCCGCGGTGTGGCGGCGACAGAACGGAAACCTAGAACCTCAAGTTTTGTTGAGGTCAAGGGGTGGCGAGCGGTCGTCGCCCGCCGGAAGGCCCCGCCCCGGCCCCCGGTGCGGTGCGGCCGGATCGCGCCAACCTCGTCCGACCGGGCATGGGCCGGGACTTGACGCCGTGTCGAACGGGTAGTCCGTAGACACCCGCGGCGCATCCGTACACCCGCCACACGCGGCGCGCGGTTCACTCCGGCGCCCGGCGCCGCGGCGACAGCGAGCGCCACCGGCGGCCGGAACCGCCCGGTCCGCGGTGGCACCCCCCACATCCTCCGCACGCCTTCGCCGCCTGCGGGTGGCGAAAACGCGCGCCCCGGCACGGAAGAGGGACGGGCGATGAACGACGACCACACCCCCACCTGGCCGTACCTCGGCCGGACCGACACGACGGACGGCGTCACCGTCGTCGTACTCCACGGCGAACTGGACCTCCTGGCCGCCCGCGCACTCGCCGCGACGCTGGACGACCTGACCGGCACCCGCCGCCCCGACCTGGTCCTGGACCTGCGGGCGGTGACCTTCATCGACTGCTCCGGCCTGTCGCTGCTGTGCCGCGCCCGCCACCGGGTGCGGTACGCGTCCGGCAGGCTGCGGCTGACCGGGCTCACCCCGGGCGACGCGGTGAGCCGTCTGCTCGAACTGACCGGTCTGGCTGATGCCTTCGACCTCCTGGATACGGCGGCGCCGGGACGGTAGCGCCCCGGCGGCCCGGTGGTGAGCGCGGTGCGTGCCGGGGTTCCCGGGGCGCGGCGGACTACGCTTCCTTGCCATGTCCGTTCACACAGTGAAAATCGACGCCCTCCAGGGCGGCCCCGCCGATCTGGCCCAGTACCGCGGCAAGGCCGTACTCCTCGTCAATGTCGCCTCCAAGTGCGGCCTCACCCCGCAGTACGCCGCACTGGAGCGGCTGCACGCCCAGTACGCGCCGCGCGGCTTCACCGTCCTCGGCGTGCCCTGCAACCAGTTCATGGGCCAGGAACCCGGCACCGCCGAGGAGATCGCGCAGTTCTGCTCGGCGACGTACGGCGTCACCTTCCCGATGACCGAGAAGATCGATGTCAACGGCGCCGCGCGGCACGCCCTTTACACGCAGCTGACCGCCGCGCCGGACGCGGAGGGGTACACCGGGGACATCCGCTGGAACTTCGAGAAGTTCCTGATCGCCCCGGAGGGTTCGGTCGTGGCGCGCTTCGCCCCGCAGACCGCACCGGACGCCCCGGAGGTCGTCGCCGCCGTCGAGGCGCAGCTGTCCGCATGACGGCTGGGCGCGCGCCTGCCCAAGCGGGCGCGCACCGCTGACCGACCGGCGGGCGCCCCGGGAACCTCCCGCCGGGGCGCCACGTACGGGAGAGCCACCACCGCGACGCTCCTCGGCGCGCGGCAGGGGGTGGCGCGGTCCCGGAGTGTCAATCCTCGCCACGCCTGCCGCCGGGCGCCTTCGGCGGTGGGTCGTGGCGGCGGGAGCGGGGGATGACGTGTTCCTCGGCCGCGGCGGTGGGCGGGCGCCGGTCCCCGGGTTGCGGCGGGGTGTCGGCCGCGGGCCAGGTGACCGGGAGCGGCGCACCGGACCGCCACTCCCGCAGCAGTTGGTCGAAGATCGGCGTGGCCTCCTCCCGGCGCCCGGCCTGCGGCGTCGGGGCCACGGGTGACGACGGGGGGAGAGCGCGGCGCCGGAAGGGGGGACCGGCGTTCTGCTTGGCGTCCATGACCGGACTCAACCAGTCGACCCGCCCCCGGGTTGCGGGCGCGCCGCCCGGATCACCCCAGATGCGCCTGGGCCGGGTGACGGCCAGAAGATACGTTCCCGCGCGCGCCGCGGTTGACATGCTCCCGCACCGGGCAGGTGGCCCACTGGCGCCACGTACGGCGAACGGTCCGGTGATGCATCCCGGACGGTGGAGCGGAGCGCGGCCACGGGCGCCGGACAGGCCCGGGCGGCCGACGGGAAGCGGGACGACGGGAGAGGGGCGTACATGCTGTCAAGGCGATCTTCGGCCGGTCCGCCCCCGAGTGACCGGTGGTGGGGGAGGGGTGATTCCTCCGGCGTGCGGGTGTGTGTCCCCCCGCAGGATCCGGAACGTGTCGTGAACATGCCCAATGCGTCGGATGTCCTCCGTCGGAAAGGTGTCCCGATCGGCCCCTGCCCGCCCACGGGCGGCCGGATGTCGTCTACAGTTGCAGAAGTCTGCAATTCAACAGTTGGTGCGGTTGTCGGCGGACCGTGAGTGGAGGCATGCGTGGGCGGATGGGCCGGAGCGGCAGGGGAGCGGACCCGGGATGCCCGGCACCCCGCGGCGCGGGCACCGCACCGTCCACACCCCACGCGACGCCCCGTCGCGGCGGGAGCGCGCGCATGAACGACGCCGGGATACCGCTCTACGAGGCGAAGGCCGCCTTCTTCCGGGTGCTCGGCCACCCGGTGCGCATCCGCGTGCTGGAGCTGCTGCAGGAGGGCCCGTTGCCGGTGCGGAAGCTGCGCGGTGCGATCGGCGTCGAGCCGGCCGCGCTCTCCCAGCAGCTCGCGGTGTTGCGCCGCTCCGGCATCGTCACCGCCACCCGCACGGGCACCACGGTCGTCTACGAGCTGGCCGGCGGCGATGTGGCCGGTCTGCTGGGGGCCGCCCGCCGGACCCTCCCCGTGGTACTGACCGGCCGCGGCGAACTCCTCGCCGAGCTGCGCCGGGCGGACGCCGGACGGGCGCCGGCCGAGCTGCCCCGCGTCCAGGAGGCGTCATGAGCGGAACGGGAGTGGGCGGAGCGGCTGTGGGCGGAGCAGGGATGAGCGGGACGCAGCGCCGGGCGCGCGCCGTCGGCTCGGCGCCGCAGGGCGTGGCCGGGGGCTCCGCACGGTGGCCCGCCCGGGTGCCGCGCCGGGCGCAGGCGGCGTGCCACCGCGACCGGGGCAGGCCGCCCGGCGGCCTCGCCGGGTGAGCGCCGTGCCCGGCGCCGCACGGCGGAAGGGGCCGCCGCCGTGGCGCGCGGTCCACTCGCGCACCTGCCTGCCGGTCACCGGCGCCCCGGACTCCCGGCGTCCGTGCACCGGCCCGCACCACCATCCGTACGACGACGGCGCGGTCGCCTCCCGGGGGCCGCGCCCCTGCCCGTGGCGCCCGGCCGGCGGGCGGACCGCGCCGCGGTGCGGGGTGCGTCGGCGTGCCGTGCCGACCGGGCGGCGCACCGGCCGTCCGATCGGCCGCCCCCTGGTCCGGCCGTCGGCGCCGCCCCGGGTTCTCGCGCTGATCTCCCGGCGCAAGTCGCACCCCACGACCCGCCAGATCCTGCTCTACATAGCCGTGGGCCACCTCGTGGCGGGCTTCCTGATGCTACTCGTCTACCTGGGACGGCACGCGGGCACCTGACGCCCGCCAACTGTCGTGCGCCACAGGCGCGTTACCTCGCGGGACCGGAAGCGGCGCCCTTGTCCGAGCGACGGGGCGCCGCTTCCGTCCACCCGCTGCGCGACGCCGCCGAGCTGGACGGCGACCTCTGGTCGGTCCCCCCTACCGGCGGAAGTGTGCCTCTTGGCTCGCCCCCCGACGATGTACGGAGACTGCGGCGCGCGGACCTCTCCGCCTGGACGGTGGCCGATCTGCCGCTCCTGTGTCATCGGCGACCCCACGCCCCGGCCGACGCCCCGGAGGCGGTCGACCGGTATGGAGCGATGCCCCGGGCGACGGGCAACTCGTCATCCTCACCCGCCCCTGAGACGCCTCTCGCGAAAGCCGCACATCCCAGTAAAAGGCGCTTACCGTCCCACTACACATAAAGGAGACATAAGCGCAGAATGGAGATGTGTGGTTCCCTGCCACGCGATCCGGCCAGGCTTGCGGACGAAGGAGGCGAGTCGCATGGCCGACGTCTCACACAGCAGGGGAGGCCTCGCAGGTCACCCCGATGTTTCGGAGATGCAGGCCCGGTACGAGCGGGTGCTCGGCGGGCATGACGTGGCTCTCGTGGACGGACCGGTGTTCCTCGTCGGCCTGTTCTGCGCGGTCTCGCCGTGGATCGTGCACTTCACCGCGTCCCAGCCGGCGCTGATGACCCACAACCTCATCATGGGCATCGCCATCGCGGCGCTGGGCCTCGGCTTCACGGCCCGGCCCGCCCGGATGTACGGACTGAGCTGGGCGATGTGCGCGATGGGCGTCTGGATGATCATCGCGCCCTGGATCGTCGGCAGCGGCCCGGACCGGGGTGTGATCTGGACCAACGCCGTGATCGGCGGTCTGACGTGCCTGCTGGGGCTGGTCTGCGTCGCGGTGTCCGGCAGAGGCCGCCACCGCACCTGACCCCGCGCGCACGGCCGATGACCGTGCGGACGGCCCGACGGCCGGCGCCCCTCGCGGGCACCGGCCGTTGTCGTGTGCGGAACCCGTCAGCCGCGGGTGCGGGCGGTGCCCCCCGGGGCGGCCGGGGACTCCTCGGCGGCGGCCGGTTCCGGGCTCGGCGCGGCGGGCGCGGGCACCGCCCCCGCCGGGGCCGGGGTGCGGCCCAGCAGCCGGGCCGTGCGGCGCGCCACCGGCTCCGTCCAGCGGGCGGCCAGCGGCCCGAGGATCACCAGGATCAGGACGTACGCGGTGGCCAGCGGGCCGATACGGGGCTCCACACCGACCGCAAGGCCGGCGATGACGATCGAGAACTCGCCGCGGGCCACCAGCGTGCCGCCGGTCCGCCAGCGGCCCGCCGTCCGCACCCCGGCGCGGCGGGCCGCGAACCACCCGGTGGCGATCTTGGTACCGGCGGTGATCACGGCCAGGATCAGTGCCGGGACGAGCACCGGCGGGATCGCCGCCGGATCGGTGTTGAGGCCGAAGAAGACGAAGAACACCGCGGCGAACAGGTCGCGCATCGGCGCCAGCAGATGGTGCGCGCCCTCGGCCACCTCTCCGGAGAGCGCGATCCCGACGAGGAACGCGCCGACAGCCGCCGACACCTGAAGCTGCTGCGCGACCCCGGCGACCAGCACCGTCAGACCGAGCACCACCAGCAGCAGCATCTCCGGGTTGTCGGAGGAGACCGCCCGGCTGATCAGTCTGCCGTGCCGCAGCGCCACGTACAGGACCGCGCCGACCGTGCCGAGCGAGATCAGCAGGGTCAGGCTGCCGCCCGCCAGGCTCAGACCGGCCAGCAGCGCGGTGAGCAGCGGCAGGTAGACGGCCATCGCCAGGTCCTCGATGACGAGGACGCCGAGGATCACCGGCGTCTCGCGGTTGCCCAGCCGGCCGAGGTCGCCGAGCACCTTGGCGATCACGCCCGACGACGAGATCCAGGTGACACCACCCAGCGCCACCGCCGCCACCGGCCCCCATCCCAGGACCAGCGCGGCCACCGCGCCCGGCACGGCGTTCAGCACGAAGTCGACGATCCCGGAGGGATATTGCGTCTTGAGGTTGGTGACCAGCTCCGAGGCGCTGTACTCCAGGCCCAGCAGGAGCAGCAGCAGGATGACGCCGATCTCGGCGCCGGTGGAGACGAATTCCTCACTGGCGTTGAGCGGCAGCAGCCCCCCGTGGCCGAAGGCGAGTCCGGCGAGCAGGTAGAGCGGAATCGGTGAGAATCCCACCCGCCCCGCGAGCCGGCCGAGTATGCCCAGGCCGAGGATGATGGCCCCGAGTTCGATGAGCAGCGCGGTGGTGTCGTGCACGGGCGGTTACCCTCCGGTGATCAATGCGGCGACGGCGTCCACGCCTTCCCGGGTGCCGACCACGACGAGGGTGTCGCCGATCGCGAAACGGAAGTCCGGGGTGGGCGAGGGCACGGCGTCGGTACGGCGCAGAACGGCGACGATGGACGCGCCGGTGCGGGTGCGGGCCGCGGTGGCCCCCAGGGTCCGCCCGGCGTACGGGGATCGTTTGGTGACCGGGATGTGCTCGGTGACCAGGTCGATCTCCGGATGCTGGTGGAGATGGGCGACGGGGTCGGGGAAGAGGAGCTTGGACAGTGTGCTCGCCTCCTGGGGGGCGAGTGCCACGGAGTCCTGGCAGCTGTCCTCGTCCTGCGGGTCGTGGAAGGCGAGAATGCGGCGGCCGTCCTGGTGGGCGACGACCGAGACGTGTCGTCCGCCGTCCGTGTCGAGGTCGTAGCGGGTGCCGACCCCGGGTAGGGCGGTCTTGCCGACGTGGGCCGATGGCTCCATGGAGGTGCTCCCTGCGGGGGTGCGTGCAGCGTGCGGGCGTGCGAGGCCCCTGGCCGGACGGACCGGTACGACCGGCCGTCACTGGTCAGGCATTGTGCAGCATCCGGCGCCGGTGACCGGGGCCGGGCGGAGCGGGCCCCGAAGGAGGTGACGTGGTGTCAGCCGACGCGGGACATATCGGGAATGCCGCTGCGCGCGCAGGGGGCGAGGCGGGGCCTGCGGTGCGGGATGAAGCCGTGGGCGTGGGCGGAGGTCCGCCGGACCCGGCGCGGCCGGACCGCGGCGCGGACGGGAGTGCGCGGGCGGCCGCCGGAGGCGGTGTGCGCGGCGGCGGGAACAACGACGGACGAGGCGGTGGTCGGCATGTCCGTCCCTCCCGTCGTCCCGGGCGTACGGCCGTCGACCGCGGAACGGGTGACGACCGCACAACAGTGCGTTGTCGGCCCCGGCAGTTTAACCCAGCGGTAATTGGCCGGATTTGGATGGGAAAGCGGTGGGAGTGGGGTGGCGGCGCCGACGGACGGCCCCCGCGGGTGCCGTCCGTCGGGCACGGAAATCCGTCCCGCACCCGCCCGCGGAGGCGCGCCGTCTGATGGAGTGGGGGCGTCACCGACCGTCCGCGGCCCGCGGGCGCCGTACCGCTGGAAGGACCGACGAGAGATGCCGTTCACCACCCCGCAGCGCACCGGAGGCGTCCGATGACCGCCGCCGACGACTCCGTACTGCGCCGCACCGAGGGCCGCGCCGGATACCTCACCCTCAACCGGCCCCGGGCGCTCAACTCCCTCACCCACGGGATGGTGCGGCAGCTGTCGGCCGCGCTCGACGACTGGCGGGAGGACCCCGGCGTCGCCACCGTGGTGCTCTCCGGGGCAGGGGAGCGCGGGCTGTGCGCGGGCGGCGACATCCGCGCCGTCCACGACGACGCCCGCGACGGCGACGGCGCCGCCGCCCGCGCCTTCTGGCGCGACGAGTACCGCCTCAACGCACAGATCGCCCGCTACCCCAAGCCGTTCGTCGCGTTCATGGACGGCATCGTGATGGGCGGCGGCGTCGGCGTCTCCGCGCACGGCGCCGTCCGTATCGTCACCGAACGCTCCCGTGTCGCCATGCCGGAGACGGCCATCGGCTTCGTGCCCGACGTCGGCGGACTCCATCTGCTGGCCGCCGCCCCCGGCGAACTCGGCACCCATCTCGCCCTCACCGGCTCCTCGATGACCGCCGGTGACGCCCTGTTGTGCGGTCTCGCCGACCACTGTGTGCCCGCCGCCCGCCTCCCGGAGCTCGCCGCCGATCTCGCCACCGGCGACGTGGCGGAGACCGTGGTCCGGTACGCCGAGCCCGCGCCCGCCGCCGAACTCGCCGCCCACCGCGGCTGGATCGACGCCTGCTACGCCGCCGGCACCGTCGAGGAGATCGTCGACCGGCTGGAGCGCAGCGGGGAGCCGGAGGCGAAGAGCGCCGCGCAGTCCCTGCTGGAACTCTCGCCGACCTCCCTGAAGGTCACCCTCGCCGCACTGCGCAGGGTGCGCCGCCTCGGCTCGCTGGAACGCGTCCTCGACCAGGACTACCGCATCGCCTCCGCGGCACTCGCCTCGCCCGACCTGGTGGAGGGCATCCGTGCCCGCATTGTCGACAAGGACCGCGCGCCCCGCTGGTCACCGGCGCGCCTGAAGGACGTCACCGACGGCGAGGTCGCCCGGCACTTCCGCTCGCTGGGCCCCGACGAACTCGGCCTCGCGGACGGCTGACCCCCGCTCAGCCACCGGCGTCGGCCCCGTCACCGCACGGCGCGTACAGCAGCTCGTACGCCGCACCCGTCGGGCGGCAGGCGCGGCCGCGCCGGGTGGCGACGGCGGCCACGCCCGTGGCGGTGGCCGGATGGAACCCGATGAACGCCTGCTGCCCGAACGTCGCCCCCATGTGGAAGAGGAGCGGGCCGCCCGGCGCCGGATGCCGGAACCACGTCAGCGTATGGGTGTGCGGGCGCCCGTCGGCCCGGTGCCCCAGCGCGTCGGTTCCGGTGGCGCCGGGCTCCAACGCCGTCCCGGTCAGCCCGAGGGGGGCGAGCACCCGGCGGGTCAGCAGCGCGGGGAAGGCGGAGCCGGTGGCCCGGGTCAGTGCGCAGCCCAGCAGCGCCAGGCCGAAGTTGGAGTAGTGCCAGCGGGTCCCGGGCGGCCGGGGCCGGGTGCGGGCGAAGCTGTGCAGCAGCCGTTCGGTGCCGTAGCCGTGGTAGCCGTTGGCGTACGGCTGCAACAGCGCGCCGGGCAGCAGCTCGCGCGGCACCCGCGGCAGTCCGGACGTATGGGTGGCCAGATGGCGCAGCGTGATGCGGTGTGCATTGCGGTGCGGCGGCGCGAGGCGGGGCAGATGGGCGGTGAGCCGGTCGTCGGTGCCCAGTGCCCCGTCGTGGACGAGCGCGGCGAGCAGCAGCACGGTGAACGTCTTGCTGAGCGAGCCGAGTTCGTAGCGCAGCGCGTGGCGGCCGCCGGGCGGGGGCGGGGCGGTGCCGCCGGTCAGGACGGTGCGGGCGCCGCGGCGGGTGACGGCGACGACCACGTCCGGCGCCTCGATGGCGGCGACGGCGTCCGCCATCCGGTCCGCCGACGCCGCCGTCACCGCGTGTCCGACAGGGCCCGCGAGGTGGCCATCGCGGAGGCGAACGCGGCGACCAGCGTCGGGTGGTGCACGAGGTCGAAGACGTCGTCGGCGTCGCCGTCCGGCATCTCCCGCTGGAGCGGCATCGCCCCGCTCGCGTCCTGCGCCGCCGCGAACCGCTCCCACACCTCCGCGTCCAGCGACGGCCGCGGCAGACAGGCGTCGACGACGAGGAGCTCGCCCAGCAGGTCCCAGTGGCCCAGATCCGCCCAGTCCTCCAGCCACGCCGGGAGGTAGCGGGTGAGGTAGTCGGCGATCCGCGGCGGGATCCGCTCGGGCGCGGCGCCCCAGTTGGTGAGGTGGAAGACGGTGTGGGTCACGTCGTACGCGATGTGGAACTGCACCGTCCAGGGCTCGGGGAGCTGCGCCAGCCAGGTGCGGGACAGTGCCCGGCCGAAGTCGCCGCTCGGCGTCAGCCCGAGTTTGCGTTCCGCGTTGAGGACGCCGAGGCGCCGGTTGGGCCAGTTCGCCCAGGGGTTTGAGGGTGAGGTTCGGATCGGCGTCGGTGGTGACGTCGGCGGGCAGTCGGAACTCGTCGCGGTGCGCGTCGAGCCAGCCCAGGGCGCCCGTGACGACGGAGTCCAGCAGCTCGGGTTCGGCCGCCGCCGGCGGCGGGGTGCTCACTCCCCCCGCCCGTAGAAGCACCGGGCGGCGACAAGGTGGAGGGCCACCCGGGCGTCGCCGCCGCCCATGTGTCCGATGAACGCGAGCCCGGCGTCCAGCCCCAGCGTCGGTGGCACCCCGGGCAGCCGCGCCAGC
This sequence comes from Streptomyces benahoarensis, assembly GCF_007280575.1. GTDB lineage: Bacteria > Actinomycetota > Actinomycetes > Streptomycetales > Streptomycetaceae > Streptomyces > Streptomyces benahoarensis. The sequence goes on from NZ_VKJP01000113.1 coordinate 14,263, forward strand.
CAGCGGCCGAGCCCCGCCGCCTGGAGCCAGTCCCGGCGGCGTACCGCGCGGACGAAGCCGCGGGCGAGATCGTCGGTACGGGTCGCGAGCGCGTCGGCGAGTGCGGGGGAGAGGCCCGGCAGCGCCAGCGCGGCCAGTTGGGACGCGCGGTGCGCGAGCTTGGGCCAGGAGTCGGTCTCGACCCATGTTGGACGACCACGGGGACATCGTCGACGCCAATGCCGCCGTCGATCAGCTGCTGGCCGGTTGCGCGCCGGAGCTGCTGGAGCCGCCGGTCAATGTGGTCCGGGTCTGTCTCCATCCCGGCGGGCTGGCCCGCCGGATCGGCAATCTCGCGGAGTGGGGCGGCCATCTGCTGCACCAGGTGAGCCACCGCGCCGAGCGCACCCACGACCGGCGCCACCGCGAGCTGGCTGCGGAGATCGCCGGATACCTCGGCGGAACCGATACGGTCACCCCTCCTACGGGGCCGGTCATCACCCTCGAAATCGGCGTCGACGGCAGCACACTCCGCTTCTTCAGCACCTCCGCCACCCTCAGCACCGCCACCGATGCCGCCCTGGAGGGGCTGCATCTGGAAACCTTCCTGCCCGCTGACGACGGGACGCGGCGCCGGTTCGATCGACGGTAGGCCGGGTGGAGAGTACGGCGGGCCCCGAACGGTCCCGGGCGGACGGCCCGGAGGCGCCCGCCCCGCGGGGCCTGGCGGAATCTCCGAGGCATCTCGCATCTGCCCTGGTCGTTCACCCGAAGGGATTGCAGATGCGGGAGAATCCCGCATATCTTTCCGCATATGCAGTCCTACACCATCGGCCGGGCCGCGCGGCTATTGGGCGTCAGCCCGGACACCGCGCGCCGCTGGGCCGACGCCGGGCGGATCGCCACTCATCGCGACGAGAGCGGCCGCCGAATGATCGACGGCGGGGACCTCGCCGCCTTCGCCGTCGAGAACGGCCGCGGCGACGCCGCCGAGGAGGGGTCCTACACCTCCGCGCGTAACGCCTTCCCCGGCATCGTCACCGCCGTCACCCTCGGCGATGTGGCGGCCCAGGTGGAGATCCAGGCCGGTCCGCACCGCCTGGTCTCCCTGCTCACCCGGGAAGCCGTCGAGGAACTCGGCCTGGAGGTCGGCACGGAGGCCACCGCCCGGGTCAAGGCCACCAGCGTCCACATCGACCGCGCCTGAGCCACGCCCGGCGGTGCCGCGCCGCACAGCCCGTCCCCGTCCGCCCGGGGCGACCCGGAACCGCCCCGCTTCGAAGGAGCCCTTCATGCCGCCTGCCGTGACCCGGCGCCGCGCCGCCGCCGCGCTCGTGACCGCCGCCCTGCTCGTCCCGCTCGCCGCCTGCGGCAACGACAAGGAGAAGGACACCAAGGACGGCGCCGCCGGGACCGATCTGACGGTGCTCGCCGCCGCCTCCCTCACCGATGTCTTCACGACGGCGGGCGCCGCGTACGAGCACGCCCACCCCGGCACCAAGGTGCACTTCTCCTTCGCCGGTTCGCAGGAACTGGCCGCCCAGGTCCGCCAGGGCGCTCCCGCCGACGCGCTGGTCACCGCCGACACCAAGACCATGGACGGGCTCCGCGCCGACACCGGCAAGCCGACCGTCATCGCCAGGAACCGCCTGGTCATCGCCGTCGGCAAGGGCAACCCGAAGAAGATCCACGACCTGAAGGACCTCACCGGCTCCGGCGTGAAGGTGGTGCTCGCCGCCGCCGAGGTGCCCGTGGGGCGGTACAGCGAGCAGGTGCTCGACAAGCAGCATCTGACGGTCAAGCCGGTCTCCCAGGAGCCCAACGTCCGCGCCGTGCTCAGCAAGGTCGAACTCGGCGAGGCGGACGCCGGGATCGTCTACCGGACGGATGCGGCCACCGCACCCGGCAAGGTCGACGCCATCACCCTCCCCGATGCGCAGAACGCCGTCGCCGACTACCCCGCCGCCACCCTCAAAGCCTCCCGGCACACCGCGGCCGCCGCCGCGTTCGTGACGTGGCTCGGCACCCCCGAGGCCCAGCAGATCCTCCGCAAGGCCGGGTTCCAGCAGCCCTGACCGACGCCGCGCGCCGGGGCCGCGGCAGTCCCGGCGCGGGGCGCGGCCGTTCGCGTGGCACGGTGGCGGACGAGGTCTGGCCCGTATGCCGTACGGCCGGGCCCGGTCCGCTTGCCGTACGGCCGGCGCCCCGGCCCGCGCGCCCGCATCCGTACGGCCGCGGCCCGGACCGCCCCAGGC
>NZ_VKJP01000114.1 GCF_007280575.1 Streptomyces benahoarensis
GTCGGCAGCGTCAGAGGTGTATAAGAGACAGCCACCACGTCCCCCCTGGCACCAGCCACGGGTACTCACCCCGTGGCTCGTAGCCCCTCACCCCACATGCGTCTCCGCAGCCTCGACCTCTTCGCGGGTGATGCCCAGCAGGTACAGCACGGTGTCGAGGAACGGCACGTTCACCGCCGTGTGGGCCGCCTCGCGGACCACCGGCTTGGCGTTGAAGGCGACGCCGAGTCCCGCGGTGTTGAGCATGTCCAGGTCGTTGGCGCCGTCGCCGATGGCGACGGTCTGGGCCAGCGGCACCCCGGCCTGGTGCGCGAAGCTGCGCAGCAGCCGTGCCTTCCCGGCCCGGTCCACGATCTCGCCGGTGACCTTGCCGGTGAACTTCCCGTCCACGATCTCCAGGGTGTTGGCGGCGGCGAAGTCCAGCCCCAGCTCCTCCTGCAGCGCGTCGGTGACCTGCGTGAACCCGCCGGAGACGACGCCGACCTGGTAGCCGAGCCGCTTGAGGGTGCGGACGAGGGTGCGGGCGCCCGGCGTGAGCCGTACCTCCTTGCGTACCTTCTCCACGACGGACGCGTCGAGACCGGCCAGCAGCGCGACGCGGGCGTGCAGCGACTGTTCGAAGTCCAGCTCGCCGCGCATCGCCCGCGCGGTGACCTCGGCGACCTCCGCCTCGCACCCGGCGTGCGCCGCGAACAGCTCGATGACCTCGTCCTGGATCAGCGTCGAGTCGACGTCCATGACGACCAGCCGCTGCGCCCGGCGCTGGAGCCCCGCCGACACCACGGCGACATCGACGCCGAGGAGGGCCGCCTCCGGTGCCAGCACGGAGCGCAGCGCGTCCGTGGCGGCGCCGGACACAGCGAACTCCACGGCCGTCACCGGGTACTTGGCGAGCCGGAAGATACGGTCGATGTTGCCGCCGCAGGAGGTTATGGCGGCGGTGATCGCGGCGGTGCACTCGGCGGTCAGCGGATGCCCCAGCACGGTGATGTGGGACCGTCCGGTGCCGCGCGGACGGTTGTCGCCCCGGCCGGAGATGATCTCCGCCTGGAGGTTCAGCGAATCGGCCCAGCTGTGGACGGTGGCCCGCAGACCGCCTTCGGAGGCGCCGTCGGCCCCGGTGGCGGGCGCGGTGATCAGCGCGCACAGCACTATGCGGCCACGGGTGACGACCTGCTCGATGTCGACGACATCGACGGAGTAGGCGGCGAGGGTGTCGAAGAGACCTGCGGTGATGCCGGGCCGGTCCTTCCCGAAGATCTTCACGAGGAGGGTCGGTACGTCATCGCCCGGTACGGCGGTGGCAGGCGGGATCTGCGATGCGCTCATGGTGCCTTTACGGTAACCGCCCGCCGCGTCCGCCCGTACACCTGTCCGTCGTTCGGACCGCCACACGCGGCGCCCCGATCACGGCCCCGGCCCCGCGGTGCCCGGCCTGGGCACCCGCTCGCCGCCCCCGCCCGGACAGCCTCTGGACCGCCGACCCATGATCGTTATGGACTCGTGTCCGCACCCCCTTCCGGTGCTTTCCGGACCCTCCCGGCGGCCGGAAAGGAGCGCTCCGGGGCCGGTCACGGTGCACGGTTTCGCCGCTCCCGTGTGGTTTGACGGGTGCCGTCCGGGCCCTCGTACGGACGTGCCGTACGCAGTGTGCGCCGGCCCCGCGTCCCGGTTTCCGGTAGGCGGGCCGAGCCTGAAATAGTTCCCCACGATGTTCGCCATCCCTGGATTCCCATACAGGGCGTCACTCGGGGGACTATGTAATGGGGCATGGAGTGCCTGAACTCGTACTGGAATTGAAGGGTAGGACCTGGACGCTCGACCCGTCCCGGTCCTACATCGTGGGCCGTGATCCGCAGGGCGACATGGTGCTCGACGACGCCAGGGTCTCCTGGCGGCACGCAGTCCTGCGGTGGGCCGGACACAGCTGGGTCATCGAGGACCAGGGCAGCACCAACGGCACCTACGTCCAGGGTCAGCGGATCCAGCAGGCGGAGGTCGGTGCCGGTTCGGCCGTCCACCTGGGCAACGCCACCGACGGCCCGCGGATGACCCTGTCGGCCGCCGCCGCACCGGCCACTGCACCGGCCGCCGGTGCCTACGGTGTGCCCGCGGCGCCGCAGCAGGCCGCCGCCCAGGGCTGGCAGCAGCCGCCCGCCGCCCAGCAGCCGCCCGTCCCGCAGGGTCAGCAGCCGCCCGCCGGGGCCGGACAGCCCTACGTCCCGCCGCAGCAGGCCCAGCAGCCCCCGCAGCAGCCCTCCCCCCGGGCGGGCGCCGCCCCGCAGGCCCAGGGCGACCGCAGCCCCACCACGTTCCACCGCCTGGAACTCGACCGGGTCATGCGCATCGGTCGTGCGCTGGAGAACGAGCTGGTCGTCTCCGACCTCCAGGTCTCCCGCCACCACGCGGAGTTCCACGCCACCCCCGACGGCCGCTTCGAGATCCGTGACCTCGGCAGCCACAACGGCACCTACGTCAACGGCCAGCCGGTCCCCAGGTCCGGCTCCGCCGACATCGGCCCGAACGACATCATCGGCGTCGGCCACTCCACGTTCCGCCTGGTCGGCGACCGGCTGGAGGAGTTCGTCGACACCGGCGACGTCTCCTTCTCGGCCCGCCACCTCACGGTCACCGTCGACGGCGGCAAGCAGATCCTCAAGGACGTCTCGTTCGGCGTCCCGGAGAAGTCTCTGATCGCCGTCATCGGCCCCTCCGGCTCCGGCAAGTCGACCCTCCTCAAGGCGCTCACCGGCTACCGCCCTGCCAACCAGGGCGATGTCCTCTACGACAACCGGAACCTCTACAAGCAGTTCGCCGAGCTGCGGCAACGCATCGGTCTGGTCCCGCAGGACGACATCCTCCACAAGGAGCTGACCGTCCAGAAGGCGCTGCGGTACGCCGCCAAGCTCCGCTTCCCCGGCGACACCGCGGAGGCCGAGCGCGAGGCCCGTATCGACGAGGTGCTGCACGAGCTGAAGCTCCATGTGCACCGGGAGAAGAAGGTCACCTCCCTCTCCGGTGGTCAGCGCAAGCGCGTCTCGGTCGCCCTGGAGCTGCTGACCAAGCCGTCGCTGATCTTCCTCGATGAGCCGACCTCCGGCCTCGACCCGGGCATGGACCGCGACGTCATGCAGCTGCTGCGCGGCCTCGCCGACGACGGCCGTACCGTCCTGGTCGTCACGCACTCCGTCGCCGAGCTGGCGATCTGCGACAAGCTGCTGGTCATGGCGCCGGGCGGCGGCGTCGCCTACTTCGGCCCGCCCGAGGAGGCGCTGAACTTCTTCCAGTACGAGACGTGGGCCGACGTCTTCTCGGCGTTCGAGAACTACCGCGACTACGACTGGATGGGCCGCTGGCGCGGCTCTCCGCACTACCAGATGTACGCGGCGGACATCGACGCGGTCGCCCCGCAGTCGGTGCAGATCCAGTCGCCGCCCGCCCGGATGCAGAAATCGCAGAGCTGGGGCTCGCAGCTGTGGACGCTGATGCGCCGCTATGTCTCGGTGCTCGCCTCCGACCGCGGTTTCCTGGTCCTGATGCTGGCGCTGCCCGCGGTCCTCGGCATCGTCTCGATGCTGATCCCCAGCGACTACGGCTTCGGGTACGGGCCGGACAACCGGCACGGCGCGAACCGCGACGCCTCCACGATCATGCTGATCCTCGCGGTCGGCATGTGCTTCTCCGGCGCCGCCAACTCCGTACGTGAGCTGATCAAGGAGCGGGTCATCTACGAGCGTGAACGGGCCACCGGCCTGTCGCGGTCGGCGTATCTGATGTCCAAGGTGATCGTCCTGGGCGTGGTCACCGCCTTCCAGGGCGTGATCATCTCGGTGATCGGCTTCTGCACCCGGACGATGCCCGCCGAGGGCGTGATCCTCCACAACCTGCCGGGCGTCGAGATGACGCTGGCGGTCATCGCGCTCGGCTTCACCTCGATGATGTTCGGCCTGATCATCTCCGCGCTGGTCAAGACCGCCGAGAAGACCATGCCGCTGCTGGTCATGTTCGCCATCGTCCAGGTCGTCTTCACCGGCGTCCTCTTCCAGCTGTTCGACACGATCGGCGTCGCGCAGTTCTCCTGGCTGATGCCGTCGCGCTGGGCCGTCGCCGCGATGGGCGCGACCGCGGACATGAACCGTCTGCTGCCGTGGGAGCCCGCCAACCCGGCCAAGGGGACGCCCGCCAACCCCGATCCGCTGTGGCAGCACCAGCCCGGCGTCTATGTGATGGACATGATCATCCTGATCGCGCTCGGCGTCGCCCTCGCCTTCGTCGTGGCCCGCCTGCTGCGCCGCCACGAGCCGGAGATCATGCGCAAGTGACCCGGCGTCCGTAGCGCACCACCGCTGAGGGGCGGCACCCGTGGTCGGGTGCCGCCCCTCAGCGGTGCGGACGTGGTCCGCTCAGTAGGCCGAGTTGACGTTGTCCATCGAGCCGTACTTGTTGGCCGCGTAGTTGCAGGCGGCGGTGATGTTGGCGACCGGGTCGTAGATGTCCCAGGAGGTGCCGTTGACGTGGTACGTCTGGAAGGTCGGGGCGATCACCTGGAGCAGGCCCTTGGACGGCACGCCGTTGATGGCGTTGATGTCCCAGTTGTTGATGGCCATCGGGTTGCCCGCGGACTCCCGGATGATGTTGCGGTGGATGCCGTCGTACGAGCCGGGGATGCCCTTGCTGGCCATGATGTCGAGCGACTCGCGGATCCAGCCGTCGAGGTTGTTCCCGTAGGTCTTGACCGGGGTCTTCGCGGCGGTGGGCAGCGCTGCGCGGTCGGTGGACCGGCTGGCGGCCTGCTGCGCGGCGCGCTCCTTGGCGGCCTTCGCCTCGGCCTTGGCCTTCGCGGCAGCCTTCGCCTTGGCGGCGGCCTCGGCCTTGCCGACCTTCGTGGAGGCGTCCGCCTGCTTGGTGATGGTGGCCTGCTGGGTCTGCGCCGCGCTGCCGACGGTGCTGCTGAAGGCGACCGGCTGCACGTGTGCGGCCGTGGCCTGGCTCGTGTTCTGCCCGGCGTCGGCGCCCGGCACGACGGTGAAGGCGAGGGCGGCGGCACCGGCCGCGGCGATCCCGGCGGCGGAGAGCTTGTGGGTCCGCGTCAGGCGGTCAAGGCCGAAAAGGGCGTGCTTGGGCATGGCGAAGTAGACCTTCCGAAAGGGGAACGCCGCAGGGAGCCGTTGGTGGCGGAGTACGCCGGGTGGAGACCACGGCGCCAAGCGACGGGAGCCATTCTTAGCGGCCGTAAATTCACCGGGCAACGAGGTGACATACGACCCCGAATAGTGGAACCGGGGTGCCCGACCCTGCGTCCCCCGGGAAAGAACCCCAGCTCACGAGGGTTTGCCGGGCGACTAATGCCCGTCGTAGGTGACCTGCGCCCTATGTGCGGCGTCACACCCGGAGAAGGTTTGCCTCGCCGGGTGTGATCGCAGTTGCACAGTACGTATGAGGCGAATGCGCCTCAGACCTCGACCAGTACCTGATCAAGGGACTTTCGGGTCAAAGCCGGCACTTCGCAGTCCTCGGCCGGGTAGCCCACGGGGATCACGGCGAACGCCTTCTCGTTGGCCGGACGCCCCAGAACCTCCCGCAGGAACCGCATCGGGCTCGGCGTGTGCACCAGCGCCGCCAGTCCCGACAGATGCAACGCGGACAGCAGCATCCCGACCGCGATGCCCACCGATTCGTCGACGTAGTAGTGCTTGCGCTTGCTGCCGTCCTCGCCCAGCCGGTGCCGCTGCTGGAACACCACGATCAGGTGCGGCGCATCGGTCAGATGGGGCTTGACCGCGTCGGTCCCCAGCGGGCGCAGTGCGGCCAGCCACTCCTCGCCCAGTCGCCCCTCGTAGGAGACGCGCTCCTCCTCTTCCGCCGCCGCCCGGATCCGCCGCCGTACGTCGGCGTCCTTGACCAGTACGAACGTCCACGGCTGCTGATGCGCCCCGGACGGCGCGGTCGCCGCGCAGGCGATGGCGTCCCGTACGACCTGCTCGGGCGCCGGGTCGGTGGAGAACTGCCGCACGGTCCGCCTGCCGTCCATCCGCTCCCGTAGCTCCGCCGCGCGGGCGAGCGACTCCGCCGCCGGTATCCGCGCGGGACGGTACGGAACGGCCCGGTAGGGGTCGCCGTGGGTCGGGGTCCAGGCCCTCGCCGCTTCTGTCATGCGCCGAGTCTGGAACCGGACGCGGCTCCCCGGGGCGCGGACCGCCGAATCCACGGGCTTCGGCGCGATCCGCACGCTCGGCAGAGAGGAGGATTGGTGAAGTTATATGCGCAATGTCCCTATATAGGGGTTATAGGGGTATGAGGTGATATTTGAATGGAGTGCGAAGAATAGGCAGTACGCCGGAAATCGACACGGTCCGCCCTAGGTCCGTAGACCGAGGACCGGCACGGCGGCGGACCGATACGGCCCTCACCGGACGCCGGTACCGTGAAGCCATGACCAACGGACCGGGAGCCGGCATCCCCGCGGTGAGCAGCGCGATCCTCGCGATGAGCCGGCATCTGGAGGTGCGGGACGTCCTCAAGACGATCGTGGCCTCGGCCCGGGAACTGCTCGACGCCGAGTACGCAGCCCTCGGCGTGCCCGACGATCACGGCGGCTTCGCCCAGTTCGTGGTGGACGGCGTAAGCGAGGAGCAGTGGAAGGCCATCGGCCCGCTGCCCCGCCAGCACGGCATCCTCGCCGCGATGCTCCACCACGCCACCCCCGAGCGCCTCGCCGACGTCCGCGAGGACCCCCGCTTCGGCGGCTGGCCCGCCGCCCACCCGGACATGTCCGACTTCCTGGGCCTGCCGGTCGCCGACGGCGACGAGATCCTCGGCGCCCTCTTCCTCGCCAACAAGCGCTGCCCCAAACCGGCCGGTGGCTGTGGCTTCACCGCCGAGGACGAACGCCTGCTGGGGATACTCGCCCAGCACGCCGCCATCGCCCTCACCAACGCCCGCCTCTACGAACGCAGCCGCGAGCTGACCATCGCCGGGGAACGCGCCCGCCTCGCCCACGAGCTGCACGACGCCGTCGCCCAGAAGCTCTTCTCCCTCCGGCTCACCGCCCAGGCGGCCACCGCACTCGTCGACCGCGACCCGGACCGTGCCAAGTGCGAACTGCACCAGGTCGCCGCGCTGGCCGCCGAGGCCGCCGACGAGCTGCGCGCCGCGGTGGTCGAACTGCGGCCCGCCGCCCTTGACGAGGACGGCCTGATCGCCACCCTCCGCTCACAGGCCCAGGTCCTCGACCGCGCCCACAGCGCCCGCGTCACGTTCGGTGCCCAGGGCGTTCGCGCCCTGCCCTCCTCCCAGGAGGAGGCGCTGCTCCGCGTCGCCCAGGAGGCGCTGCACAACGCGCTGCGGCACAGCGGCGCCGGGCACGTCGAGGTCACCCTCACCCGGCACGGCCAGGGCGCGCTGCTCCGGGTCGCCGACGACGGCTGCGGCTTCGACACCGCAGCGGTCCGGACCGCAGGCCGTCACCTGGGGCTGGTGTCGATGCGCGACCGCGCCAACGGCGTCGGTGGCGTACTCACCGTGAAATCGGAGCCCGGCCAGGGCACCGCTGTAGAGATGGAGGTGCCCGGTGGCTGAGAACGCCGGAATCGGCAACCGCGACGAACAGGCCGACGGCCGCGAGCGGCGCGGCGTCCCCCCGGGCGGCGACCCCGCGCCCGGCACCGACGACGCGCTGACGGAGACCGGAGACGGCGCCGGGACCATCCGGGTGCTGCTGGTCGACGATCACCAGGTGGTCCGCCGCGGTCTGCGGACGTTCCTGGAGATCCAGGACGACATCGAGGTCGTGGGCGAGGCGGCCGACGGCACAGAAGGCATCGCCGTCGCCGAACGGCTGCGCCCCGACGTCGTCCTGATGGACGTCAAAATGCCCGGCACGGACGGCATCGAGGCGCTGCGCACCCTGCGTGAACTGGCCAACCCCGCCCGGGTGCTGATCGTCACCAGCTTCACCGAACAGCGCACCGTCGTCCCCGCCCTGCGCGCCGGGGCCGCCGGATATGTCTACAAGGACATCGACCCGGAGGCGCTGGCCGGCGCCATCCGCTCCGTCCACGCCGGGCATGTGCTGCTCCAGTCGGAGGTGGCCGGCGCCCTCCTCACCCAGGACGAGGGCGGCAACGGACAGGGCCGCGGCACCACACTCACCGAGCGGGAGAGCGAGGTGCTGGGCCTGATCGCCGACGGACGCTCCAACCGCGAGATCGCCCGCGCGCTCGTCCTCTCCGAGAAGACCGTCAAGACCCATGTCTCCAACATCCTCATGAAGCTGGACCTCGCCGACCGCACCCAGGCCGCCCTCTGGGCCGTCCGCCATGGGGTGGGCGGCTGATCCACCGGGCGGCTGATCCACCGGGCGGGCCGGTACGCCGGGCGGGCCGGTACGCATGCCCGATACGGCACGGCGCCGCCACCCCCGACCGGCGCCGTGCTTGGCACGGCCTGCCGGGCGCCCGGCCCTCACCGCTCCCGCTCCTCCACCGCCGCGTTGTACGCCGCGACCTGCGCCCGCCGGGCCGTGCGCTCCACCGGGCGCAGCGCCTCCGTACGGGCCGCGATCTCCGAGGAGCTGACCGCGCTTCCGTGCTCCCGGCCGTCCCCGCCCGCGCTCCGCGCGATGGCGAGCAGCGCTCCCACCCGCTGCGCCAGCTCCAGCACCCGCACCGCGCGCGGCGGATACCCCGGCGCCAATACCTGACGCCCGGCCTCGGCCCGCGCCCGGTACGCCTCCAGCGCGGCCTGCGCCACCGGGCCGGAACCGGCCACGTCCAGCCGCATCAGCGCCTCGGTCGCCTCCCGCAGCGCCTCCGCCAGCTCCCGCTCCGCCTCGCCGAGCGACGGCACATCGGCGGGCGGCGCTTCACGTACCGGCAGGCACTCCCACACCACCTCGAGGTGCACATCCGGCCCGGCGCCGCCGTCCGGGCCCGCCCGGTGTATCTCCGGGACCAGGCCGACCCCGGCGCCCGTGGCCAGCACCGCCTCCCCGGCGTCCAGCGCCCGGGCGTTGAACTCCGGCGGTCCGCTCAGCCCCAGCGGATGCCCCGGCGCGGGCAGCGCGACCCGCAGCCCCACCGCGCCCATCGCCCGCAGGCGGCCGAGCGCCAGCGTCAGCCCCACCGGCGCGGCCTCACCCGGCAGGCCCCGCACACGGTGCACGGCATCGTCGTCCGCGATCTGCTCCGCGGCGTCATCAAGCGAGACAAGTCCGGCCAAAAGGGCATTTCCCCATGCCGCCAACCGTCCCGAACGAGGTTCATCGAGCATGGTCCCCAGCCTAGGGAACGGCACTGACATCGAGTGGCGTAGGTTTGCACGGGGGAGGCGCCCGCAGGCGCACGTGACGACCGAGAAGCAATGGGAGACAGGGCACTCATGAGCGATGTGCTGGAGCTGGTGGACGTATCCGTGGTCCGCGAAGGGCGGGCTCTGGTGGACCAGGTCTCCTGGTCGGTGAAGGAGGGGGAGCGCTGGGTCATCCTCGGCCCCAACGGCGCCGGCAAGACCACCCTGCTCAACCTCGCCTCCAGCTACCTCTTCCCCACCAAGGGCCGCGCCACCATCCTCGGCGAACGCCTCGGCAAGGTCGACGTCTTCGACCTCCGCCCGCGCATCGGCATCGCCGGTATCGCCCTCGCCGACAAGCTCCCCCGCGGCCAGACCGTCCTGCAGACCGTCCTCACCGCCGCCTACGGCATGACCGCCCACTGGCAGGAGCGCTACGAGGACATCGACGAGCAGCGCGCCCGCGCCTTCCTCGACCGCCTCGGCATGACCGAGTACCTCGACCGGAGGTTCGGCACCCTCTCCGAGGGCGAGCGCAAGCGCACCCTCATCGCGCGCGCCATGATGACCGACCCCGAGCTGCTCCTCCTCGACGAGCCCGCCGCCGGTCTCGACCTCGGTGGCCGCGAGGACCTCGTCCGCCGCCTGGGCCGCCTCGCCCGCGACCCGTACGCCCCCTCGATGGTGATGGTCACCCACCACGTCGAGGAGATCGCCCCCGGCTTCACCCACGTCCTGATGATCCGTCAGGGCAAGGTACTGGCCGCCGGTCCCCTCGACCTCGAACTGACCTCGGCCAACCTCTCCCGCTGCTTCGGCCTCCCCCTGATCGTCGAGCGGAACGGCAGCGACCGCTGGACCGCCCAGGGACTGCCCCTTTCCTGACGCTTTACGCCCTGTTCCCGCGGAGCGCCCCCGCCCTACCATGAAGCGGTGGACGCATGGGTGTGGTGGCTGATCGCCGCCGTGGGGCTGGGAATTCCGCTCGTCGTGACCGCGATGCCCGAGTTCGGGATGTTCGCGGTCGGCGCCGTCGCAAGTGCCGTCACCGCAGCGCTCGGTGGCGGCACGGTCATACAGTTCCTCGTCTTCGCCGCGGTCTCCGTCGCCCTCATCGCCGTCGTCCGCCCCCTCGCCAACCGTCTCCTCACGCAGCAGCCCGGCTTCGCCTCCGGCATCGACGCACTCAAGGGAAAGAGCGCCACGGTCCTGGAGCGCGTCGACGGCGCCGGGGGCCGCATCAAGCTCGGCGGTGAAATCTGGTCGGCTCGCGCCCTCGACGGCGACCGCGCCTACGAACCCGGAGCGCAGGTCGACGTCGTGGAGATCGAAGGCGCCACCGCCGTGGTGATCTGACCGGAAAACGTTGTGGTCATCTGACCGGAAGCCGCTGACGACGCACCACGGGTCTGAAAGACTCGATCAACACCCAAGCCGGCCACGGCCGGAGGATCAAACGAAGGGCACGGGAGTCGCAGTGGCACCGATCATCATCGTCCTGATCATCCTGGTGGTGCTCGTGTTCATCGCACTCATCAAGACGATCCAGGTCATTCCCCAGGCGAGCGCCGCCATTGTCGAGCGCTTCGGCCGTTACACCCGCACCCTCAACGCGGGCCTCAACATCGTCGTCCCGTTCATCGACTCGATCCGCAACCGCATCGACCTCCGCGAACAGGTCGTGCCGTTCCCGCCGCAGCCGGTGATCACCCAGGACAACCTCGTCGTCAACATCGACACCGTCATCTACTACCAGGTCACCGACGCCCGCGCCGCGACCTACGAAGTCGCCAGCTACATCCAGGCGATCGAGCAGCTCACCGTCACCACGCTCCGCAACATCATCGGCGGCATGGACCTGGAGCGCACCCTCACCTCCCGCGAGGAGATCAACGCGGCGCTCCGCGGCGTCCTCGACGAGGCCACCGGCAAGTGGGGCATCCGCGTCAACCGCGTCGAGCTGAAGGCCATCGAGCCGCCCACCTCCATCCAGGACTCGATGGAGAAGCAGATGCGCGCCGATCGCGACAAGCGCGCAGCCATCCTCCAGGCCGAGGGCACCCGCCAGTCCCAGATCCTCACCGCCGAGGGTGAGAAGCAGTCCGCCATCCTCCGCGCCGAGGGTGAGTCCAAGGCCGCCGCGCTCCGCGCCGAGGGTGAGGCCCAGGCGATCCGTACGGTCTTCGAGTCCATCCACGCCGGTGACCCGGACCAGAAGCTGCTGTCGTACCAGTACCTCCAGATGCTCCCGAAGATCGCCGAAGGCGACGCCAACAAGCTCTGGATCGTGCCCAGCGAGATCGGCGACGCCCTCAAGGGCCTCGGCGGCGCGCTCGGCAACTTCACCCCCGGCGGCGGCAAGGGCGACCCGCTCGCCAAGTCCCCCACGCCCCGCCAGGCACCGCCCATCGACTGACCCACCTGCCCTCAGGGGGTGTCTCCCCGGTCACGCGGACCGGGAAGGCGCCCCCTGTTGCATGATCGACCGCATCCGCTACCGCACGATACGGGGGCTCGCGTGACCACATGGGAAGCACTCGCCGTCCTCGCCGCGGGCCTCGGCGCCGGGACCATCAACACCATCGTCGGCTCCGGCACCCTCATCACCTTCCCGGTGCTGCTGGCCGTCGGCCTCCCGCCGATCACCGCGAACGTCTCCAACTCCCTCGGCCTGGTGCCCGGTTCGCTCAGCGGCGCCTTCGGCTATCGCCGCGAACTGACCGGGCAGCGCTCCCGCATCCTCCTCTTCGGCACCGCCGCCCTCCTCGGCGGCACCGCCGGCGCGGTCCTGCTGCTCGCCCTGCCGTCCGACGCCTTCGACACGATCGTCCCCGTGCTCATCGGCATCGCGCTCGTCCTCGTCGTCATCCAGCCCCGTCTCGCCGCGGCCCTCCGCGCCCGCCGGGCCCGCAACGGCACCACACCCCGCCGCCACGGCGGCCCCGTCCTCTTCACCGGACTGATGCTCGCCAGCGTCTACGGCGGCTACTTCGGCGCGGCCCAGGGCGTCCTCTACCTCTCGATGGCGGGCCTGGCGCTCGACGAGACCCTGCAGCGGCTCAACGCCCTCAAGAACGTCCTCACCCTGCTCGTCAACGCCGTCGCCGCGGTGCTCTTTCTCTTCATCGCCCACTTCGACTGGACGGCCGTCGCCCTCCTCGCCACCGGCTCCGCGCTCGGCGGCCGCATCGGCGCGACCATCGGCCGCCGACTGCCGCCCGTCGCGCTGCGCACCCTCATCGTCATCGTCGGCGTGGTGGCCATCGTCCAGCTCGTCCGCTGAGCCGCCGCACCCCGCGGACCACCGGCGACGGCCACCCCGCCCGGGCCTCACGCCGCCGGGGACGCCCACCCCGGCAACTCCTCACGCACCGACACCCCGAGCGTCGACAGCATCGCCTGCGCGGGCGTCGGCTCGAACGGCCGCCGCAGCAGCCGCATCCCGGCCTGCTCCGGCGTACGGTCCGCCTTCCGGTGGTTGTCCTCCGTACAGGAAGCGACGGTATTCAGCCATGTGTCACCGCCGCCGTGCGACCGCGGTACGACGTGATCGACGGTCGTCGCCCGCCGCCCGCAGTACGCGCACCGATGCTGATCCCGCACCAGCACGCCCCGCCGCGACCACGGTGCCCATCTTCGGAACGGCACCCGTACGTACCGGCTGAGCCGGATCACCTGCGGCACCGGCACCTCCACCGAAGCGGCTCGGATCCGCAGCCCCGGATGCGCGTGCTCGACGACGGCCTTCTCCTGCATCACCAGCACGACGGCCCGACGTGACGTCACCGTCGACAGCGGCTCGAAGCTCGCGTTGAGCACCAGCGTCTCGCGCATTCCGCCCACCTCCCGGCCCGTTCGCCCCCGCGGCGAAGTGGCTCCACTGTGCAGGGGAAGCTTTTCCCGCCACCACGCAATTTCCCCATGCCGCAAGGGAAATGACGAGCAATCAACAAGGGAAGGGAAAGCGACGCGCTCGGGCGCGCGAAGGGCCCGGAACACCACGGGCGACAAGGACGTACGGAATCCCGGACACGGCCCGCCCAAGGGGCCGCACCCGCGGAACGGGGGAGTGCGCCCCGGATCCCACCCCCGTGTACCTCTCGGATCCGGAGCGTACGGCGACCGGCGAGGCGACCGGACGCACCACGCGCCCGGCCCCCGGCGAACGGGGGGCGACACACCTGCGCCCCGGCGCTCCCGCCGCGGCGGTACCGGCTGCCCAGCGACTCGAACGAGCCACCGACCGGAACCACCCTGCGTGCGAGGAACACCGGGGCGCAACGCAATTACGGGCCTCAGCCCTCCGCAGGCACCTCGAACTCGGCCACCAACTGGGCCCGCCCGAGCGTGTGGAACCGCAGATTGAAGCCGACCACCGCGGGCGACGCGTCACCGTCGGGCCCCAGCTTCTCCTGGTCGACGGCGTACACCGTGAAGACGTACCGGTGCGGACCGTCCCCGGGCGGCGGCGCGGCACCGCCGAAGTCCTGCGTCCCGTAGTCGTTACGGACGTGTACCGCACCCTCGGGCAGCCCCGCCATCGCACCGGACCCGGCACCCGCCGGCAGCTCCGTCACCGACGCCGGGATGTCGAACAACGACCAGTGCCAGAAACCGCTGCCGGTCGGCGCGTCCGGATCGAAGCAGGTGACGGCGTAACTCTTCGTCCTCGCGGGCGCACCCTCCCACCGCAGCTGCGGCGAACGGTTGCCCTCGGCGTACACCTGCGCGGAACCCAGCGTCCCGCCCGGCGCCACCTCGTCGCTCGCCACCGTGAACTCCGGTACCTGCGGGTGGAAATCGTGCGGGAGCGGCCGCCGCTTCAGCTCGGACACCTCGACACCTCCTGGTCGCTTGCTGACACCTGTCCGGCCAGGTTAGAGCCAGTTCCGCTTCCCGCCGACCTCGGCCAGCCAGTGGTTCAGATACCCCGCCCAATCGGTCTGCTGATAGTCGTGCAGCCCCACCGTGAACGACCGATACGTGTCCGACCCGTCGGTGAGCAGCCCGCCCTTCTTGTCCATCTCCAGCACCACGTCCATCTCCCGGTCGTCTGCGACGAACGACAGCTCGACCTCGTTGAGCCCGCGGTACTGCTGCGGCGCGGAGAACTCGATCTCCTGATAGAAGGGCAGCCGCTGCCGCGTCCCCCGAATGTGGCCCTGCTCCAGATCGGCCGCCTTGAAGCGGAATCCCAGCTGCCCGAACGCGTCCAGGATCGCCTGCTGCGCCGGAATCGGGTGCACGTTCACCGGGTCGAGGTCCCCGGAGTCCACCGCCCGCGCGATGGCCAGCTCCGTCGTCACCCCCACGCTCATCCCGCGCAGATGCTGCCCGAGGAACGTGGTGATCGGCGTCTCCCAGGGAATCTCCAACCCGAACGGCACGGTGTGCGCGGCACCGGCCTGCACCTGGAACGCCCCGCCGAGCTGCACCGAAGTGAATTCGACGTTGCGCTTGTATTCCTCGTCGCCGCTTTCCACCTCGACGCGCGCCTGCAATCCGACCGACAGCCCCTGGATGTCCTGGGTCACCGACCCGCCCTGGATCCGCACCTCACCCTGGACGACGCCACCGGGCACGACGTTCTCCTCGAAGAGAACCGTCTCCACCGACGCGCCTCCGGCCCCCAAGCTCGCCAGCAGCTTCTTGAACCCCATGTCCGTCCTCCCCAGGCCCGACGCCTGACCTCGCTCCGGCCGCCGTGCTCACGGCTCGCCTGCTACCAACGGGAACCGGCGGCCGCCGGTTCCCGCGCCCCAGCCTCCCAAGGGCGCCCGCCCGCGCCACGTCGCCCCCCCTCTTGACTGCACTACTCTGGGCCCACATGACCGACGTACCGGAACGTATGCCGCTCACGCACGCCTTCTTCGACCGTCCCGTCCTGGAGGTCGCCCCCGATCTCCTTGGCCGCACCCTTGTGCGCACCACCCCGGACGGCCCGATCGAACTGCGCCTCACCGAGGTGGAGGCATACGCCGGCGAACGCGACCCCGGCTCGCACGCCTACCGGGGCCGCACCCCGCGCAACGCCTCGATGTTCGGCCCGCCCGGCCACGCGTACGTCTATTTCATCTACGGCATGTGGTTCAGCCTCAATGTCGTCTGCGGCCCCGAGCACCACGCGAGCGGGGTCCTGCTGCGTGCCGGTGAGGTCCTCACGGGTACGGAGCTGGCCCGGGCCCGCCGCCCCAAGGCCCGCCGCCCCCACGAACTGGCCCAGGGCCCGGCCCGCCTCGCCACGGCCCTCGACATCGACCGCACCCTCGACGGCACCGACCTCTGCACCGGCCCCGGCGCCCCCCTCACCGTCCTCCACGGTCGCCCGCCCGCCCCGGAGCACGTACGGAGAGGCCCCCGCACGGGGGTGGGCGGCGACGGTGCGGCGCATCCGTGGCGCTACTGGATCGAGGGCGAGCCGACGGTCAGCCGCTACCGCCCGCATGTCCCGCGGCGCCGCATCGCCAAGGCCATGTGACCCGCACCGCAGCTCCTTGACTCGGTGACTCCGAACGTCTAACGTGGCCCGAGCCGCTGGAGATGGGCAGCGCTATCTGCGCAGCCGGTCAGTGGCACCACCACTACTGAAGCTCGATTCCCCAAACGGGGTCACTTTCGCGTTGCCGAAATTCGACCGCGTTGCTCGATTATGAGTTACCCGGGAAAGCCGCTAATGTAGTGACCACGCTAAGGCGCCGCAAACGAAAGCAAGCGGACCGAGGCAAACCCCTCCGACGGGTAATCGGAAATGAATTCGGACCGGAAACGGCAGCGAATCGGATCTGATAGAGTCGGAAAGGCCGGAAAGCGAAAGCAAGAAGGCCAACCCCGCTCCAACAGGGGGCCAGAAACGCCCAGCGGATCTGGTAAGGTGGGAACCGCGGAAAGGCCGAAAGGCCGGACCGCACCGGCGAAAATCAGGGCCGAAAGGATCTGATAGAGTCGGAAACGCAAGACCGAAGGGAAGCGCCCGGAGAGCCTGGTGAAACAGGCACAAAGGAAGCGTCCGTTCCTTGAGAACTCAACAGCGTGCCAAAAGTCAACGCCAAATATGTTGATACCCCGTCTCCAGCATCACGCTGGGACGAGGTTCCTTTGAAAGCCCACCGCACCCACTGGGTGACGGTGGCACACACAGCGAGGACGCTGTGAACGAGCGACCTATTCCGTTGCTCGTTCCGCTCCCGTGTGTGTAACCC